>CAJBSZ010000318.1 GCA_903958395.1 uncultured bacterium | reverse complement strand
TTCCCGCCACTCACGGCATCTGGTGGTCGGTCGCCATCACCCGCACCAGTTCCGGAGATATCGTAGTCACTCTTCAGGCAGATTCGCACTCACTCCTTCGCTGATCCAAATATCAGCAGGCTTGACGATAGACAAAGACAGGCGCTCCACAGCAGTATGGTATCTGCCGGGCGACAGGGGAGAGGGCTGACTTTGCTACGCGCGTCAGTGCGGGGAGGGGTGGTGGGGTTTGAAGAACCCGATGGATCGACAACTTGAAAAGAGGCTATCCGATAGGGCGGTGGCGATTGGGCGCGAAGGCGAAGTAGCGGCATTTGGAGAACTGCTCAAATTGCTCGGGTCGTCGTCGGCCAATGCCAGAAGGCTGGCGGCGTCGGCGTTGGGCAAGCTGGCCTGGATGGGGGTTGACCAGTCGACCGCAGTAGCGGCGCTTGCGCCCATGGCGCGATGCGATCCGCACCCGCAAACCCGGCAATATGCCATCAAGGCGCTAAAAGCCTATGGAACCGCAGCACAAGACTGTTTACACGATCTGCGTGATATGGCGCAGAATCCTGCGGAGAAAGACTATATTCAGCGTGATGCGGCCAGCGCCGTAAAATTCATCGAAGAGGCTTTGCAAATTGCCGCTTCGGCTTCTGAACAACATTGCCAGCGGTGCAGCACCCGGGTCTCGTCCGATGAATATGCGCGTTCACATCAGGCGTTTCAGCGGGTGTTTTGCGACCGCTGTTTCGACGAAGTCTTTCTGGAGCGACGTAACTTCGAGACGCAGGTGGAAATCAACAAGACCATCGAGGCACGGGACGGAACGGTGGTGCAATCGGAAGGTGAGCGAAGGCTTGCCGATTGGCTGACCACGTATGGGATTGCCTATCGTTACGATGCCAAGTTCCGCATGATAGCCGAGTTTCAAATTCGGCCTGATTTTTATCTGCCCGAGATGGATGTTTATATTGAGTACTGGGGAATGGACACGCCGCAGTATAAAATGAGCATGTACAAGAAGCAGATCCTCTATCAGCAGGAGGGTAAACGTTTGATTTCAGTGTATCCAAAAGACCTACCCGCATTGGATGGTCTGCTTCTGACAAAACTGAGTCTTTTGGGTTATCATCCCCGCATAGACGCGCGTAGCAAAGTCAGCGGGGGAGGGGAGTGCAACAAAAGTGAGCGCTGGCGCAATTAGTCTGAAGAACCGAACCTTACTTGCAGGGCCAGATATGCAGGAGGCCGCGTTCGGTCCAATAGGCGAGGATGGCGGTGACGGGAATGGTCAGAACCCAGGCCCAGACGATTCGGCCGACAACGCCCCATTTGACTGCGCTCATCCGCTTGATGGTGCCAACTCCCATGATGGAGGTTGAGATGACATGAGTCGTGGAGAGCGGGATGCCCCAGTGGGTGGCAATCTGAATGACGGCCGCCGCCGTGGTCTGGGCGGCAAACCCATGGATGGGCTGCATCCGCACGATCTTGTGGCCCATGGTCCGGATGATCCGCCACCCGCCCGCCGCCGTACCGGCCGCCATGGTCAGGGCGCATGCAATTTTGACCCAGAGCGCAACGGTAAATTCAGGGGTGTGTAGAAAATGGAGCCAGGAGGGAAGCTGGTTGAAGGTGCCGTCCCGGGTCGCGGTAAAGAGAATCAGCGCAATGATGCCCATGGTCTTCTGGGCGTCATTGGTGCCATGACTGAATCCAATCCAGGCGGCGCTGACGAGTTGTGCCTTGGAGAAGATCTTGTTGATTAATTGGGGTCGGAGTTTGTGGAGCAACACGACCAGCAACCCCATCAGAAGTGCGCCGCCAATGAAGCCGGCGGCCGGCGAGGCGAACATGGGGAAGACCACCTTGGGCCACAGTCCTTCGGCATGGCCGGTGGCGGGATTGGGGACGGCCCAGCGGATCACACTCCAGTTATCGCGCGCGGAGGCCAGGGTGGCGCCGCACAAGGCCCCGATCAGGGCGTGGCTGGAACTGGAGGGCAGACCCAGCCACCAGGTGAGCAGGTTCCAGATGATGGCCCCGATCAGGGCGGAAAGAATGGTGTCGATCCCTACAAAATGCGTGTCGACCAGACCCTTGCCGATTGTCGTGGCCACCGACACACCCGCCAATGCGCCCACCAGGTTGAAGAAGGTCGCCATGGCAATCGCCTGCCGCGGGGTCAGCACCTTGGTCGACACCGTAGTGGCAATCGAGTTGGCGGTGTCGTGGAAGCCATTGATGTATTCAAAGGCCAGCGCGATCAGCAGGACGAACAAGATGAGGATCAGCATGGGCGGCCTTTAGGAATACTTGAGCACAACCTGGAAGATGACATTGCCGACATCCCGGCAGCGGTCGATGATTTTCTCCAGGGTTTCGTGAAGGTCGAGGATGATGATGACCCTGAGGGGATCGTGCTTTCCGCTGTAGAGATCCTTGACCAGATCCAGCATGAGCTTGTCGGCCTCGCCCTCCAGATAATGAAGATTATCGTTGTATTGCTTGATCTGCTCCAGATTGGCCCGGACTCGGAGTTTCTTGACCATCAGGGAGATGGTTTCCGTGGTCTGCTCGAGGATGACAGCCTGCTGCATGAAGTCGACCCCCTTGAGGTAGTCCTTGCAGAGGATATACTTTTCACTGAATTTCTCCGTGGTCTTGGGAATCTTGTAGAGGGCGATCGAGAGCGCCTCGATATCCTCGCGTTCCAGCGGGGTCACGAAGGTTTTGCACAACTGCTCGGTGATTTCCTCGGTGATCCGCTTATCCTTGCGGCGGCTCTGGATAAAGTCCCCCATGGAGGCGACCTCGTCCGGCGTCTTAAGCATGGTCATGAGGAGTTGAACACTGGCCTTGGCTTCATCGGCGCTGGCCTCGAGGAGATTAAAGAACTTGTCCTCGTATCCAAGTAGTTTTCTGATGGCAGATATCATGCGGGTGTGTATCTCATAAACGAGGGGGGAAATCACGCCAATTTCTCACGCGCAATTCTTACCGAACCCTCACATTCCCTTAACAGAACTGGGCGATTATTCCTGCACTATGAAAACAGGGATGTCAGACGCGAGGGGCATGAAGGCGGATCTTCATGTGCATAGCAAGCATTCCGACCGGCCGACGGAGTGGTTCCTCCGGCGGATCGGGGCGCCGGAATGTTTCACCGAGCCTGCGGAGGTGTACCGCATCTGTCGTGAAAAAGGGATGGATTATGTCACCATCTCGGATCACAACTGCATTGCAGGTGCTCTTGAAATCGCCCATCTGCCCGGCACCTTCATTTCGGCTGAACTGACCACGTATTTCCCCGAGGACGGCTGTAAGGTTCATTGCCTGGTGCAGGATATAACGGAGAAGCAATTCGCGGACATGCAGGGGATCCGGCAGAACATTTATGATCTGCGGAAGTATATGGCCGACGAAGCCATCATGCATGTCATTGCCCATCCCTTGTTCCGGGTCAACGATGTGTTGACCGTTGACCATGTGGAAAAGTTGCTTCTGATGTTTGACCGGTTTGAGGCGATTAACGGGTCACGCCACCCCAGGGCGGGCGATTTGACCGTGGCGTTGTTTTCGATGCTGACCCAGGATCGGATCCTGGCCATGGCGGATCGCCACGGGATCCAGCCTTCTGGCGATGAGGCCTGGGTGAAGCAGTTTACCGGCGGGAGTGATGACCACAGCGGAATTTATGCGGCCAGCGCCTATACCGTCACGCCCCCTGCCGAATCGGTCGGGGAGTTTCTGGATCATCTCAGGGCGGGCCGGCATGAAGCCCGGGGTTCTTCCGGAACCAGTCTTCGCCTGGCGCATAGTTTATACCAGATCGCCTACCAGTATTATCGCAGCCGGCTTATGAAGCCGGGGGCGGGCTCCTCGGTGTTGGGCGAATTGTTCAAGCGTCTGTTGAGCGGGTACGAGGCGCCGGAAAAAAGTTCCGGGCCGGTGCTCACCTGGGCGGAACGGGTGGTGAAGAAATATCGTGTCCGGAAGCTCAGTCCCGGCGAACGTCTGCTGGTGGAATCGTTTTCCAAGCTGCGCGGGAATCCTTCTTCGGAAGGGGTTCAGGCGGGGCGTCGAGTGGGTGGTGACGTGGAAAGCTTCGCTACGGCCAGTCGGATCAGTCATGAGCTTGGCTACGCTTTCCTGAAGCAATTCCTCGGTCACGTGGAGGAGGGGCGCGTGGTGGACGGCTTTCAGACGCTGGCTTCGCTGGGCACCGTCATGCTTGGCGTTGCCCCGTACTTCACGGCGTTCGGGGTTCAGCACAAGGACGAGCGCTTTCTCCAGGAGGCGGCGGTCCGGCTCGGGGGAAGTCAGGTTCGTCCCGAGCGCAGCAATCGCCGCGCCTGGGTTACGGATACCTTCAGTGATGTGAACGGAGTGTCCCACACCATCCGGATGCTCACGGGCAAGGCCAGGGAGCGCGGCTGGCCGATGACGATCATGACCTCAATGGAGTCGGCGCCCGACACGGGGATTGAAACGATCAACTTCCCGCCCCTGGGAACTTTCTCGTTGCCGGAGTATGACTCCCAGAAGCTGGTATTTCCGCCCTTCCTGGATGTCATTGAAACCCTGGAGCGGGGAAACTACCGTGAGGTGATCATCTCGACCCCGGGCCCCATGGGGGTGACGGCTCTTGCGGCGGCACGGCTTCTGGGTCTCAGGACGGTGGGGATCTATCACACTGATTTCCCGAAGTATGTCAAATGCCTTACCCAGGATGAAGTGCTGGAGCAAATGGCGACGGGGTACATGCAATGGTTTTACGGGAAGATGGATCGGATCCTTGTTCCCAGTGAGTACTACAGGAAACATCTGGCTGACACCGGGTTTGATAAGGCTAAAATGAACGTGCTGCCCAGGGGCGTGGATCTGGCCCGTTTTAATCCCGGAAAACGCGACCCGGATTTCTGGAAACCGTATGGTCTGAATGGAAATCTCAAACTGCTATATGTGGGGCGGGTCTCGAAGGAAAAGAATGTCAAAACCCTGATTGATGCATTCCAGAATGCGCGAACCACCACGCCGAACCTGGATCTGGTTGTGGTGGGCGACGGGCCGGAGCTAGCTTCCTTCCGCAAACAAAAGGGGGACAATATTTGTTTCACGGGATTCCTGCAGGGTGAAGAACTTGCTGCGGCGTATGCCAGCGCAGATTTGTTCTTGTTTCCCAGTGCCAGCGACACCTTTGGCAATGTGGTTCTGGAAGCCCACGCCTCCGGGTTGCCGGCGATTGTCTCAACCCTCGGGGGGCCTGCTGAAATCATTGCGCGCAATGGCTCGGGACTTGCCGTGGATGTGCGTACTCCGGCGCCGCTGTGCGCCGGAATCCGGGAGCTGGTCTGGGACGAAAAAAGGCGTGGCGACATGGGCCGTAACGCCCTGAAAACGGCGCACGAGATGAGTTGGGACCGGGCGCTCGATCAATTTTCCTGATATGGATCTGTTCATGATTGACGGGATTGGGCCCTTTTTCCTGGGTCATCCCAAGCGCACGATCAACTGGTCGAAAATCCCCTTTTCGTTCCTGGAGCGTGACGGTCGCGTGCAGCGGGACGCCTTCCGGGAAATCCGGGAGGCGTTTAAGCGATTTGCCGGAACGGCAGCCTCCCTCGGGTTCAATGCCGTCTCATTGGATGACCTGGCGCATGTGACCGATCATTTTGCCTACCCCGCTCCGCTCAGGGCCCGGATTGCGGATTATCGCCAGGAATTTTCCGTCTTGTTTGAGATCGCCCGGGCGGCCGGACTCCAGGTTTATCTGACTACCGATATTTCGTTTTTCAACCGGGAATTGGATTTGCTCCTAGGGAGGGATGACGGGAAAATTATCCGGTTTCTGGGTGATGCCGTGGATGCGGTTTTTCGTGATTTCCCAGCGGTTCAGGGGATCATCGCCCGGTTTGGGGAGTCTGATGGGGTGGATGTCCGGGGTGATTTCCTGAGTCGTCAGATTCTGCAAACGCCCCGGCAGGCCCGGCGCTATGTGGAGGCTCTTCTGGCCGTGTGTGATGCGCGCAACCGCACCCTGATCATGCGCACCTGGAGTCTGGGCGCCTATCGAATCGGGGATTTGATGTGGAACCGGAAAACCTACGAAGCGGTTTTCACCGGGCTCGAACATCCCCGGCTGATTCTCTCCCTGAAATATGGCGAGACGGATTTCTTCCGGTATGTTCTCCTCAACAGCCATTTCCGGGAGGACACCCGGCACCGTAAGATGATTGAGCTCCAGGCCCGCCGTGAATATGAGGGGGGCGGGGAATATCCCTCGTTTATCGGCTGGGATTATGAGCGTTATGAAAGGGAATTATCCTCCTGCAAAAACGTGGTGGGCGCCTGGGTCTGGTGCCAGACGGGAGGCTGGACGACCTCCCGGCGGATCACCTTCGTTAAGGATTCATCCCTTTGGAATGAGATTAATGTGGCGGCGACCATAGGGGTGTTCAAGGATCATCTCGATGTGAGCTCGGCGGTACGCCGGTACTGTGCCACCCGTCTGCCCGGCGTCGATGCGGAGTCGCTTCTCGAACTGCTCCGTCTTTCCTCGGAAGTGGTGATGGAGTTGTTGTATGTGGATGACTATGCCCGGTGTGCCGTCTATTTCAGGCGATTGCGACTCCCCCCGCTGTTGCACGTCTTGTGGGACACGATGTTCATCACCGACACCATGCGTGTTTTTCTACGCTATTTTGTGAAGGATCGGGAAAGGACGATCAGGCAGGGCTATACGGCACTGGGGAAAATCAGACGGATGATTACACTGGCTGCGGAAATGGGGCTCCCTGTTGAAGGGCTGAAATCCCAATATGCGGTCTATGAGATCCTGGCCGTGGCGCGGGAGTATTATTTCAGGCCGGTTGATTCCTCCGTCGAGAGACAGTTGCGCGCCCTGATCCGCCAGATCCATCTGTCCCAGGATGAGAATCATTATGTGTTTGTTGTGAGAGTCCAGCGATCCCGGCTGGGAGCAGGACTGATCCGGTTTGTTCTCGCCTATATTACCCGCCGCAAGCGGGCCTATCGTCTGGCGGATCGGCTGGTGTTACTGCGGTTGCTGGCCTGGTTGGGGTGGGGATTGAAGTTCGTTCCGGCGCACCGGCTTCCCCGGGTTGCGGTTTCGCAGGGAATGGGGTTGCGCCACTTCTTGAAGTGAGGCCATCACCATCTTCTAACCGCTCGCTCATCTGATTTTAACAGGCGCTGTTTAAAATGGCGCCATTATGCAAACGACCCAAACCCTTGATTGCCCCGTTATTCCTTCTGCTGGATGGACTTTACCCGGCAAAGGGATTACGCAGATTGCCACCCGCCTGATGAGTGGTATTTTCCAGTTGGACAAATTGTCCGGCCTGTATGATGACATGCGCCATGACGAGTCCTCTCTGTCTTTTGTCGACCGGGCGCTGGCCCGGCTGGAGGTGAACTATCAGATTGTTCGCGGCAGTCTGGAGGCCATTCCCCGGGAAGGCCCCCTTCTGGTGGTGGCCAATCATCCGTTTGGAGGGGTTGAGGGGCTGGTGTTGCTGAGTCTTCTGTCGGCCGTGCGACCCGACATCAAGGTGATGGCCAACTCGATTCTGTCGGCTATTCCGGAACTTCAAAAACACATGATTCTGGTGGATCCCTTTGGCGGATCCGAGGCGGCGACGAAGAATATGGCGCCTTTGCGGAAGAGTCTGCGCTGGCTTCGAAATGGCGGTGTGCTGGGCATGTTTCCCGCCGGTGAAGTCGCGCATTTGGATTTGGCAAGAAGGCGAGTTTGTGAGTCTGACTGGCATGGAACGGTGGCCCGGCTCATGAGGCATAGCGGTGCTGCGGTGCTTCCTGTTTTTTTTGAAGGGGCCAATGGTCCGCTGTTTCAGATGGCGGGGATGATTCATCCCCGGTTGAGAACGGCCATGCTGATTCGGGAAATGGTGAACAAGGCCGGGCATCCGATGAAAGTGGGCATTGGCAGGGTTCTTCCCTATGAGAAACTGAATGCCATTACGGATGATGCCGAACTCACGCGGTATTTGAAACTGCGTGTTCAATTACTCGGGGAGACCGGAGGGGATGCCCGGAAGCGGCAGACTGTGCGGGCGCGGATTTCTCGGAGCGTGCCGGTGATTGCGGCCGGAGCCGCTGGTGACCTGATCCGGGAAGTGGATTGGCTACCGCCGGAGCAGAAACTGGTGGAGGCGGGTGATTACCGCGTGTATGTCGCCGGCGCCAAGCAGATCCCCACTGTGTTGAGGGAAATCGCACGATTGCGGGAAGTGACATTCCGGGCCGTGGGAGAGGGGACGGGAACTGCCTGGGACATGGATGTCTTTGACCGGTTCTACCAGCACCTGTTTGTCTGGAATGTGAAGAAATCGGAAGTAGTCGGGGCGTACAGGCTGGGGCTGACCGACAAGATCCTGGCGCAACTTGGATTGGGCGGACTTTATACCAGTACGCTTTTTAAATATCAGTGGGATTTGATTGGAAAAATGAGTCCTGCGATCGAAATCGGGCGCTCCTTTGTCCGCCAGGAATATCAGCGCAAACATCTGCCTCTTCTCCTGCTATGGAAAGGAATCGGTGCGTTTGTGGTCCGGAATCCGAAATATCGAAACCTGTTCGGCACGGTCAGCATGAGCAATAGTTATCAGGAAACATCCCGCCAGCTTGTGGCCCGTTTCTTTGATCAGGATGTTAACCCGGTGCAGGCTTGGCAATCGGTATGCCCCCGAAATCCAATAAAGATGAAGGGGAATCCCGTTGATGGGGGGAACGGGCCGATTTGCCGGATTCCCGATTTGGAGGCGTTATCCGAAATCGTGAGTGACCTTGAGCCGGATGGAAAAGGCATTCCGGTGCTCTTGCGGCAATATCTGAAACTGGGAGGGCGGGTTCTGGCTTGTAATGTGGATCCCAAGTTCAACATGGCGCTTGATGCCCTGCTGGTGGTGGATCTGACACAGGCTGATCCCCGGCTTCTGGAGATTTACATGGGAGATTCGGCAGCTGGATATCTTCGCCATCACGGGGTCGAGATGGCTGGGGAGAGGCAGGTTCGGTGTGCCTGAGTGGCGCCGAAAATGGAGTCGTGATCAACGCAAACTGGCCGGGTTGCTGGTGGTGTTGAGTCTTCTGGCAGCGGTGTTTGCCCAGGTTGAGATTCAGATTGAAGGCGCTACGGGATGGGCGGCGAACCTGCCCACCTGGCGGGTGGAGAATCACTGGTTGCTGGATTATTTTTGGGGTGGCCGTCCTTTGACGGGGTATCACGTTTGGGTTTTCCTGTTCATGGCTCTCGTTTTTCACTTCGCATTTTTTCTGCATGGCCGGCACAGTTTTCGTCTGGAATTTCGGATCCTGGGGAGCCTGGCGCTGTTTTGGATTCTGGAGGACTTTCTTTGGTTTGTGTTGAACCCGGCTTTCGGCTTGTCACGATTCAACCCGGCCTCTATTCCCTGGCATCACCACTGGATGCTGGGTGTTCCGGTTGACTACTGGATGTATCTGGCTTTGGGAACCCTGTTGATCTGGCTTTCGTTCAGGCGGAGAAAGCGTGTGACATGAAGTTGCTCATCCTCCATGCCTCGGCCGGAGCCGGACATAAACGGGCTGCGGAAGCTCTTTCGGCGGCCTGTCTCCGGGAAGGGATGGATTCGGTTGTTCATGATATTCTGGAATTCACCCCCCCGTTGTTTCGAAAAACCTATGCGGCGGGATATCTGAACATGGTGCGATCCGCGCCGGAACTGTGGGGCTACTTCTATTCGTTGACGGACCGGAAAAGCCAGAACCCCTGGCATCGGCGGATTCGAACCACATTCAATAAATTAAATACCCGCGCGTTTGAGAGTTTCTGGCAGGACATTCAGGCGGATGCGGTGATCTGCACCCACTTCCTGCCCCTTGAAATCCTGGGGCGACGTCGCGCTGAAAAAACGGCCAAGGTGCCGTTGTTCGGGGTTGTGACGGATTTCGCGGCCCATTCCCTGTGGTCGTGTCCTAATGTGGACGGGTATTTTACCGGCTCGGAAGAGGCGCGGCGGCAGTTGATCCGGCGAGGCCAGCCGCCAGGACGTGCCTGGGTGACGGGTATCCCTGTTTCCCCCGAGTTTATTCCTTCGTCCGATGCGGACGGGTTGCGTATTCGGCTTGGGTTGACTCCCGATTTGCCGGTCATTCTGATTTTATGCGGGGGATTTGGCGTCGGGTCAGTTGTGGATGTTTTGGGATCGTTTTTGCGGGAGCCGCTTCATGCGCAACTGGTGGTGGTGACCGGAAACAACGAAATGCTCAAGGAGCAGGTGACCCGAAAGGCGCGTGAATTGACGATGCCCGTGATGGTGCACGGCTTTGTTACCAACATTCATGAGTTGATTGGTGCAGCGGATGTGGTCATCAGCAAGCCCGGGGGGTTGACCTCGGCGGAAGTTCTGGCGATGGGACGGCCGCTGGTAATCATGGATCCCATACCCGGCCAGGAACAACGGAATGCGGAATATTTACTGGAAAACGGAGTGGCCGTTCGACTGGTGGATCCTCTCGACGCCCCGTTCAAGGTGTGGCCGATTCTGGAGAATGCGGAACGTCGCCGAAGCCTGAGTGATGCCGCTTTGCGGCTGGCTCGGCCTCATGCCGCACGGCTTATTGTGAGACATGTCGCGAGGCAGGCAGGCAGGATCTGACTGTTTCCACAGTTTAAGCCTCATCGATTTCTAACAAAAAATCCATTCCCTTTCCTTTGAAGGTTGCTTACCATTGAGGAATGGGTAAGAAGTCTATTTTTATCGTCGAGGATGAGTCGGATATTGCCGACCTGCTTTCCTATAATCTAACCCGCGAGGGATATGAGGTGAGTGTGGCGACCCGGGGCGATCAGGCGCTGGCGGATATTCCCCGCAAGAACCCCGCATTGGTTCTGCTGGATCTGATGTTGCCGGGAGTGGGCGGTCTCGAAATTTGCCGCCTCTTGAAAGCCAAGCCTGAGACGGCGGGTATTCCGATTATCATGGTGACGGCGCGGGGTGAGGAGTCGGATGTGGTGGTCGGGCTGGAGATGGGCGCCGACGATTACATCGTCAAGCCGTTCAGCATCAAGGTCGTTCTGGCGCGGGTCCATGCCGTGCTGCGCCGCAAGGAAAAGGGCCCCGTCAGTGCGGATGAAATCCTCAAGGTTCTCGATATCACCATCAATCCCGGCCGCCACGAGGTGTTGTGCGGGAAGACGGCGGTGGAGTTGACGGCGTCGGAGTTCCGGCTGCTGCATTTCCTGGCCCGGCGGCCCGGCTGGGTGTTTACCCGCGAGCAGATCGTGGATGGCGTGAAGGGCGAGGACTATGCCGTGACGGATCGGGCTGTGGATGTCCAGGTGGTTTCCCTGCGACGGAAACTGGGGAAACGCGGCGATTATATCGAGACGGTGCGGGGTGTGGGCTACCGCTTCAAGGAGTGATTCATCATGCGGCGCAGAAGCTTGTTCTGGAGACTCTATCTCTATTTTTTGCTGGTGACTGTCGGGGCGCTGGCTGCCACGGCC
>CAJBSZ010000317.1 GCA_903958395.1 uncultured bacterium | reverse complement strand
GCACCTATCGCCATTACCTAGCTGTGGTTGCCCAGAACACTATCCTGTTTTCGGGAACGGTCCGTGAGAATATCACCTACGGGCTTGATCACGTGGATGACAAGCGGCTTCAGGAAGTCCTGGAGCTGGCGAACGTGTCGCAATTTGTCAGGGATCTTCCCAAGGGGCTTGATACGATCATTGGGGAACATGGTGGGCGGCTTTCCGGTGGTCAGCGGCAGCGGATTTCCATTGCCCGGGCCTTTATTCGTGATCCCCGTGTCATTGTGCTCGATGAGGCTACTTCGGCGCTGGATGTGGTCTCCGAGAAACTGGTCCAGGAGGCCATTCAGCGGCTGATCAGTCGGCGCACGACCTTGATTGTGGCGCACCGCCTGAGCACGATCCGCAATGCCGACCGTGTAGTCGTCATGAATCAGGGCCGGATAGTGGAACAAGGAACGCATGATGAACTCATGACCCGGGAAGGGGAGTTCTTCCGGATGGTTAGCCTGCAGAAATAAAGATAACATGTAAGGAAACAGGAGAACATGAAGACATCCTTTCACGCACATCACTCGCCCATGGGGGCACATAGTTCGTTGACCTGTGGCATGCACGGAGCCCGCGGGGGCATGGCCATGGAAAAGGGGCAGCCTGCCGATGGCGGCGTCTATGTGGGGTATGAGGACGATCAGGGAGTGCTGAACTTCCTGCCTCTCTTTGCCATGAACGATGATGAGCGGGCCCGCTATGTCCAGGGAGGGCCGGCGAATGGGGCCACCACGACCGAGCGGGTGATCCCGGCAGTCAAGATCACGCGTGACTATCGCTGGGCAACCGACGTCTTCCGGGCGGAGGGCTTGAGTTTTGAGATCGTGGCCCCTTTTTTTGCGATCCCTGACCCTGCCACAAGTTCGTCCGCTGAGCAGAAGTATGCTTCCTGTCCCGCCAGCCTGATCCGGGTGAGTTATGACAATCGTAAATCGAAGAAGTCCCACCGCTTCTTCTTTGCCATTCGAATGGACGGACGCTGGGCTGTTCCGATGGGGCAGGACGAGCACTTCAAGTGCCTGACCCAGCGGGATAGCATGGGGCTGGCGACGGAGGATGAGGTTGAGACGTTCGTTAATTTCGATGTTCCGCTGGCCATGCGCAGGCGCCATCGCACTCCGCATTTCCTGCTGGGGGGGACGGCGGGCTTTATTGCCGAAGCCAAGGCGGGCGAGAGCCGGGAGATTCTGATCAGTGTCGGGTATTTCAAGCAGGGGCAAGCCACAACCGGCAAGGCGACGAAGTATTGGTACACCCGGTATTTCAGCGGTCTGGAAGAGGTGCTGCGTTACTCTCTGGAGATGGCTCCGAGTTACCTCGCCGAAGCCGATGCGCGTGACGCCGAGCTGGCGTCGGCCAAACTCAACGACGAGCAGAAGTTCCTGATTGCCCATGCCACGCACAGTTATTGGGGCTCGACCGAGTGGCTGGATGATGGAGGACGTCCGCGGTGGGTGGTCAACGAGGGTGAATACCTGATGATGAACACCTTTGACCTCACCGTGGACATGCTGTTCTTCGAGATGCGGTTCAATCCCTGGACGGTGCGCAATGTGCTGGACCAGTTTGTACGTGAGTACAGCTACTATGACCAGGTGTTTGAGCCCGGCAAACCGGGTAAACTCCACGAGGGGGGGATCTCATTCTCCCATGACATGGGGGTGATGAATCAGTTCAGCCCGGCTGGACGAAGCAGCTACGAGGTAGCCGGATTGGATCGCGAATGTTTTTCGTTCATGACCTGCGAGCAGCTGGCCAACTGGGTGTGTTGTGCCGGTGTGTATTATGCGCAGACCCGCGATGACGACTTCCTGGTCAGGAATCGCGGGATCCTGGAGGACTGTCTGAGAAGCCTGCAGCATCGCGACCATCCCGATCCCCGCAAGCGGACCGGGATCATGAAGTGCGAGAGCTCCTTCACGCAGGGCGGGGGGGAGATTACGACGTATGACTCCCTTGATCATTCGCTCGGGCAGGCACGCAACAATATCTATCTGGCGTCCAAATGCTGGTCGTCCTATCTGGCCCTTGAATTTATGTTCAAGACGCTCGGCGCTGACGATAAGGCGTCGGAGTGCGTGAAGGCGGCCAAACTGTGTGCGAAATCATTGGTGAAGGGCTACGACAAAAAGCTTGGCTTCATCCCGGCGGTGCTGGAGGCGGGGAACAAGAGCGCCATTATTCCTGTCATTGAGGGATTGATTTTCCCCCGTGAGATGGGCTTGAAGGAGGCGCTGTCTTTCAACGGGCCCTACGCGGACCTGTTGAAAACGATGAAATTGCACCTGGAGCATGTTCTCGTGCCGGGGGTATGCCTCTATCCGGATGGTGGATGGAAACTCTCTTCTACGGCCGATAATTCCTGGATGAGCAAGATCAACCTCTGCCAGCACGTCGCCCGTACCATACTGGGGGTGAAGCAGGGCAAGGCCGGCGCTGCAGCCGACCATGCCCATGCCGAATGGGAACGGAATGGATCCGAGTTTGATGCCTGTTCGGATCAATTCAAGTCTGGCAAGGCGATGGGGAGCAAGTACTATCCCCGCATAGTGACCAATATCCTATGGATGGAAAAATCGACGGTCATTACTACGATTCAATAAGAAAGGATCTGAATTGCGAAACGGTCAGAAATCAATGCGGTGGTGGTTGAAGCACGGAATGCGCTTATGGAGATCTGATTTATGAGAGCGGTGATTTTTGACATGGACGGGGTTTTGACTGATTCGGAACCGTTGATATGCGCGGCGGCAATGGAGATGTTCCGGGAGCGTGGCGTGGTGGTGCGGCCGGAGGATTTTCATCCGTTTGTGGGAACTGGAGAGAACCGGTATCTTGGTGGCGTCGCTGAGAAATATGGCATGCCATTGGATATCGTCGAGGCCAAGGCGAGGACGTATGAACTTTATCTGGCTATGGTGCCCGCAAGGCTTGAGCCCTTTCCGGGTGCGGTTGAACTGGTGTGGAAATGCCAGGCGGCGGGGATGGCTTGTGCCGTCGCCTCCAGTGCCGACCGCATCAAAATTGTGGCCAATCTGAACAAGATTGGATTACCGCCAGCCACATGGCAGGCCATCGTGACGGCTGAGGATGTGGAGCATCGTAAGCCTGACCCCGCTATCTTTCTTATGGCTGCCCAACGACTGGGTGTTCAACCGTCCCAATGCACGGTGGTGGAAGATGCCGTTAATGGAATTGCCGCCGCGAAGGCGGCATGGATGCGCTGCGTGGCGGTGGCATCAACCTTCCCCGCCTCGCATCTCGTTCAGGCGGATCTCATTCGTCCCTCCATCAGTGCCGTTACTTTGGAGGACTTGCGGTGAACACTGCAAAGTCCCGCCGTGTGCCACCAGTTTGAGGCCACTGGCCTTAAGTGACACCCCACCGGGTTGGCGGGGCGCTCCATCTCTGTGCTGACGGCTCTCCTGGCTCGCGGGGTGTGCGGATGTTACCGGCGGAGACCGCCGCCCCCGGGGAGCTTCTGGAGCCGTTCTGTCCATTTTCCGACTTGTAATCATGTAGAACTGTGTACATCAGCGCGGGCATCTGTACGAATCCGTAGCCGCAAGAACTGCATCCGATATCCGGATGGCGCTTCCTCATGATGTTTCGATTGATGTCATTGTTCGATCTCCGGAGAAATTCCGCGAAAGATTGAAAATGAAAGACTTTTTCATGCGGGATATCGCGGAGAAGGGACTTGTGCTGTATGAAGCGCGAAGTCATTGAATGGGTCGATAAAGCCGAGCAGGAAGTTGCGAAGGAAGCGATCACACTGAGCGGTGCTGTCCGGGATGAACTTCGACATTTGCTTTCTTTGTCGAAGGACTAAATCAGGCCCCCCTGTCTGCCTCCGGATCACCGTCGTCACCCTGAGCAGGATGATGGAGGGCGGCAACTCGCCGCTGAGACAAAGGGGAATACCCGGGCATTCTTTGAACGCTTGAAAGTGATCAGAAATAAATCAGGTCGTCCCATTATTAATCGCACCCAAAAGCGTAAAATGGTGGCCACATAACGAAGAAGTCAAAGAGTTGGCTTATTTCACATGCCGTGCCGCCATTGAGGACACTTGTGTAGCGGCATCCCCGCCCGTCTTGGCGACGGGCTTCTGGTTCAGTGCGGCCACCTGCTTGCGAACCTGCCGCGCCACTTTGACATCCATCCCCTTGACGGCCTTATTTTGCAACCACCCGGGAATATACATCTTCTCGGCGCGAAAAAGCTCATTCGTCATCTTGCGTATTTCTTCGGGCGAACACACCGCGGCGGAGAGCGGGTCAACCATCATCGCATGGACAATGGACTCCCGTTTCTTTTTCAAAATCCCATCCACCACCAATTCAAACACCGCCATGTTACTGCGACAGAGGGCCGCCACCTGCTCGGGCAAGGGCCCGAAATAGGTCGGCATATAGCCGCGTCGATCCACCAGCACCGCCACCTCCACCACTCCCGTCTGAGGCAGGTTGGAAATCAAGCCGGTATTGGGCACTGACGCATAAATGACCTTGGGTCGATTTAAAGCATGGGCCTCAATGATATCCGAGGCGTATTCGTGTCCGCGCTTCAAACTGATGTCCGTTTTCCCCGTGGCCATGTCCACACGCCGCTTGTCCGTATCCTTACGCCAGATCGGCCAGTTGTCGGCATAATAACTGGAGCCACCGAGATAGCCTTCGCGGCAGTATTTCTTGATCAGGTCCTTGCGCTTGCGGAAGTAGGGCACGTATTCAGAGAAATGGCCGCTGGACTCGGTGACATACAAACCAAACTCCTTCATCATTTCCAACCGGACGGGATCCTTCTCATAGACGGCCTTTTTCTTCATCGCCTCACGTACCACCGGGTACAGGTCGTGCCCGCACCAGGCAAACTCGGTAAACCACGCCATGTGGTTGATGCCGCCACACTTCCAGACGGTTTCCTCATAGGGAACACCGGCATAACCGGCAAATTGCCGCGAGGATCCCTGGACGGAATGACACAACCCCACCAACGGCTGGTCGGTCACCCGCGTGCTCCCCAGGGTCATAATCGACATCGGGTTGGTGTAATTCATAATCAGGGCATGGGGGCAGTATTTCTTCGCATCGCGCAGGATATCCAGAAACACCGGAAGGGTCCGCAGTGCCTTCATCACGCCACCTGGTCCGATTGTGTCGCCAATGCATTGATCGATTCCATACTTGAGGGGAATATCATTGTCGAATCGGACACAGGCGGTGCCCGAGACCTCGATTGTGCTGATGAGGTAGTCGGTGCCCTTCAGAACTTCACGCCGGTCTGTCGACGCCTGAATGGTCCACCCCTTCTTTCCCATCAAAGCCAGCACGCGCTGCATTAGTTGGATATTGACCTTCAACCGGGCGGCATCAATATCCACCAACCCGATAATCCCGTCTTCCAGTCCTTCAATATTCAGAATATCCGTAAACAGGGGTTGCATGAATCCGCTCCCCGCACCCAACAACGTAATTTTTTTTGACATCGCTGCTTGTCCTTTCAGGTAACCCGCTTCATCAGATACTATACAATCTGTGTTGACTCATGAAAACAGATACAGCAATATCACTTCGTTTCAACTAATGTAAATCGCTGATTATTGATGTTTATAGACAATATGTGATGTTTATGATCCTTTGGAGCACTATTTTCAACACACTCGGGCCGTTTACTCATCTACCACACTTGCAGTGTATCTCCAGCGAGAGCCGATGCGACAGTAGCTATCATCTGGCGGGACGACTCAGGGCAAAGGAAACCCAGGCCCTTTTTAAATACACGTTGTCGGGCGTCGGCGAGTTCAGGGATTCACAAAAGGTGTATCGAGTCCCTCCTGAACACGGTTTTCTCTGTGAAGTTGGGGATCCGGAGATTTCCTATTATTATCCCCCTTCCGGCACGGAACCTTGGAATTTTGTATTTACCACATTTGACGGGAATTGCGCGATTCAGTGGGCACGTGATCTGATACGACAGTCGGGCCCGATCTTTCACCTCCCGCAGAAATCAGGAGTGATTGAGCATCTCTGTTCGTTTGGGGAAAACAGGGAGCAGCATCGTGTCATCCAGTCCGATTGGGGTGCAGAGTTTGTAGTCACGCTGTTGCTTGCCCTCACGCGCTCCAGGGAGGCTGGCATGACCATCGCGGCTGAAGGTGGGCTCGCTGGGCGCGTGCAGGAACTGGTTGCCAACAATCTTGACCAGGACCTCAATGGGAAAATGATCGCAGATAAGCTCAAAATTTCACGGGAGCACCTCTCACGCGTCTTCCGGCGGGAAACCGGCACCACCCTGCATACCTTCATCCTGCAGCAGAAAATGGATTATGCAAGCCACCTGCTGAAACATACGGAGAACAATGTCAAGGAAATCGCTGCCAGGCTCGGGTATGATTCGCCCGCCCATTTCGGACGCACCTTCCGCCGGATCAAGTCCATGACTCCGGGTGATTTCAAGGCCGCAGGCAAGTTGTATTAATCAGATGCAGTCCAGGTGTTCAGACTCATGTTCTCGGTTCCGGCGGCTCCCGGCACATACGTTACATACGCTCTTTTCCAACTCTCTGGCTATATCAGGGATAATAATATTCCCGCACTCTCTCTCAATCCGGAAGGGTTCATCTCACGCGCGCGTACGTGAGCCGCTAGGGACAGGAAGATAGTTAAAATAGATTACAATATAATAGATACTAGGTTCGTTATGAGTAGAAGAGGCACCGGGAGGGGTGCCTGAGGGAGGAGACTCATATGAGAACAGCGAGAATCGTTGAAGATGGGGCGGCATATTATCATATGGTGTCGCGGGTGGTGGATCGGCGGCGGGTCTTTGATGATAGGGAGAAAGAGCTCTTTCGTAAGACGATGCGGGCGGTAGAAGGATTCAGCGGGACGCAGATCCTGACGTGGACCGCTCTGGAGAATCATTTCCACATTCTTATATATGTGCCCGAAAGGCAGGATGTTACGGATGATGAGCTGATTCGTCGGTTATTGTTTCTCTACGATAAGACCGTGGTGGGGAATCTGGGGGCGTCTCTGGCAACTCTAAGAGCGAGCGGACAGGATGAGGCGGCAGAGTTGTTCAAAAAGCAGTATACCTGCCGGATGTATAGTCTGGCTGAATTTGGCAAGACTCTGAAGCAACGGGTGAGTTTTTCGTATAATCGGCGTCATTTGCGGAAGGGGACGTTGTGGGAGGAGCGGTTTAAGAGTGTGCTGGTGGATGGAAGTCCGGGCACATTGATGAGGATGGCGGCGTATATCGATCTGAATGCGGTGCGGGCGGGGATTGTGAAGGATCCAAAGGATTACAGGTTTTCGGGGTATGGTGAGGCGATGGGCGGCTCAAAGCAGGCGCGGACGGGGCTGGGAGAGGCGCTTGGGGAGCCTGGGGAATGGAGAGCGGTGTCGGGACGGTACCGGCAGTTGTTGTATGTGTCTGGTGAGGCCAGTGGAGTGAGGGCTGACGGCCAACCGGTACGAGCGGGATTCGATATAAAGACTGTGGAGAGCGTTGTGGCGTTGAAGGGGAAGCTGCCGTTGAGCCAGATTTTGCGGTGTCGGGTTCGTTATTTTACGGATGGAGCGATTCTGGGGAGTCGGGCGTTTGTGGAGGATGCCTTTTTGAGACACCGGGCTCACTTTAGCGCGAAGCGGGATGTGGGAGCCAAGCCGATGAAGGGCGGGGACTGGGGCGATCTATTTACCGCCCGGCAGTTGCGGGTGGATGTCGTGGGGTTCCCGGCTCCGGCGTAACGGGAATGGGGGCAGATATCAGGATGAGTCCGGTCGGCATTTCAAGCCCGCCGTCATCCGGTATTGTGGTGGGATGGTTGATTGGGTCGACTTCCATCCAGATTCTGTGCGATGAATAGACTGCGTGCAGTGAACGGGTCGAATCCAGAGTTCACAGGATCGTCTGAATGAACAATCAAGGAAACTTTAATGCGATATGTCATGGGCGAAATACAGTCTTCCTGTCCCTGACGACCCCGCCTGGCCTTATGAATAGTTCCTTCATTGACGGAACATGACCTAAGGGGTAGGGACGGCTCTCCGAGCCGTCCGCGGAGGCCTCCCTACCCAGATCATGTAAAGACACTGGTGAGACGGTTGATATTTGCCTCACAGAGTGTCTGGGTCAGGTCGTTTTGTTTTTCTTATCGCGTTTGGCCTGTTTCTTTTCAGCCGGTGTTTTCAGGGGTGCTTTTTTCGTTTCCCGTTTGGTGTCTTTTGCCTTTGACATGTTTGGATCTCCTGTTGGGTTGATACTGCCGGCAACGCGCCGGGTTGTGGCGTTTAGTATAAGGCATGCCGGGCTTGAAGCAATCGCGTATTTCGAACGCAGGGGGAAATGTTTGACCTTGCGGGGCATCCTGATAGATTGCGGGGAGCATTCGTTTGAAGTCTTGCAACCCGCTATAAGGAGTCCGCTTGTGATGAAAAATATCACCTTGAAGTACCTCGTCCGGATGATCGCAGTCGTCGCTGTTTTCAGTATGGGAGCTTCGGTTCAGCAGGCTGGCGCGGCGGCTGGAGCCAAGCCGGATCCCCGGGCTGAAAACGCCTTGAAAAAGATGGGGTACAAGTATGCGGTCACGTCGCTCGGGAATTTCAGGATTTCCTTCAATCTGGATGATGGGCGGGGACACCTGGTCTTTATCTCGTCCTCGACGGAAAAGTTTGGTTCGTTAGAAACCCGCAAGATCTGGGCGACGGTGATGAATTCCAAGGAGCCGCTTTCTCAGGAATTGGCGAACAAACTCCTGATGGACAATATTCCCATGAAACTCGGCGCGTATGAGCTGACCCGGGTTGATGAAGGCGGCTATAAGATCCAGTTCGCCGCCCGCGTGGATGCCGGGTGTTCTTCCGACGCGCTCAAGGATGCCATGCGGATTATCCTGATCACGGCCGATGGCAAGGAAAAGGAACTCACCAACGCCGACGAGTTCTAGGTAAGATGAAAATCATTGATTGCGACTATCTGGTGCTGGGAAGCGGGATTGCGGGGCTGATGTCGGCCCTGCACCTGTCCCGGCATGGGCACGTTCTGGTGGTGACGAAGAAGGGGCGCGCGGAAAGCAATACCAACTACGCCCAGGGCGGCATTGCGTGCGTGATGGATTCCGACGACAGCTTTGCCCAGCATGTCGCCGATACCCTGGACGCGGGCGACGGACTCTGTCATGAGGATGTGGTCCGGGCGATTGTCAGCAACGGACCCGCCCGCATCGCCGAGTTGGAACGGTTCGGATTGCAGTTTGCCGAACTGCAGGGCAAGGCCGGGCGGGCCTACGATCTCGGGCGGGAGGGCGGCCATTCCCAGCGCCGGGTGCTGCATGCCGGGGACATTACCGGGCAGGCGGTTGAAAAGACCCTTCTCGGGCAGGCGCAGACGAATCCCAACATCTCCATCCTGGATCATTGCATGGTTATTGATCTGATCACCACCGGCTGGCTAGCGGCCCGACCGGGTGATTCGGCGCTTCCTCCCGATGACAACCGTTGCGTGGGGGTGTATGCCCTGGACGAGAATACCTCGGAAATTTTTGCCATCCGCGCTCCGGCGACCATCCTGGCCACCGGCGGCGGCGGCAAGGTCTACCTCTACACCAGCAATCCTGATATCGCCACAGGGGACGGCGTGGCCATGGCGTGGCGGGCCGGCCTGCCCATTATGAACATGGAATTCATCCAGTTCCACCCCACCATTCTGTTCCATCCCAAGGCGAAATCCTTTCTCATCAGCGAGGCCGTCCGCGGTGAGGGCGCCATACTGGTAAACGGCGAGGGACAGCCGTTCATGGATCAGTATGACCCGCGTCGTTCGTTGGCGCCCCGCGACATTGTGGCCCGCGCCATTGATCGCGAGATGAAGCTGAGCGGTGCGCCCTGTGTCTTTCTGGACATCCGGCACCATTCCGTTGAATTTCTTATCAACCGGTTTCCCAATATTTATGCCCGCTGCCTGTCGCTGGGAATCGACATGGCCAAGGATCTCATTCCGGTCGTGCCGGCGGCCCACTATTTTTGCGGGGGCGTGCAGGCCACAGTCGACGGCCGCACCGCGATGCCGGGGTTGTATGCCTGCGGGGAAGTCGCCTGCACAGGGTTACACGGCGCGAACCGTCTGGCGAGCAACTCCCTTCTGGAAGCGCTGGTGTGTTCAGACCAGATGGCCGACCACTTGGGAGAGACGCCTTTGCGGGAGGTGCGTTCGGTGTCGATTCCGGAATGGGAGTACGGGGCCGCCGTGCCCAGTGACGAAAGTATCGTCCTCGAGCATAACTGGAACGAGGTCCGTACCTGCATGTGGGATTATGTGGGGATCGTGCGATCGGACAAACGTCTGGAACGTGCCGCCCGCCGCATCCGCAATCTTCGGCAGGAAATCCGGCAGTACTATCTCGACTATCTGGTCACGCCCGACATCCTGGAGCTTCGCAATATCGCCGACGTGGGGGAACTGATCATCCGGTCAGCCCAGGTGCGCAAGGAAAGCCGCGGCCTGCATTACACGCTCGATTATCCAAGCCATACCCCGGGAGTGGGGACTCCTGACACTGTGATTCAGGATCTTCCCGGGGGCAGGATCGGATAAGTTACTTCGTGAACCGGATGGCGATACCGTCCACGCGGGTGATATGGCGGCTGAAGAGGATCCAGTATTGGTCATAGGCCTCCACGGTCACTTCGATCAGTGCGTCGCCGCCTGCTTTACGCGCGGCAGACCGCACGGCGTCGCGAATGTGATTTCCGCCGGAAACCGGAATGAATCCGAACAATTTAACACTGCTGTCCGTAGCCGCGGTATACCCCAGAATCTGGTAACTGCGTCCTTCCAGCGGTGTGGATGAAGGAGCAATACCGCCAGGCATCGTTGCGCACCCCGCCAGAAAACACGTTGCCACACCCATCACTCCCAGTGCCATTCCCTTAACCAGTTTATTCATGATCGACTCCTTTTCTTAAACTACGTTGAACATCGTTTCATCCAGCGGCAGCTTTCGCAGCCGGGCATCCTCCAGGAAGCGGGGCCTATGGCCTGTTCCTGTGAAATGCCCATTGAGGCTACCGTCCGGGCCGATTCCCTCGACCTTGAACAGGTAGAGATCCTGCAACTGGTATTCGCCGTCCTTCAGTTCCAGCACTTCCGATACGGTGGTGATCTTGCGGGAGCCGTCGGAAAGGCGGGCGGTATGGACGACCACATCAATGGCGGCGGCGACCTGGGAGCGCAGGGCGGAGAGGGGAATATCGATACCGCTCAGGAGCGCGCAGGTTTCGATGCGGGACAGGCAGTCGCGTGAGCTGTTGGCGTGGATGGTGGACATACTGCCCGCATGGCCTGTATTCAGGGCCTGCAGGAGATCCAGAGCCTCACCGCCCCGGATTTCGCCGATGACCAGCCGGTCTGGCCGCAGACGCAGGGAGGAATGAACCAGATCCCGGATCGTCACCTCACCCTTGTCGTTCTTGTCCGGCTTGCGGGTTTCGAAGCTGACGATGTGCGTCTGCTGGAGCTGTAACTCGCTGGCGTCCTCAATGACCAGGATCCGCTCCATGTTCGGAATAAAGCTGCTTAACACGTTAAGCACGGATGTTTTGCCGGAGGAGGTGGCGCCTGAGACGATCACATTCTTGTGCAACTTGACGATGGTATCGATCAATTGGGCACCCGCCGGGGTGATCGAGCCGAACTGGATCAGTTGATCGATGGTCAGTTTTTCCTTCTTGAACTTCCGGATGGCGACCACGGTGCCGCAGCGGGAAAGCGGGGGGATGACGGCGTGGACGCGGGAGCCGTCGGGCAGGCGGGCATCCAGGCGCGGGTTGTCCTCATTCAGCATGCGTCCGACATGTTTGGCGACATTGACGGCGGCGGCCTTGAGCGCGGGCTCGCTGACGAACCGGGCTTCGGTGGCCTCCAGTTTGCCCTTGCGTTCGATGAAGATCTGGTTGGGGCCGTTGATCATGATTTCCGAGATCGAGTCATCTTCCAGAAATGCCCGGATCGGCTCAAAGAAAAGCACCAGATAAGAGTTGGCTTCTTCCATGCGCGAAGGGTGCCTTGAGGAAGGGCGACTGTCAATTGTTTTCAGGATGCCAGACTTCAGCATTGCGCCCGGGACGGGTTATTTCTATGCTTCAGCCCTCATTTATTTCAACAAGGAGTCTTTCATGGGCTTGAATGTGGTGCAGAAAATATTGTCCGAACACTTGATTGGCGGCGAATTGGTGCCCGGCCGTGAAATTTCGATCCGGATCGACCAGACCCTGACCCAGGATGCCACCGGTACCATGGCGTACCTCCAGTTCGAGGCGATGGGGCTTGATCGTGTCCGGAATGAGCTTGCGGTGAGCTATGTGGATCACAACACCATTCAGGTGGGTTATGAAAATGCCGATGACCACCGGTATCTCCAGACCGTTGCCTCGAAATACGGGATTGTCTATTCCAGGCCCGGAAACGGGATCTGTCATCAGCTTCATCTGGAACGGTTCGGTGCGCCGGGAAAGACCCTTCTGGGCTCCGATTCCCATACTCCAACCGGGGGCGGCATCGGTATGATCGCCATCGGGGCGGGGGGCATTGATGTAGCCGTTGCCATGGGTGGCGGGCCGTTTTACCTCACTGCGCCCAAAGTGGTGAAAATCACGCTCAAGGGCAAACTTCGCGCGTGGGTCACGGCCAAGGACATCATCCTCAAGGTTCTTCAGGAGTTCACGACCAGGGGGAATGTGGGCTGCATGTTCGAATATGCCGGGCCCGGTCTCAAGCATCTCTCCGTTCCCGAACGTGCCACCATCACCAATATGGGCGCGGAATGCGGCGTCACCACCTCGGTTTTCCCGAGTGACGACGTGACCCGGGCTTTTCTTGAGGCGCAGGGGCGGGGCGGCGTCTGGCGTGAACTGGTGGCGGATCCGGATGCCACCTATGAAAAAGAAATTACGATCAATCTCTCCAAGCTCGAGCCGCTGGCCTCGGCGCCGCATTCGCCGGACAATGTCGTGACAGTCGCCTCCCTGGCGGGGCTGAAGGTGGATCAGGTCATGATCGGATCCTGCACCAACTCATCCTATACGGACCTCAAGACGGTGGCCAAAATCCTCGAGGGCCGGACGGCGGCCCCGGGCGTGAGCCTGGGCGTGGCGCCGGGCTCCAATCAGGTCCTGAAAATGCTGGCCGATGGGGGATCTGTCGGGACCTTGTTGTCGGCCGGTGCCCGGCTGCTCGAGAATGCCTGCGGCTTCTGCATTGGGAACTCCCAATCGCCCCAGACGGATGCGGTGTCGTTGCGCACCAATAACCGGAACTTCGAGGGGCGCTCGGGGACCAAGTCGGCGAAGGTGTACCTGGTCAGTCCGCCCGTCGCCGCCCTGGCGGCGATCTCGGGGCAGGTGGTGGATCCGCTCACGGTGACGGATATCAAGTATCCCCGCGTGAAAATGCCGAAGGCGTTCACGATTGACGATGCGATGTTCCTGGCCCCGTCCGTGGATCCCGCATCCGTCACCGTGGTGCGCGGACCGAACATCGGTGAGCCGCCCCGCAACACGCCGCTTCCGGAAGCGATTCGAGGCGTGGCGACGCTGAAGGTGGGCGATAAAATCACGACCGACCACATCATGCCGGCGGGCGCGCGGCTGAAGTATCGCTCCAATGTGCCGGCCTATTCCCAGTATGTGTTTGAGCCCTGCGACACGGGTTTCCCGAAACGCGCGGCGGAACTGCGCGATGCCGGGAAGCAGTCGATTGTGGTGGCCGGGGAATCCTACGGACAGGGCTCCAGTCGCGAACATGCGGCCTTATGCCCGATGTTCCTCGGGGTCAAGGCGATCGTGGCGAAGTCCATCGAGCGCATCCACGCCGCCAACCTGGTGAACTTCGGAATTCTGCCGTTGCTGTTCGAAACGGCGGCGGACTATGAGGCCATCAGCCAGGGCGATGAACTGGTGCTGGAGGGCGTCCGGGAAGCGCTTAAGGCCGGTGCCGAGCGCCTGATCATCCGCAATGTCACCCGTGGCGTGGATATTCCCGTGAAGGCTGACTTGAGCCAGAGGCAGAGGGCCATCATTCTGGCCGGCGGCCTGTTGAACTTTACCAAGAATTGTTGATTCGAATAAGGAGACACCAATGAGTTATCAGAAAGTTACAGTACCGAAAAGCGGCCAAAGGATCACCATGGGGGCGGATGGGAAGTTGAATGTTCCCGACCACCCGATCATTCCTTTCATTGAAGGTGACGGCATTGGGGCCGACATCACCCGGGCGGCGATGACAGTGTGGGATGCCGCCGTTGATCAGGCGTACGAAGGCAAACGCAAGGTGGCGTGGATGGAAGTCTATGCCGGCGAAAAGGCCAATGTCGTGTATCAAAAGGACATTTGGCTGCCGCCTGAGACCCTTACAGCCTGCCGCGAGTTTCTGGTATCCATCAAGGGCCCGCTGACCACGCCGGTCGGCGGCGGAATCCGCAGCATCAATGTGGCCCTGCGTCAGGAGCTGGACCTCTATGTCTGCCAGCGGCCCGTCCGCTGGTTCAAGGGGGTTCCCTCGCCGGTGAAACAGCCGGAGTTGACCGATATGGTGATCTTCCGGGAAAACACCGAGGATATCTATGCCGGCATCGAATGGGCCGCCGGAACGCCGGAAGTGAAGAAGGTGATCGATTTCCTGCAGAAGGAAATGGGCGTCAAGAAAATCCGGTTCCCCGGCACCTCAGGAATCGGAATCAAGCCGGTGTCGCAGGAAGGCACTGAGCGACTGGTCAAGGCCGCCATCCAGTATGCGATTGACGAGAAGCGTTCCTCTGTGACCCTGGTTCACAAGGGCAACATCATGAAGTTCACCGAGGGCGCATTCCGCGACTGGGGTTATGAGACGGCCCGCAAGCACTTTGGCGCAACCATGATCGACAAGGGACCCTGGCACAAAATCAAGCTGCCCAACGGTCATGAACTGGTGATCAAGGATGTGATTGCCGATGCCTTTCTCCAGCAGATCCTGACCCGGCCCGCCGAGTATTCCGTGATTGCGACCCTGAACCTGAATGGCGACTACATATCTGATGCTCTGGCCGCCTGCGTGGGCGGGATCGGCATCGCCCCGGGTGCCAATATCAACTATCAGACCGGTGCGGCCTTCTTCGAGGCTACGCACGGGACGGCGCCGAAATACGCGAATCAGGACAAGGTGAATCCCGGCTCGCTGATTTTGTCGGGCGAGATGATGTTCCGCTACATGGGCTGGACCGAAGCCGCCGACCGGATCGTTGCCGGTGTGGAGCGGACCATCAGTAAAAAAACCGTGACCTATGATTTCGAGCGCCAGATGGAAGGCGCGAAGCTTCTTAAGTGCAGCGAATTCGGCAGGGCGATTGTCGAGAATATGTGATGATCGTTTTTCGCTAGGATGTTTTCCGGAGGCTGGCCATGAGCAAAGTGCTAATTATTGGAGCGGGCGGGGTTGGCGGGGTGGTGACGCATAAGGTTGCCCAGATGCCGGAGGTTTTTTCTGAAATCTGCCTGGCGAGCCGCACGGAATCCAAGTGCAAGGCCATTGCCGGGCAATTGAAGCGCAAAATCAAGACGGCGCGGGTGGATGCTGACCAGCCGCAGGAAGTCATCCGCCTGATCCGGAAGTTCGATCCCGACGTTCTTATCAACGTTGCACTCCCGTACCAGGATCTTTCCATCATGGAGGCGTGCCTGGCGACCGGGGTGGATTATCTCGATACCGCGAATTACGAGCATCCTGACAAGGCGAAGTACGAATACAAATTGCAGTGGCGGCAACATAAGGCCTTTCGGGACAGGGGAATTCTCGCCCTGCTCGGGTGCGGCTTTGATCCCGGCGTGACGAACATTTTCTGCGCCTACGCCCAGAAACATTATTTTGATGAGATTCATACTGTCGACATCATGGACTGCAATGCCGGGTCACACGGTAAGGTGTTCGCTACGAATTTCAATCCCGAGATCAATATCCGCGAAATCACCCAGCGCGGCAGATACTGGGAGAAGGGGCTGTGGAAGGAAACCGCCCCGCTGACGATTCATAAGACCTTCGATTTTCCTGGAATCGGGCCGAAGGAAATGTACCTGATGTACCATGAGGAGCTCGAATCCCTGGTGAAACACCTCAAGGGGCTCAAGCGCATCCGGTTCTGGATGACCTTTGGGGAACAGTACCTGACCCATCTGCGCGTGCTGCAAAATGTCGGACTGACCAGCATTGTTCCCGTGGTGGTGGAAGGCCGAAAAATCGTACCGTTGAGATTTCTCAAGGCCGTTCTGCCCGAGCCCGCCTCATTGGGCGCCCACTACAAAGGCAAGACCAACATCGGCTGTATGATTGAGGGCGTGAAGAACGGGAAGAAGCGGACGATTTACATCTACAATGTCTGTGACCACGCCAAGTCCTGGAAGGAAGTCAAAGCTCAGGCTATTTCCTATACCACCGGCGTGCCGGCGGCCATTGGCGCGAAGATGATGGTGACGGGAACCTGGTGCGACGCCGGTGTGTTCAATGTCGAACAGTTCAATCCTGATCCGTTCATGGAGGAGCTGAGCCTGCGCGGCCTTCCGTGGGTGGTGAAGGAAATGTAGGGCTCAATCCAGTCGCTTCCTGAACTTCAGTGAGGCGAGGCCCAGGATGGCGATTCCCCACAGGAGCAATATCAGGGCGGGTTGCCAGAGTTCGTTCCAGCCGGTCCCCTTCAGGAAAAGACCCCGGATAATCTCCAGATAGTATTTGAGGGGAATGAAGGCGGCAAGGATCTGGATTGCCTGCGGCATATTCTCCACCGGGAAGATGAAGCCGGACAACAGGACAAAGGGCATCATCACAAAAAAGGCGGCCACCATCATGGCCTGTTGCTGGGTCTTGACGAGCGTCGAGACGAACAACCCCAGCCCCAGTGTCGTCAGCAGGAACAGGCCTGAGAAGGCGTATAACAGCAACACGCTGCCGCGCAACGGAACGCCAAATACGCCGAGAATCACCCCAAGCGCCAGGGTAATTTCAATGAACCCGATCACCACAAAAGGCAGCAGTTTCCCGATCATCAGTTCCACCGGACGGATGGGGGTGACCAGTAACTGTTCCATGGTGCCCTCCTCCCGTTCCTTGACCAGCGCCATACTCGTCACCAGCATGGTGGTTACCAGCAACAGTACTCCCATCAGCGCCGGAACCATGTAATAGCGGGAGAGCAGGCGGGGATTATACCAGGCCCGTGAGTCTAGTGTGACGGCCGGTGCGCGGCGGGCTAAATTGATCTCAAGCCCTGCCAGCTTGCTTGAGAAAAGACGGGTTGCTTTTTGTAGAGTGTTGAGTCCGTTGACCCCGAAGTTGCTGTCGGATCCATCCACGAGCACCTGGACGGTGGCGGGGCGTCGGCTGATCAGGCGTTTTCCGAAATCCCGGGGGATCACCACCAGCAGACCGGCCTGGCCTGACACCAACTGGTCTCCATCGCCGGACTCAGGCCCCGTGACCAGGGTTGTTTTGAAGTAGCCTGAAGCGCCGAGGCTCCGCACATACTCGCGACTCTGGGTGGAGTGGTCGTTGTCGCGAATGCTCACCGAGATATTCCGGATATCCGTGTTGGCAGCAAAGCCCATAACCAGCAACTGAAACACGGGTGCGACAATCAGAATTCCAAGCAGGCTCCTGTCGCGCCGGATTTGGGCGAGTTCCTTGATAAGAAGAACCTTGATTCGATGGAACGAAAAATTATTCCCTCTCCCCTTGAGGGAGAGGGCCAGGGTGAGGGGGTTTCGGGTGTTTTCTTCCCGGATTTCTTTCATGAGGCTTTCCTTGTCCTCGCCGCCGCGAGCAGGTTGAACAGGATTCCCAGAATGAGCATTCCCAGCAGATGAGGCCAGAGTGCCGCCAAGCCCGCGTCTTTCAGGATGATTCCACGAAGGGCCGCAACGAAATAGCGGGGGATCACGAGAGTGGTGAGGCCCTGAATCGCCAGGGGCATATTTTGGATGGGGAAAATAAACCCCGACAGGATGATGGCCGGAAGCATGGAGGAGAGCACGGCGATCTGGAAGGCCATTTGCTGGGAGCGCGTGAGGGTGGAGATCAGCACGCCCATTCCCAGCGCAGCGAACAGGAAGAGGCATGTGGTCAGACTGAGAAGCCAGAGTGAGCCCCGGATTTCAACATCGAACAGGAAATATCCGAGCAACAGCACCATGGCCATGGTGATCAGGCCGATGAGGACATAGGGTAGAATTTTCCCCAGAATAAGTTCCTCCGGGCGGATGGGGGATACCCGGATCTGCTCCATGGTTTCCCGTTCTTTTTCCCGCACGATGGATACCGAGGTGGCGACCACGGCAGAGAGCATCAACAACAGCGCAATAAGCCCGGGAACCAGGAACTTGGCGCTTTTGAGTTCCGGATTAAACCAGATGCGGGGCTCAAGAAGCACTCCCGGGGCGGAGGGGGGCGGAAGCGTTTGATCCGTGAGTTTGAATCGGATCTTGCGGCTGAGCCGATCGGCGAGGGCGTCGAAGTAGCCCATTGTGGTTGCGGCGCTGTTGGCATCGCTGGCGTCCACCAGGACCTGGAGGCTGACGGTATCGCCGCGGGCCAGGCTCCGGGCATAGTCGTGCGGGATCACCAGAACAGCCCGGACCTGCCCGTGATTTAAGAGTTCATTCGCTTCTTCCGGGCGGGTGAGCGTGGCGATCCGGTCAAAGTAGGGGTTCTGGAAAAGGCTGTCCTGCAGGGCCCGGCTTTCCGCCGTATGGTTATGATCCAGCACCGCGATCCGGATGTGTTTGACATCGAATGACAGCGCATACCCATAGAGCGCCAGCAACATGGCTGGGATGAACACGAGGAGTCCCAGCGACAAAGGATCCCGCCGGATCTGGCGAAACTCTTTTTTTAAAATGGCAAAAAACCGTCTCATGCGTTGTCCACTTCAAGAGAAGATTCACCACTCGCTTCGCTGGAGAAAACGGAGGGGGACGAGAGAGAGGAAAACGAGGAAAATGTTGCGGTATTTTCATGCGGCGGGAACCCCGCATGAAAATACCGCAACACCGTTTCTGGAGGAAGAGAGGATGAGGAAGTTCTATTTGTGCGGAGCTCAACTGGAGTGGCCTGCTGCTCGGATTCCCCTCCCTGAAAAGGGTTTCGGGAATTGGAGGCGGAGTACTCGCCGCCTTCAATTCCCGAAACATTCTCTTTGGTTTCTCTCTCTCGGCCCCCTCCGTTTTCTCCAGCGAAGCGGGTGGTAAATCTTTCTTTTTCAAGGAGTAGGATCATACGGGTAACTGGTGTTTGTTGGTGGGCTGACATGAGTTCGCCAATTTGATGAATGCCGTCTCCAGGGAGTCGGTAGAGGTCTGGCTTTTGATTCCCGTCGGGGTGTCCAGGGCGATCAGGCGGCCGGCGTTGATGAAGCCGATGCGGCCGCAGAACTCGGCCTCATCCATGAAATGGGTGGTAATCAGGACGGTAATACCGTTGGCAGCCATCTCATGGATCAGATCCCAGAAGGTTCGGCGCGAAACAGGATCCACGCCGCTGGTGGGTTCATCCAGGAAAAGGATGGGCGGTTCATGAAGGACGGCGCAACCCAGCGCCAGGCGTTGCTGCAGAGCGCCGGACAGCGTTCCGGTGATGTGGTTTCCGAGGCCGGTCAGGCCTGCCATGGCAGTGATATCCGCGGTCCGCTTGCGGAGGCGCTCGCCCTCAAGTCCGTAGATGCCGCCGAAGAAGGCGATATTTTCGGAAACGGTCAGATCCTTGTAGAGGCTGAATTTCTGCGACATGTAACCGATGTTCTGGCGAACCGATTCGGGGTCGCGGTTGATGTCATGGCCGTTAACCCGCGCGGTTCCGGAAGAGGAGGAGAGCAACCCGCATAGCATCCGGATAGTGGTGGACTTTCCCGCGCCGTTGGGACCCAGGAAGCCGAAAATCTCCCCCCGTCCGATCGAGAAGGAGAGACGGTCAACGGCGGTGAAGCGTCCGAAGACCTTTGTGAGAGTGTCAACCACGATGACGGGTTCAGGGTTTATGGGGTGCCTCCCGTGGCGTGTTGCAGGACGGCCTGCCCGATCAGCACATCCGCCTCCGTGGCGATGCGCCGGGCCGTGGCGGTGGTGAGTTTGGATTGCGCCTCCATGACATCCGAGTGCCGGGCGGTTCCGTTTTTCCAGAGATCGGTGGCGACCTCGAGGTTGCGCGTGGCCCCCGCTTCGGCGTGACGCGAGGTTTGTAGTCGGGTCAGGGTATGCTGAAGTGACAGGTGTGCGATCCGGACTTGGGCGACAACGGCTTCTTCCAGCGCCTGGCATTGCAGGGCTTCGCGTGTGGCGCGGGCCTTTGCCTCGGCGGTCCGTGCCCTTGTCAGGCCCCCGTCAAACAGGTTCCACGAAACGGTTGCTCCGATGAGGGCGTCATCGCGCCAGTGGGTGTCGGGTGGGAAATCCCGTTGATTGGGACGGCCCTCTTCAACCCGGGCGATCAGGGCGAGTTGGGGTCGGTCGTCGGCTTTTGCCGCCTCCACCAGGGCCTCGCTGCCGCGGGTGTTTAAGCGAAGCGAGGCGAGATCCGGCCTTTGTTTATAGGCTATAGCAAGGGATTTCGATAATGGCTGAATCTGGTGGTCGGCAGACTGGAGGACGGGTTTTTGTGGGATCTCGTTGGTGCTGAAGTTCCGCCCGGTCAGGGTGGCGAGTTCAATGCGACTGAGATCAGCCGACTGTTCGGCATCATCCAGTTCGAGCCGGGCCTGATCCAGCGCCACGTCGACGGAGAGCCGGTCGTTGTCGGTGGCCAGTCCCGCCTTTTCGAGATTGCGGGTGTCGGTGGCCAGGGACTGCATGCGGTTGACGGCGGCTTGGAATGCCTCGATACGGGACAGTGCCTTGCTCCACTGCCAATAGGCGGTCAGGGTCTGAAGTGTCAGGTCGGAAGAGGCGGCGGCCCGGGCATGGTGGGCCGCTTTCTCTCCCAGTCGAGTGCTTTCTTTCTGCCGGGTGACCCGTCCGCCGGTGTAGAGCGGTTGGGTGATGCCGAGTGATGCCGAGAATTGGTTGTCGATCACGGGAATGGAGACCGGTCCGAGTGCCTGGTTTTCGAGTCCTTCGAAATGCAGTGCCTGGCCGCGGGCGTCGAGTTGGGGCATCAGGCCGGCGTCGGCCTGATGCCGGCGGGCGGAGGCGGCCCGGATAGACTCTTCCTGACCTTTAAGGGTTGGGCTATGGGCAAGGGTGAGGCAAACAATCTCTTCGGGGGACAGGATAACCCGGTCGGCAAGAACGACGCTGGACGCCAGAATACAGGTCAGGAATATTAGATTTTTCATACGGGGATTCCTTGTTTGTTTTCGCTCATAAGGGCGACAAATACATCTTCCAGGGAAGGTTTGATCGGGGTGAATTGGATGCCGGGTAAGCCGTTCTGCCTGAGCCATTCGGTGGCATGGGGCGCGTCATCCGGCTTGGATGTGCAAAAATGGAGGCGATCCCCGTAGCGGACCAGTGACGCTGCCGGCCAGCGTTTCCGGAGTGTCTGATGAATGATGCTGAGAGGGCCGCCGGTGATCTGAAACAAGCGGCCGCTGAGTTCGGACTTGATGGTGTCCGGTGTACCGAGGCGGATCAGGGTGCCGCCGTTGATCAGGCCGATCCGGTCGCACCGTTCCGCCTCGTCCATATAGGGGGTGGTCATGACGATGGTGATTCCGCGGGAGAGGAGTTCTTTTAGAATCAGCCAGAATTCGCCGCGGGAGACCGGGTCAACGCCGGTGGAGGGCTCATCGAGAAGGAGCAGGTCGGGGGTGTGGATGAGGGCGCAGGCGAGGGCCAGTTTCTTTTTCATGCCTCCCGAAAGCGCCTGGGCCAGTCTTGTCCGGAAGGGGGTGAGCCGGGTGAAAGCGAGGAGTTCGTCGCGCCGGGCCTGGTACCGGGCGACGCCGTGGAGTTCGGCGAAGAACTCAATATTTTCGTTTACGGTCAGATCGCCGTAAAGGGTGAAGGACTGGGAGAGGTACCCGATCCGGGCCTTGATGGACTCGACGTCACGGCGCAGGTCGAAACCGAGAATCCGGCCTTCTCCGGTGGAGGGGGTGAGGAGACCGCATAGGAGGCGGATGACCGTGCTTTTTCCGGCACCGTCAGGGCCGACCAGTCCGAAAAACTCGCCAGCCGGGAGGGTGATCGTCAGGTTGCTGACGGCCTCGACCGAATCAAAAGACCGGCCGAGTCCCCGTGTTTCTATAACGGGAGAGTTCACTGTCTCCTTTTACAAATATCCGTCTGCCGGCATGCCGGGTTTAAAAATGCCCTTAGGATTCGGGAGCGTGACTTTGATGCGGTAGACCAGTTTGACGCGCTCGTCCGGGGTTTGAATATTACGCGGCGTGAATTCGGCTTCCGGCGAGACGAATGTGACGGTGCCTTCGTAGCGGGAGGGATCTCCATCGATTTTCACGGTTGCCTTCCGGCCGATTTTGATGCCCGCCAGTTTGGTTTCAGGCAGGTAGAGTGAAAGCCAGACCTCATCCATTCGCGACAGGGTGGCCAGCGGGGCGCCGACGGCAGTCATTTCGCCGGACTCGGCGGTTTTTGTAGTGATGATCCCGGTTGTCGGGGCGGTGATGATACAGTCGGCTATCGCCTTGTCAGCCTGGGCAAGCCTGGCATTGGCGAGGGCGACAGAGGCCTGGGCGGCCTGAATTTCCTCCGGGCGGTTTCCCTTTACCAGGCGGTTTAACTGTTGTTCAGCGGCGGCGAGGCCGGCCGCGGTGCGTTCCGCAGCGGTGGCGGCGTCATCCCGTTGCTTGGTGGAGACGCTCTTCTGGTTGAAAAGCGCCTCAATTCTCCTGGAGTCGAGGGAAGCCGCTTTAGCCATGGCGCGGGCTTCGTTGACCTGGGCACTGGCGCGGAGGATATCCTCGTTCCGGCTTCCGGCGTTCATCAGATCCAGCTGGGCCTGGGCGAGTGCCAGCGCGGCGAGGGCCTCGTCGCGGCGCAACCGGTAGGGGGTGTTGTCGAGAGTGGCGAGGAGCTGGCCGTTCGTAACGGTGTCGCCCTCGGCGAACGCGAGGGAGGCGATTCGACCGGCTACTTCGGAGGCGATCCGGATCTGGGTACATTCCATGGTTCCGGAACCATCCGGCTTATCGGAGTTCAGGGCGCAGGAGGCACAGAACAGAGCGGCGAGAGGTACGGTCCACAGGTTCATTTGAGATTATGATTAAGATTGCGATTACGAAGGAACTCTTTCGTGATCCATGAGGGGGCCGCCCATGATGGAGGCGCCGCCGTCCACGGCGAGGATCTGGCCGGTAATTTTTGCCGCCATGGGACTCATCAGGAAAGCGGCGGCGTTGGCGACTGCCTGGCGGTCGGCAACAGGATCCCAGGCGATAGGGCTGAGCTGCTGCCAGAGTTTGCCGATATGTTCAAAGTCGGGGATCTTGCTGGCAGCCATGGTGCTGACGGGGCCTGAGGAAATGGCATTGACGCGGATCCGATCGCGGCAATGGCGCCGGGCCAGGGCGCGGACGAGCGCTTCCAGGGCGGCCTTATGGACGCCCATCCAGTTATAGAGGGGATAGACATGATGGGTGTCGAACGACAACGCGACCACCGAGCCCCCGTCATTCATGTGCGGCGCCGCTTCCCGGGTGACGGTGGCCAGTGATGCGCAGCTGATCTGGTACGACTTCATCACATCCGGCATCGAACTGGTATGGAATTCATTCCCCATGCAGGTCTTGGGGTTGGCGTAGGCAATGGAATGAACCACGCCTGCCAGCGGGCCGAGCCCTTCAAACAGCGCCTGGACCTGATCCTCCTTGGAGACATCACAAAAGCGCAGGTCGAGGGCGTCTTTTTCCTCCCGGGAAATCAATTTGCTGGGATCCAGGTATCGTTTCTTAACCACTTCGTTCTGAACAGAGTAGATCACCTTGCCGCCAAGTTGCTCAAGGGTTCTGCCGATAAAATAAGCGATGGACTGGGGATCCAAGAGCCCCATCACCAAATAGGTTTTTCCAGATTCAATCATTATGAGCCTCCCATCCGTTTCTTCATAACGGTTAACCCTGAACAGGTCAAGAATCGATCCAGACTCAGGAGCGGAGGGACGGGTGGATTTTTATTTGACAGTGATCGCTTGGGCGGTGCATAGTCAGCCCCGTAACGAAAAGTTTTCGCTAGGGGAAAACATGGATAAAATCTTGAAGATTTTGGTTGTTCTTATCCTCATCATGAGCATCGCGGCGGTGGTCATGGAGCTTAAGCTTTATGGCCAGCGCGAGGAATTGAAGGGACGCACGGTCAAATTAGCGGAGTATGTCGGAAAAATCGCGGCTACGATTGAAATTCCCCAGACCAATGCGGATCTTATCGTCGCCGATGCCCCGCATATGAAGCTCAAACCCGAGGCTGTTAAACAGTACTACAAAATCGGGGATGATGGAAAACCGTCCAAGGTGACCACGGGTGCCGGGACGATGGATGACGCGCTTCTGGAAGTTCTTGTCAATGCCGGACGGCAGTTCGATCGTTTGAACGATACCCGGACCGGCCTGACGGAGAATCGCAATACCCTGGGAACGACCAGCAACCTTCTGGTGAGGACCGAAGGCACCCTGGGAACGACCAGCAATTCCCTCGTCAAGGCGGAAGGCGATCTGGCGGTGGTGAAGACGGATCTTGAAAAGAAAGTCACCCAGATCACCGATTTGACCGCCGAGGTGGAAACCGGCAAGGCGGATATTGAGAAGAAAGCCAATGAAATCGCCAAATTGGGTGAGAAGTTGAGCGAAAGTGAATCTAAGATCGAAGCGGGAAAGCGGTATATTGCGAAGGTGGAGCGGGAACTGAAATCCTGCCTCGGCCAATCTGACACGAACGCGCTTCCCCGCGGTGTGCAGGGCCAGATTTCAGTGGTTAATACCAATTGGAACTTTGTCGTGATGGAGATCCTGCCGGATTCCGGACTTGTCCCCCTCTCGGACATCACCGTTCAGCGCGCGGATCAGTTTGTTGGCAAGGTCCGAATTTCCGAGGTGCGGCGTGACCTGCGTATTGCGTTGGGCGAAATCCTGATGGATTATCAGCAGAAGGTTCCGGCCCGCGGCGACACTGTTTTCTATTGAACTCCGTTTCGAGCAGGGGCATCCCTCATGCGACTTATCCTGTTACTCGTGGTCTTCAGCGGCCTGCTTTTTGCGGCCGGATGTGCCACTGAATCCGATTCCAACATGCCCTGGAATACGCCGCAGTCATGGGAAGGCGCCCCGGGCATCCCGGGGTTTTCTGCGCCAGGCCGGTAAGTCTTACTTCTTCATCCAGTTACGGGCCACCAGTTCCTCGGCGATCTGAATGGCATTCTGGGCGGCGCCCTTCCAGATATTGTCGCCCGCGCACCAGAGAACCAGTCCATTTTCCACGCTGGAATCCTTGCGGATGCGTCCTACGAGGACATCATACTTGCCGGTCGCCTGGAGCGGCATCGGGTAGACTGCATTTTTGGGGTCATCTTCCAGTCGCACGCCCGGTGTTTTTGCCAGAAGCGCCCTAGCTTGCTCCGGGGAGAGCGGTTTTTCAAGTTCCACATGAATGGCGATGCTGTGGCTGTTGAAGACCGGCACGCGGACACAGGTAGTGGCCACCCGGATGGAGGCGTCGAGGATCTTGTGGGTTTCCTTGCGCATCTTGATTTCCTCGGTGGTTTCGCCCGAATCGTCCTTGAATGACCCGACACAGG
>CAJBSZ010000316.1 GCA_903958395.1 uncultured bacterium | reverse complement strand
CCTCTCCCTCAGGCACTCCATTGCGACAATTCCGGTTTTCTGAATTTCTGATGGCGGGTGGTTTGGCGTGCTGTCACGCCCGGTCTGTGGTAGAGTCAGCGGGATGAATCAGACGGTTCAATCCTATTCCTTGCCCGAGGAAATTGCCAATAGCGTCACTCATGGGGTCGGCTTTGTCCTGGCCTTGGCGGCGTTGGTGGTGATGGTGGTTTTTGCGGCGATACGCGGAACAGTCTGGCATATTGTGGCGTGTTCGGTGTACGGATCCACGCTGGTGATGTTGTTTGCAGCCTCGACTCTGTACCATAGCCTGCCCTGGCCCCGAACCAAAGCCGTCCTGAAAATCATTGACCACTCCGCCATCTACCTGCTGATTGCCGGAACCTATACGCCCTTTCTCCTGATTTCCATGAGGGGTCCCTGGGGCTGGTCCCTGTTTGGAATCATCTGGGGATTGGCGCTTGTGGGGGTGGTGTTCAAGGTCTTTTTTGTCGGCCGCTTCAAGCTGTTTTCAACGCTGGTCTACATCGGCATGGGATGGATGGCGGTGGTGGCGATACGACCGCTCTACCTGGGACTGCCCCGGGGCGGGTTGCTGTGGTTGGTGGCAGGCGGGGTGCTTTATACGGTCGGGACCATTTTCTACCTGGGGCGCCGTATTCCCTTTAATCACGCCATCTGGCACACCTTTGTGCTGGCCGGAAGTCTCTGTCATTTCCTCAGCGTCATGCTGTATGTGATCCCGTGAAGAACGAGGCCGGGAAAGCACTACCCTGTGATTGCCTTCCACAGCAGGATCATGTTCAGGGCAATGACAATGGCGGCTACCAGCCAGAGCCAGAGTTTTCCATATGCGGTGTTGGCATGGGTGCCCATGACCCTTCGGGATGAAGTCAGGTAGATTTGCAGGACGATGGTGATGGGAAGCTGGATGCTGAGGAGAACCTGGGACAAGATCAAGGCCGTGAAACTATTGGTCACAAACATGACCGCGAGCAGGGCGACGCCAAGGGTGATACCGACGCCTATTTTTGAGAGCGGTTTCCGAATATCGTAGTTTCGGGAAAACAGTCCCGCGAAAATGGAGCCGCCCGCCATCCCGGCCGTAAGGCTTGCCGACAACCCGGCGCAAAGCAGGGCTATTGCGAAGACCGTGGCGGCAACCGCCCCGCTATGACCCAGCAGCGGGTGCAGCATTTCCTCGGCTTGTTCGAGGGATGCCACCTTAATCTTCTGTTGAAAAAACGTGGCGGCTGCCAGCAAAATCATGGCGCTGTTGATCATCCACCCGACAATCATCGAGAACAGGGTGTCGAGCCATTCGAACCGCAAGTGACTGATAATGGCACCCTCGCCCTGGCTATTCCATTGCCGGTTCTGAATGACCTCGGAATGCAGGAACAGATTGTGAGGCATGACTACCGCACCCAGGACGCTCATCACAATCAGGATGGAGCCGGCGGGGAGATCGGGCGTCACCCAGCCCTTGGCCGCAGTGACCCATTGGGTGTCGATCAGGGTCAGTTCAAACAGGAAGGCCAGGCCGATCAGGGAAACAAAGCCCACAATGATTTTCTCAAGTCGTTGATAGGAGTTGCACAGAAGCAGTCCCGCCACGACCAGAGTGGTAAGGGTGGCGCCGAACTTGAGGGGAATGTGAAACAGCATCTGTAGCGCGATGGCGCCCCCCAGGATTTCCGCGAAGGCGGTGGCCACCGCCGCCAGAACAGCGGAGCCGAGAGCAGGGCGGGACACCCAGCGGGGCAGATGCTGCGTGGCCGACTCCGCCAGGCAGTTTCCTGTCACAATTCCCAGATGCGCCGCATTGTGTTGCAACAGAATGAGCATGATCGTGCTCAAGGTCACCACCCAGAGCAACTGGTAGCCGAACTCGGAACCCGCCGCCACATTGGAGGCCCAGTTCCCGGGGTCGATAAAGCCCACGGTGACAAGCAGTCCGGGCCCCAGGAACCGCAGGGCATTCAAGGCGCCGGACACCTGCTTCTGCTGCCTCAATCGATCTCGGAATTGTTGAAAGAGTTTCATGTGCCCTGAACAATAACACGCCGATCGTAAATTGTCTAAACTCGACACTCTTCTGCCATTACAGTATTTTCTCTGACTTTTACCGCGCCAGAATGGCGGGAATTGGGTGAATTATGAATGCACAGGATGTAGTTGTTCTGAAAGAGCAGGGGTTGGCTGAGGCCAGGCAGGCGGCGACGCTGGCCGAGGTTGAGGCGGTTCGGATCAAGTATCTGGGCCGCAAAGGGGTGCTTCAGGAGGTTATGGACAACCTGAAAGCCGTGCCCGCCGAGGGGCGTCGGGATTTTGGACGTTGCGCCAATGAATTGAAGCAGGAGCTGACCGTTTTGCTGGATGAGCGGAAAACGGCGCTTGCGGCGGCGGAAAAAGCGGCGGGCCAGAAACAGTTTGATGTCACCATGCCCGGCGCCTGGCGGAGCCTGGGAACGCGTCACCCCGTTACGCAGGTGATTGAGGAATCCATCCGTATCTTCAGTATGCTGGGCTTTACTGTGGCCGATGGCCCCGATATCGAAACGGAATATCACAACTTTGATGCCCTCAACACCCCGGCGGATCACCCGTCGCGGGATACCCAGGACACATTCTGGCTGGATAACAAGACATTGCTTCGTACCCAGACCTCGCCGGTTCAGATTCGTGTGATGGAAAGCCGCAAGCCGCCGATCCGGATCATCGCGCCGGGCCGCTGCTATCGCCGTGACACCACCGACGCCACACACAGCGCGAACTTCCACCAGGTGGAGGGGTTGTATGTGGATCGCAAGGTGTCCATGGCTGATCTCAAGGGTGACATCACATTCTTTGCCCACCAGATGATGGGGCCGAACGTCAAGGTGCGGTTTCGCCCCCATTTCTTTCCGTTCACCGAGCCGAGTGTGGAATACGATTTCTCGTGCCATGTCTGCGGCGGTTCCGGGTGCCGGGTCTGCAAGAATAGCGGCTGGATCGAAATTTCCGGCGCCGGCATGGTGAACCCGAAAGTGTTCAACATCGTCGGGTACGATCCAGAAGCGGTCACCGGCTATGCCTTCGGTATGGGTCTGGAGCGTATTGCCATGATCAAGTTCGGTATCGAGGATATCCGGTTGTTGTATGATAACGATGTAAGGTTCCTGTCCCAATTTTCCTGAACCCTGAACCCTGGATCCTAATTATGAAGTTACCTTTGAGTTGGTTGAAAGAGTATGTCGATGTTGATCTGAGTCCCAAGGAGCTGGCGTCCCTGCTGACGTTCTCCGGAACGGAAGTCGAGGGGATCAAGACCATTGGCGGAGATTTCACGGGGATCGTGGTGGGTGAAGTGCTTTCTGTCGAGCGACATCCAAATGCCGACCGGTTGACCGTCTGTCAGGTGAACAGCGGGACGGAAACCCTGACCGTGGTCTGTGGCGCGCCGAATGTGGCCGCCGGGATCAAGGTGCCGCTGGCTACCCTCGGGACTCTGGTTCCGAACGGCTTGAAGATCAAGAAGGCCAAGGTCCGTGGCGTCGAATCCTTCGGGATGCTTTGCGCGGCCGATGAACTGGGATTGTCCGAGGATCATAGCGGGCTGATGATTCTCTCGCCTGAGACCAAGGCCGGAACACCCTTTTCTGAAATTGCCGGGCCGCCGGAGACGGTGCTGGAGCTTGAGGTGACGTCAAACCGGCCGGATTGCTTGAGCTTGATCGGGATGGCCCGCGAAGTGGCGACTTTGCTGGGCAAGCCGCTGAAGGTGCCGAGTCCGTTTGTGAAGGAAGAATCCCGATCGGTCGAAAGTCTTGTCAGCGTCGTTATCGAAGATTCGCTCGGGTGTCCGAGATATACCGGCAGGGTTATTTCCGGCATCACCATTGCCCCGAGCCCGCAATGGATGCAACGGCGACTGTCGACGGCAGGGATCCGGCCGATCAACAATGTCGTCGATATCACCAACTATGTCATGCTGGAGTGCGGGCAACCGTTGCACGCTTTTGACCACGAGTTGCTGGAAGGCCACAAGATCGTGGTTCGCCGGGCGAAGGCCGGGGAAACCATGAGCACATTGGATGGCACGGCGAGGGAAATCAATCCGGACATGCTGATGATTGCCGATGGCCGGCGGCCGGTGGCCGTGGCGGGCGTCATGGGCGGGGCGGGGAGCGAAATCCGGGATGTTACCAAAACGGTTCTTCTGGAGAGCGCCTATTTCAAGCCCTCCGATATCCGGAAGACCTCCAAGAAGCTGGGGCTGTCCACCGACTCGTCTTACCGGTTCGAGCGCGGGATGGATATCGAGGCTGTCGACTGGGCCAGCCGGCGTGCGGCGCAGTTGATGGTTGAACTGGCGGGCGGCGTGGCGGCGAAGGGCGTGATTGATGTCTTCCCGACCAAACCGGCACGCGGCCAGGTGGCGTTGCGGTTTGAGCGGGTCCGGGAGCTTCTGGGAATCCAGATTTTCGATGAGGTGATCCTGACGATTTTCAAGGCATTGGGGCTGGGGCTTGTTTCCCGTGATGCCGTGCGATGCATGATGGAAATTCCTGCGTACCGGGTCGACCTCAAACAGGAGGTTGATCTGATCGAGGAAGTCGCGCGCATTCACGGGCTGGATAAAGTTCCCTCGCCTTCACCGGTGGCCAGGATCATTCCCGGCGCAGAGGATAAAGAGACGCGAGCCATTCTGGCATGTCGTGCCAATCTGGTTGGCCTCGGGTTGTCGGAAATCATGAACTACAGCTTCCTCTCCGGGCGTCTTCTGGACCTGGTGGGGCAGGGTGACCCTGAGAAGCGGGTGGTGTTGCCGAACCCGATCAGTGCGGATCACACGGTGTTACGGGATTCCTTTATTCCTCAGATGATTGAGACATTAGGGAAGAATCGGGCGCGCCAGGCCCGGGAAGCGTCGTTATTTGAAATGGGCCGCGTATTCTTCAAGGACGACTCGGGAAAGAATGCCGAAGCCGACCGGAT
>CAJBSZ010000315.1 GCA_903958395.1 uncultured bacterium | reverse complement strand
TTCGACTCCTATAAGGATGGCACGGTTGTGACCAACCTGAAATTCCGGGGCTGGTATGCCTCGGATGGGGCGGTAAAGGTTCAAACCACAGTAGCCCATTCCGGGTCCGGGAATGCGGTGGTCTTGCCGGATGGCACGGTGCTATCCAACAGCATTAGCGCCTCGGACAAGAAGATTTGGACGGATTACTATATCCGCCCCTCGTGGGGTGTGGAGCCGTCATCGCCGCCCACGGACACCTCGAGCTTTGTGTCCTATGTCAATTCGAATGGCTACCTTGTGGTGTATGGGAAGGGGCAGGGGTGGATGGTTTGTTCCAATAAGTTGGATGCCGCCCATAGCGCTGTGACTCCGCTCGCCAGCAATGGTTTTACACGGGTGACGGTGTGCCAGGATTTCAACGCTGGAACGTTCGCGGTCTTCATCGCGAGCAACCTGGTGGCCCAGGGGCTGAGTTCGCCGACGAATCTAAACGCTTATGCTTCCTTTGTCGCGGATAACCGGGACGGTTCGGCCTATCTGGATGACGTCCTGATCACCACATCGATCCCCAACGGCTTGGCCGCCGACCTTGATGGGGACGGGCTCGTCGATGCCTATGAAATTCAAAATTACGGGCTGCTTGAAATCATGCCGGCAGGTTCTGTCTTCAAGATGCGTTAAGCGTTTATGTGATGTCATTTCGATTGTTGACTGATATCGTGTGATTGGAGATGGAGTTTTCCATGGGGATCACTATGAATAAAATACGGCTGGCGATTTTACTTGTTATGCTGGCTGCGGGGATTTCTTTTGGCGGAATGCCTTTGCCGTTTTACGATAATTTTGATCTTTACGCCCATGATACGCCAATGACAAATCTGGCATCTAATGGCTGGTATGCTTCAGATAGCCGTGTAAAGGTGGAGACTAATACCGTTCATTCCGGCAAAGCGGTGGTGTTACCGGATGTTGCTATACTTTCCAACAATATCAGCTCAACCGCCAGTAAAGTGTGGACCGATTTCCATATTCAGCCGACGCTCGGGCTTGAACCGCCAGTGCCGCAAACGACGGTGTCGAGTTTTGTGGGGTACGTTAATACAAATGGCTATCTGGTCGTCGCGATTTCCAACGGGGGCTGGTACATCTGTTCGAATCAGTTGAATAACACGCCGGCTACACCGCTTCAGACCAATGGCTTCACCCGGATCTCGATCTGTCAGGATCTGAGTTTCAATCCACCAAAATTCGCGATTTTTGTGGCTAGTAATTTGGTGGCGCAGGGATTGAGTTCCCCGGCAAACGTCCGCCTTTACTCCTCGTTTTCTGTGGATAATCGAGATGGATCGGCTTATGTGGATGATGTGCTGATTTCAACGGCGATTCCTCCCGGTTTGACATCCGATCTTGATGGAAATGGGATTGCAGACGCGGTTGAGATCCAGATGGCCGGTATCACGGGTGTCATGAAGCGGGGAACCCTCCTGTTGTTTCAATAACCACGCCATGCGGTAATTGAGTTAGGAAAAATGCATGGGCAACCTGGCAATGGTTGAGCGAAGGTTCCCGCGGTTAGAGGCCCGTGGCAGGGGAAACCGCGACACTATGCAACGAGTGAGAACATGATGGCAACAGACCTGACACGGATAAGGGACGGGACGCCGGGGTCCTTGAGCGCGATGGCGGCGTACATTGACCTCAATCCGGTCAGGGCGGGGGTGACAGGGGATCCCAAGGATTACCGATTTAGCGGTTATAGGGAAGCGATGGGCGGCTCGAAGCAGGCGCGCGAAGGGCTTGGTCTGGCGCTGGGGCAGCCTGGGGAGTGGGCCGAGGTATCGGAGCAATACCGGCAGTTGCTGTATGTCAGCGGGGAGTCACGTGGGATACGCGAGGATGGCCGGCCGGTGCGCCCTGGGTTCAGTTATGAGGCGGTGGAGGCGGTGCTGGCGTTGAAGGGGAAGCTACCGCTGAACGAGGTTTTGCGGTGCCGGGTGAGGTATTTCACGGACGGGGCGATCCTGGGGAGCAGGGCGTTTGTGGAGGAGGCGTTCTTGAGGCACCGGAAGCACTTCAGTGTGCGCCGAGAAAGCGGGGCGCGGGCGATGAAGAGGGCGGAGTGGGGGGATTTGTTCGCCGCACGGCAGTTGCGGGTTGAGGTGGTGGGGCCACCCTCCCCGGCGTAATAGTGGATTCCTGAAGGTTTTGTGCTCACTCCCAGGCTGGCGCCATGCCGGACTGTGATTCGCTATGGTCCTGATTCAGCCAAAAGGCTGCTTTATTCAGCAGAGGCGGTCGTCATCCTGATGCGGGATGGTCATCCGCGATTCAGCGCCGCAACAATCGGGCTTCCGGACAGTGCGGGCATGATACCAAACGACAGAAAGGGGAGTCTTCATGGAGGCAAAATTCAATCTTCCTGTCCCCGGCGCCCCGCCGAAGTAATGTCACTGGCAGGCCCCGGTTCATGGCCTGGCGTTCGTCGCCATGAGCCAGTACATCCTCGGGATCCGCCCGGATTATGACGGCCTGATGGTGGATCCGGTTATTCCCGCCACCTGGGACAGCTTCATCGTCACGCGCCGGTTCCAGGGCAAGGAGATGGAGATCAGGGTGACAAATCCAAGCCATGTCAGCAGTGGGGTGCGCAGCATGGAGGTCAACGGCCGCGCGGTGGAAGGCAACATCGTTCCGGTCGGTTTGATCGTGCCTCGCACGCTGGTCGAGGTGGAGCTGAAGTGATCCCCTGGCAATGCCACAAGTTATATTAGATTAACATGTAAACAATTGACATGTATGGGGCGGTGTGGGAAATTGAAGTCATTACGGAAGCTTTCAACACGACATGTCTGCGGCGAGTTTAAATCATTGAAAATACACCAAAATTGATGTTGACTGACCATGGAGTTCACCATAGAGTTTTACGAAGGTGAGAGCGGGAGGTCGCCTGTTAAGGAGTTTAATGAGTGACTGGTTGGAAAGATCAGGAACATGAAAAAGACAAACTTTGACCTTTATCTGGAGAGCAACTGAAAGATCCGGGCTTTGCTGAACGTTTTGAGCGTGCGGGTGAAGCATGGGATGTGGCGTTGCAGATTGCGGCACTCCGCGAGAAGGCAGGACTCTCGCAGAAGGGGCTTGCGCGCAAGCTCAAGACGACCCAGCAGCAGATCAGTCGCCTTGAGTCGCCAGCTTACGAAGGCCATTCGTTGAGCATGTTGCGCCGGGTTGCCAAGGC
>CAJBSZ010000314.1 GCA_903958395.1 uncultured bacterium | reverse complement strand
GGCGTCGACCGCTGTCTTTTCGCCATCTCGCACCACCGCTCGAAAAGCCAGGACACGCCCGCGTTACGGCAGGAACTCGCCTCGCTCGTCAAGTATGTGAATGGTTTGGGCTATGTGACCTACCGCTATGATCAGTTTCGCGATGCATTTCGTCCCGATCCCACCAAGTATGCCGGCTTCCAACTCAACACCGATGCCTGGCCCGACAAGATCGCCATCCAGGAGCATGGCGCCATGGTCTCGGCCTTTGGCGACGGCAGCGGTGTGGTCTGTCCGAACTACTTCGTGTCGCTGGCCAAAAAACATTTGCCGACCGAGTTCGCCGAGATTCCCTACCGTGCGTGGTTCCTCGACTGCATCGGCTCGGTGACGTTCAATTTTGAATGCGACTGCTGGCACGAGGACCATCCGGCGGATGCCTTCCTTGCCCGCCGCGAACGTGTGAAGCTGATGGAGTATCTTAACAGGCTTGGCAAGCTCACGGCCACCGAAGCGGGGATCGACTACACGATGCCTGCCGTGCATTGGTATGAGGGGCCGACGAGCCTGGTGAACTACATGTACACGTTCCCGCCCGGCATCGTCACCGCCGAAGGGGCCAAGGATGATGCCGAACTGCGGACCCGGGTCAAGAAGGCTGCCCCGCGCGCCAAGGTTCCCTGGACCGTCAACATGAGCACGAAATACCGGATTCCGTTCTGGTCGCTGGCGCATCGCGATGAGGCGGTCAGCACCTGGCGCTGGGAGGACGGCATGGACGAGGAGCCGGCCTACTGGCGGCGCAAGAATCTCTGGAGCGCGCTCTACGCCGCGCCCCCCATGTACCGGGTTTTCCTGCCCGATACCCGCAAGTATGCGAAGGAGATCGGGCAGACGCAGCGTTATGTCGGGTTCGTGACGCGCCGGGTGGGCCTCGAGGCGGTCGTGGATCATGCCTTCCTGACTCCCGACCACGATGTCCAGCAAACCCGTTTTGCCTCGGGTTTTGGCGTGATCGCGAATTTCAGTGACCGGGTGTATGTGCTTCCGGATGGGCGAGCCTTGGCTTCTGAGGAGTACGTTGCTTTCGAGGAAAAGGCTGGCGTCAGAGTCTATTTCGCGCCACCTTGTGGGAATGTATTTGGCGAAGTCGGGCAATGATTGGCTGAAAGGCTGGGCGTTCACCAGGTAGGGCGAGGCGTCCCGCCGAGCCGCAGAATGTGTTGAGCAATATAGCAGGAGACTAACAATGGCGATGATGAACATAGATGCGGGTGATGGGCGGCAGGCGGGGTCCCAGGGTACTGGCGCGATGCTGATTGTAAGCGTGACGGTGGCGGCGTTGGGCTCGTTCCTTTTCGGATTCGATACGGCCGTGATATCGGGGACGACCGAGGCGTTGCGCCAGGTTTATGGCCTGAGTGACAATTTGCTTGGGTTCACTGTCTCAAGCGCGTTGATCGGGACGATGGTTGGCGCCCTCGGGGCGGGACGCCCGGCGGACTGGTGGGGGCGGCGGCCGGTATTGGCTGTTCTAGCCGTGTTATTCCTGGTTTCGGCGTTCGGCTGTGCCTATGCCTGGAATTGGTATGCCCTGTTGTTTTTCCGGTTCCTGGGCGGGGTGGCGGTGGGTGGCGCCTCGGTGGTTTCGCCGATGTACATCACCGAAATCGCGCCCGCCAAACGGCGGGGTGTGCTGGTGGCCATCGCCCAGTTGAACATCGTGGTGGGTATTCTGCTGGCCTATTGCTCCAACTATGCGGTCGCCGCCTTGTTCGGGCCGGAAAATCCGACCAACTGGCGCTGGATGTTTGGCGTGATGGCGGTGCCTTCGCTGGCTTTTCTGGTGGCGGCGCTGATCATCCCCGAGAGTCCGCGGTGGCTGGTCAAACGCAACCGGCGTCGGGAGGCGGAGCAGGTGTTGGCACGCTTCGGCCACGAGAATCCGGCAGGTGAGGCCGGGGAAATTGAGGAATCGCTCCAGGCCGAAATGACCGGTGTGCACCAACGCCTCTTCCAGCGCAAGCATCTCAAGCCGCTGCTGTTGGCGGGCATGATTGCCGTGTTCAACCAGCTGGATGGAATCAATGCCGTCATCTATTACACGGCCGATATTTTCCGTATGGCCGGGGCGGACAAGTCCAGCGCCTTGCAACAGTCCATGATCGTCGGATTGACGAACCTGGTGATGACATTGATCGCGATGACCCTGATCGACCGGTTGGGCCGCAAGGCGCTGCTGTTGGTCGGTTCGGTGACCTTTGTGATATCGCACGGGCTGGCGGCCTGGGTTTTCGCGACGCATGCGCAGGGGTGGGTGGTCATTGTGGCGTTGATGGGGATCGTGGGCACGCACGCCTATTCCCAGGGAGCCGTGGTGTGGGTGGTCATCAATGAATTGCTTCCGAACGCGATCCGGGCTTCAGGCGCGGCAGTGGTCTGCTTCCTGATGTGGTTGTTGTGCGCGGGCGTGAGCTGGTTGTTCCCGGTGATTGCCGCCAAGTCCGGCGCCAGTGCCTTCGGGTTCTTCGGGGTGATGATGGTGCTGCAATTCATCCTGGTGTGGAAATTCCTGCCGGAGACGAAAGGCTTGTCGCTCGAGGAATTGCAAAAACGGTTGGGTGTTAAGGAATGAAGTACCACGTCATCCTGGCGCTGTCCTGAGCAGAGCTGACGTCGGCATGGGGTGCTCCCGTCCCGGAATCCCCGGGTCGGGAGACATTGCTGATGAATTATCCTAACCCGGCATAGCCGGAACCAAATCATTTTCCGCCGAGATCAGGAGTCTGAATTTGCTGGGGTTTGTGAGGCTGGCGCGGTAGAATATCCTCTCATTCGGGAGGCGGCATCAGGCTGATGTATTTTCCACCGAACCTTTTCACGTCGAGCGGCAACTTACTCTTGTAACGTGAAATCCTCAGGCGACATAACCGACCTTGTTATGGGACAACTGGCCGCGGAAGGTGACGGTGCCCGTCAACCGCAAGGGCGACTCGGTGTGGCTGTTGGTCGCCGGATCGACCAATCCGATGCAGGTGCGGATTGCCAATGCGGTGCTGCGCTTCCATTACGCCGACGGGAAGGCCGAGGATTTGGAACTGGTACCCCCGCTCAATTTCTGGTCGCTTTGCAAATTCATCGACCGCGACTACGACATGACGCGGGAATCGTTCTCGTTGCCGAAGACGCCTCCGTCCCAGGTCCAGCTTGGCAGCAACTGCCGGGCGATGGTCTATGGCTGGAAACTGCGGCCGGGCGTGGCGCTCGAGGCGGTGAGCTTGGAGTGCCTCTCCCAGGAAGTGGTGATCGGCTTGATGGCGGTGAGCGTCTGCAATCCTTAAGGGTGTCAAGTCGTGGAGCCGGCCTGAACTTGGAGCCGGCGGTCCTCCGCCGGTTTCGGCGCCCAAGACAGTTTGATTTCGACGGTTGTAGGAGTTTTGTCGCCCCGTTCCGAAAAGAACTGATCTATTTCCGCTCGCCCGGAGCTCCGATAAAATAAAGAGAAGACGGAAGGGGATTGATTCAATGTGGGAGGGGCACTCCGTGCCGCGACAGGTTCAGGTTGGCGCTTGAAATGGACAAGAGTCGCCGTGGCGGGCTACTTCGCCAAGGCTACGAAGCCCAGGAAGCGCGCCTCCCACATTGAGGAGACTCCTGTCATTCAACAGGCTGCTGGCCCTGCGGCTCGGTCTTCAAGATCCGGTAGATTTGGAGCCGGACGTCCCCGGCCGGTAGCGGGAAGAGTGCCCGAAAGGACTACCGGCGGAGGACCGCCGACTCCAGAACCCGGTAAGGACCTGGAGCCGGACGTCCCCGGCCGGTGCAGAAGGCAAGCTCTTCTGGCGATTGTCAGGCGGCTTAAATGACCGCAACATTTCTCCTCTATGGCGTGAGCGCCTCAATGCCGTGCTGGCGGCGGAAGGCGGCAGGGGCCTCGCCTGTGACGGCCTTGAAGACCCGACTGAGATAATCGCGATTGCAGAAGCCGGTATTTTCGGCGATATCTTCGAGCGTATCATGGGTGGTGGCCAGTAGCCGGGCGGCCTCGCGGACCCGGATCTGGTTGATGAACCGGTTGGCCGATACGCCTTGCTGCTGCTTGAACGCCTTGGCAAAGCCGCTGACGCTCAAGCCGGCCATGCGGGCCAGTTCCGGGATCGTCAGTGGTAGTGACGGTGAGCGTTCGATATGCTGCCGCACCTTCAGGATGTTTTCCCGCACGGAGTGGTCGAGCCAGACCAGCTCAGGGCGGCACAGGACGATATTCAGCAGCGCGAGGCTGTGATGGAAAACCTGGGTGCGATCGCCCTTGCCCATGCCGCCATGGAAATAGCCCGTCGTGGCGCGGATCAACTCCAATTCGGCGGGGGTCGGCTTCAGGAGCACCGGAACGGCGACTTGCAGGGCGAGGCGGCGAGAAACCGAGAAGTGCAGCGTAAGACTGGGAACGTCGTTGGCGCCCCGGCAATGGAAGAGTTCATGGTCGGGAATGAGCATGATATGCTCGGGCGTTAGTGGGTAGGTGCCGTGCTTGAACTCAACCTGATGCCCCGGCTTGAAGAAATAGAACAGCCGCCAGAATGGACTCAGGACGTTGGGGAAGTTCCAGCTATTGTTGTGCGGGAGGTAATCTGTCGAATGCAACACGATATTGGAGAGATCGGGCCGGACGCCCAGTGGATAAAACTCCATGCCCACGCCTGAGAAGGGGTTGGTGTAGGCGCCGTGGTTCATTTTGCGAAGTAGCGAATTGTGCATAACTCTTGGACTTTACAACATGGACGTGGAGGGATTCAAGGATGTACTCTTTTTGGCAAGTGAGGTGAGGCGCTTGGCGAGTTGCGGCGCAGAATCGAACGCGGTTGCCTTGGGGCGGGGAGTTAACTCATCAGGGAAGGGGCAAATCATGAGAACGTCACAATCGCTTGTTGGCGGGTTGCGTATAATCCGCTATCACTTGGCCTGGGCCATCCAAGGACCGCGCCAACGTCACACGGGCAGTCCAACACGAAAAGGCTGGATGATGAATGCCATGAAACAAGCGGGATGGGTCTTGGGCATTGTGTTGGCGGTTGCGGGAGGCGCTGGCGCCGCATCCTCCGAGACCCCTTTTTCACCCGGGGCAGAGCTTTTGCCTCCCCCTGTTCTGGCCAAGACGCTGGCCCCGGCGGAGCATCCGCTGGCCGGGCAGATCGGCACATTCCTGAAGCGCCAGGCGTCGTTCAAGGATTTCAAACCCAGCGGCCTGACCCGCGAGGATTATCTCAAGGTGATCGCCGGGGAAGTCAAGGCGCTGCGCCAGTATCAGAACGCGGAGGGCTGGATCATCGATCCGATCCACAAGCAGAAGTATTATGCGGCGCCCAGCTACGCCTTGGCCGTGGCGACCCTGGCAGCCAGCGGTTACGACCGCGATGCGGGGTTGCTGGAAAGCGGCATGAAGGCCATGGACGTGTCCACGGATGACCTGGTGGCGCTCAAGAACAACCATTACGATTTCTACACCTATCCGCTGATGATGGCCTTGCCGCTGTATACGCCGCTGGCGGCGCCGGAGCGGGTGGCGCGGTGGCGGGAGAATCTCCGCCAACTGGATCCGGCCAGGGCCTATTCGGATATGAAAACGGCCAGCAACTGGGTGATCGTCAACCTCTCCGGCGATTACCTGCGGGCCGCCGCCGGGCTGGCGCCGATGGATTCGGTGGATGAGCGGCTGGCGACCCGGTTCCAGTATTTCTCCGACTGGGGATCGTATCAGGAAGGGGCGGCGGGGCCATACGACCACTTCGCCCGCTACTTCCTGGCGGGGATTCTGCAGCAGGGCTACCAAGGCCGGCACTTCGAGCGTTTGCGCGATTTGATTTGGAAGGGAGCCTGGACGTCGCTGTTCCTGATGTCGCCCACCGGCGAGTTCCCCACCGCCGGCCGCTCCAGCCACCACATCTGGAACGAGGCGCAGTCTTGCGTGACCTACGAGATCTACGCGGCGGCGTATGCCCGGGCCGGACGAATGGCCGAGGCGGGCGCCTTCAAGCGGGCCGCACACCTCTCGTTGCGGTGTGTGCAGAACTGGCTGCGGCCCGATGGGTCCGGGTACATCGTCAAGAACCGCTATCCGATCGGGCAGCCGCACGCCTACCACGACTACTCCACCCACGTGAACTACAACCTTCTGGCGTGCGCCATGCTGGCGCAGGCCTGGCAGTTTGCCGATGACGCGACCGCGGAGCGGCCCGCGCCGGTGGACGTGGGCGGCTATGTGCTGGCCAATCTCCGGCCGGGCCAGAAGAAGAGCGGGACACTGGCCTGGCCGCACAAGGTTTACGCCTGCATTGGCGGCACCTATGTGGAATATAACAGCGAAAACGACTTGGTCTACAACCCGACCGGGCTGCTGCGCATCCATGTCAAGGGCGGGCATCCGCAGTTGGGGCCTTCCGATGGCAGCGGCGCCGTGTTCAACCACACCAAGACGGATCTGGCGGTCGGGCCCCTGTGGCAGGACGCCCAAGGCGTCTGGCGCTCCCTGGCCGAGATGCGCACGACGGCGCCGAAGGTGGAAATCCTGGAGGAAACGCCCGAGCGCGCATGCTTCCGCGTGACCTACGAGAACCTGCGGACCAAGGACCAGGCCGGCCCGGGCGTGACCGTGACGGAGACGGTCACGGTGGAAGCCTCGGGCGTGACCGTGCGGGATGAGGTGAGCGGGACGGCGGTCAAGGCGATGCGCCTTTGCTACCCGATGCTGGTGTTCAACGGCCAGGAGAAGACGGAAATTCAACTGGGCGGCAATAGTGTCAAGTTGCGCTTGGAGGGCAAGGGCGTGCAGTACACAGTGCAGGAGCCGACCGGCGTGACGCTGACACGCAGCGGAACGGAATACAAGCACTGGAACGGCATGGTTGAACCGGTGTACGCCGATATACCCGGGAAGACGGCGACCTATCGAATTCAGGCCTGGTGAGGGACGGGACACAACAGGCTATTATCAAAGGAGACAAGTCAAATGCTGCGAATCTTCAAACTACTCCTCGCTGGTTCAGCCGCTTGGCTATGCAGCGATGTAGCGGTATTGGCTGCCGCGTCTGTCGGCAATATGGACAAGGTGGATGTCCTGGCGGTGATGGGGCGGGTGGCCGACTGGCAACTCCAGCACATGCCTGCCAAGCCGGAGATTCGCTGGGAACATGGCGCGCTTTACGCCGGTTTCATGGCCATGGGCGATCTGGTCGCCGATCCGAAATACCGGGAGGCGATGCGGACGATCGGCCGGGCAAGGCAATGGGCATTCGAAACCCCTCACACCACCTGGTACGCAGACCATGTTTGTGTGGGGCAGATGTACTGTGAGCTCTACGCCATCGATCGCGATCCGGCCATGATTGCACCCCTGCGCAAACTTCTCGATGAGCAGCTTGCCGCCGATCGCAAAGATGGCTTCTGGTGGAAGTGGGCCGACGCCATGTTCATGGCCCCGCCGGTCTGGACTCGCATGTTTGCCCTTACTGGCGAGCGCAAGTATCTCGATTTCATGAATCGTCAATGGTGGCTGACGGCTGGCGATCTCTATGATGGAGCGGAAAGGCTTTATTACCGCGACACCCGTTTCCGGGAGATGAAGGAATCCAACGGAGCAAAGGTATTCTGGAGCCGCGGCAACGGGTGGGTGATGGGCGCGCTGGTCCGCGTGCTGCAAGGGATGCCGGCCGATTATCCCGATCGCGGCAAATATGTGACGCAGTTCCAGCAGATGGCCGGCCGACTCTTGGAAATCCAGCCGGCCGACGGCCTGTGGCGGTCCAGTCTGCTGGATCCGGGAAGCTACCCCGCACCCGAAACCAGCGGTTCGGCTTTCTTCTGCTACGCATTTGCCTGGGGCGTGAACCACGGGCTCTTGGACCGATCAAAATTTGAGCCGGCCATCAGGAAAGCGTGGGCCGGGCTCGTGGGGTGCGTGGATGCCGACGGCAAGCTCACCCATGTGCAACTCGTCGGGGATCGCCCCGCCATGGTCGATCCCACTCATACCCACTTATACGGCGTGGGCGGGTTTCTGCTGGCCGGCAGCGAGGTCTACCGCATGGGACTTTTGCGGGATGTCCCCCATATGAGCTTCGAAGCCGGCAACAGCACGGAGCAGTTCCAGACCCGCAAGAGCGTGGAGATTCCCGAGGTGCCCCTGCAAACGATTCAGGGTCGCCAGACCCTGGCGCCGGCTGGGAAGTGACTCGAAGTGGAACAAAAGTCGAAACGCAAAACCCGAAGATACTCAAAAGAAGAGCCCAACTGATGAAAACTCTCCGTAATTGGATGACAACGGCCACGCTCGCCGCAGCATGTGTGGCGGCCCCAGAAATCCAAGCCGAAACGGCCCATGGGCCGGCTGCGCCCATGGCGCGCTACAACGTGGTCTGGACTGCTCCCTCCAAGGATGCCGCCGGCGTGATGCCGATCGGCAACGGTGACATCGCCGCCGGCGTTTATGCCATCGAGAACGGAGATCTCTACCTCCTGCTCGGCAAGAACGACGCCTTCAGCTACTGCGGCGACCTGTACAAGACCGGCCGGGTGCGTGTCTCGCTCACGCCCAATCCGTTCGCGGCCGGCAAGCCGTTTCGCCAGACGCTCGATTTGCCCACCGGCTCGATCCTGATCGACGCTGATGGGGTGAAACTGCGGATCTGGGCCGACGCCCACCGGCCGCTCTACCATGTGGAGATCGAATCGCCGCGACCGATCGCGATGACGGCCCAGCCGGAGTTCTGGAAGCGCTACACCCAGTGGTGCGGACTGGACGACACGCCCAGCACCACCGTGGCGCGCGGCGAAAAGGTGCTCTGGTATTTTTCCGTCGGAGACAAGAGTTTCTATCCCGAGGAGATGCGCGTGAGCTACGGCATGGAGCACCCGGAGAAGATCCTGCCCGACCCCTATCGGTTCAACACCTTCGGCAACCTGATGGAAGGCCCGAAACTGAAGGCGCTGCACGGCGTGCTCTCCGGCAAGAGCGGGGGAGGGTACTGGGACAAGATCGATTTGAGGATTCATGCCCTCACCCTCCAGGCGCCCGAGCGCGACATGTGGGTGCAGGCGATCGAAGACCTGGCCAGCCGTCCGGTGGACATCAAGGCGGATTGGGAACGGCACTGCGCCTGGTGGAAGAATTTCTGGGACCGGGGCTGGATCATTGCCTCGGACCGCACCGTGCCGGCCGACCAACGGGAAAAACTCAACAGCGAACCCAACGCCAAGGGGATGCGGGATGAAGCGGATGGCGCCGCCCTGGTCGCGCAGAGCTATAACGTGTTTCGCTTCGCCATGGCCGCCCAGAGCCGCGGACGGATTCAACCCAAGTTCAACGGGGGCCTTTTCACACAGCAATACCGGCTCACTCCCGCCAACAGCTACGTGAAGGACAACGAGCCGGTGGCCCTCAAGAAGAACTATCCGCATGCCGAACAACTGCCCGATGGGAAATGGCTGACCGGACCGGACTACCGGGCCTGGGGTCGGCGGTTCACCTATCAGAACCAGCGGCTGCTCTACTGGCCGCTGTTGATGAGCGGCGACTTCGACCTGATGAAGCCGTTCTTCGATCATTACCGCAACGTGCTGGAGATGCGCAAGGCCGTCACCAAGCTCTACTTTGGGCACGGCGGGGCGTTCTACCGGGAGAACCTCATGCCGCTGACCGGCAGCTGCCACGACTGCGGCCCGCTGCCCAAGACAAAGCCGGGCGAGCCATACAAGGGCGGTTATCACGATTATTACTTCACCAGCGGCCTGGAGACGACGGCCATGATGCTGGATTACGCCAACTACACCGGAGACGTGAAGTTCCGCGACGAGGTGCTGGTGCCGTTTGCCCGGGAAATCCTGCTCTTTTATGACCAGCACTATCTGCGCGACGCCCGCGGCAAACTCCGGCTGGATCCGGCCCAGGCGATCGAAACCTGGTGGATCACGGTCAACCCGGCCACCGATGTGGCCGGCCTGCGCTTCTGCCTGGACGAATTGCTGGCGATGAAGGCGGGCACGGCGGAAGACCAGGCGGCGTGGAAGCAGTTCCGTTCGCAGATGCCGGAGGTGCCGCTGCGTACCGTGGAGGGCAGGCCGGTTCTCGCCCCGGCTGAGAAATACGAGCATCTTGGCAATGGCGAGAATGCGGAATTGTATCCGGTGTTTCCGTTCCGCTGTTACGGGCTGGCGTTGGGCACCAAGGACCTGGTCCAGTGGACGATGGAGAACCGCACCAGCAAGGACACTTTCGGGGGAACCTGTTGGACCCAGGATCAGATCGGTTGGGCGCTGGCGGGCAATACCAAGGAAGCGGCCAAGGGGCTGGTCCGCCGTTTTCGCTTGGCCTCACCCTCGGTGCGCTTCCCGCTCTATGGACGGGAGGGGGCCGATTCGGTTCCCGACTGGGACCACTTCGGCAGCGGTTCGATCGCGCTGCAGCGGATGCTGGCGCAGGAATCTGGAATCTCAAGTCCGAAATCTCAAATCTACCTGCTGCCCGCCTGGCCTTCGGAGTGGGATGTGGATTTCAAGCTGCACCTCTCCGGCGGCGCGGTGCTCACCGGCACCGTCAAGGACGGCAAACTGGTCACATGGGACATCACGCCGGCGGAGCGCAAGGTTGATGTCGTCGTCTGCGGCTCCACATCCGTGACAACTGCGGGAAATCAGCAGGAGGAGAAAAGATGAACCGAGGCGCCTACAACATGAATATGACTAACAAAATCGAACTGGCTCGGCTTCGCTGGCTGAGGCCCATGCTGCTGCTCGCGCTTCTCGCGGGGCTTGCTGGCATGCCCGCCGCCAGAGCCCAGGCGACCGTGGAGGGACTGCGTTGCGAATACCGCGAGAATCCGCTCGCCATCGACGTCGCCCGTCCGCGTTTGAGTTGGATCATCGCCTCGGGGCGGCGGGGCGAGATTCAGGGCGCGTATCAGGTGCTGGTAGCCTCGTCGCCCGAGCGGTTGGCCCGCGACCAGGGCGATTGTTGGGACAGCGGAAAAGTCGAGTCGCACCAGTCGGCGCAGGTCGAGTACGGCGGCAAACCGCTGTCGGCCGGCGATCGGTGCTTTTGGAAGGTACGTGCCTGGGACCGGGATGGCCAGGTCTCGCCCTGGAGCGAAACAGCCTGCTGGGGCATGGGACCGATGCGCGAGGCAGATTGGAAGGGGACTGCATGGATCGGCTGGCAGCCGGATGGCCCTGCCGATCCCAAGTCGTTCCGCAGTGTTTCCCCGTGGCTGCGCAAGACCTTCACGCTGGAAGCCCAGCCCAAGCGCGCCGTGGCCTATGTGAATCTGGCCGGATACGGCGAACTCTATGTCAACGGCCGCAAGGTCGGCGCCGATATGCTGACGCCTGCGGTCAGCGATTACTGGAAGCGGTCGTTTTATGTTGCCTATGACATCGCCCCGTATTTGAAGCCGGGGCGCAACTGCGTCGGGCTGTGGCTGGGACGCGGCTGGTTCAAGGGGGCTGTCAAACCCGCCGGCGCCCGGGTGCGGATGCAGTGCGACCTGATCGGCGGCGCGAAGCCGATCCGGTTGGCGACCGATGCCACCTGGAAGGCGGCCCCCAGCCCCTATACGACCTTCGGATCGTGGTCGTGGAACGACTTCGGCGGCGAACAGTATGACGCGCGGCTGGAGAATCCGGAGTGGAGTTCCCCCTCGTTCGATGACGGCGGCTGGGCGGATGTACAAGTGTGTTCGCCGCCTTCGCCCGTGGCGCAGGCGCAGCCTTGTCCACTCAATCGGGCCAGCCAACGCCTGCCGCTGGTGCGCTGCACGGAAATTGGCGGCGGGCGATACGAACTGGATTTCGGCACGAACCTCACCGGGTGGCTGAATCTGCAGCTGTCGGGCCTGAAAACCGGCGATCGTGTCACCATCCACTACGCGGATAAACGCTTCACGACGGTGGGCTCGAAACAGCGGCGCCGCGGGGACCGGATTTTCGGGGCCGATGCCAATGCGGTCCGGTACCAGACCTTCAACCAGTTTGATGAATTTGTCTCCGCCGGCCGCCCGCACGAGCAATTCCTCTCCAAGTTCAACTACCACGGTTTTCGTTATGCCATCGTCGAGGGCTTGGCCTCGCCACCAGCCGCCGGCGACGTCCAGGCTCTGCAGATCGAAAGCGATCTGCAGGCCGGGGGGGCATTCGAGTGTTCCGACGACCTGCTCAACCGCATCCATCAACTGCACGTTTGGACGGCGCGCTGCCTCAACCTCGGCGGGTACATGGTGGATTGTCCGACGCGCGAGCGCCTGGGCTATGGCGACGGGCAGGTGTCGATCGAAACCTGCGTGATGAACTTCTGGATGCCGGCTTTTTATGGCAAATGGCTGGATGACTGGCGGCTGATCCAGAATCCCAACACTGGCAACTTACCGCACATCGCGCCGTGGGGCGGCGGTGGCGGTGGGCCGGCCTGGGGCGGCAGCCTGGCGGCGATCGCGTGGCGAACCTATCTTTTCTATGGCGATCGCTCGGGGCTGGAACGGACCTACGAGCCGATGCGCCGCTACGTCGACTACCTGGAAAAGCAGTGCACCAACAATATCCTCCGCGCCCACGGCGGTTTCTGGGACTTTATCGGGGATTGGTTGGCTCCTGGATATGGCATGGATGACTACCGGCAGCCTCCCAAGCAGGCCGCGGAACTGTTCAACAACTGCTATCGCGTTTACCTCTGGGAACTGCTTCAGAAATCCGCCGCCGCGCTGGACCGCCAGGATGAGGTGCAGCGTTGCCAGGCCCGGCTCGAGCAGATCCGCCCGGCGATCCATCAGGCGTTTTTCGATCCGGCCGCCGGGCACTACCCGACCGGCGATCTCAAAACGAATGCGGCGGCACAGGCTTACCAGGTGATGCCGCTGCAAATGGGTATCACACCGCCCGATCAGCGGGAGGCGGTCACCCGCAAGCTCGAGGAGTTGATCCGCACCGGCGGACATTTGGATACGGGGATGCTGGGAACCTACTTCCTGGTTCAGTATTTGCAGGATGGCCACAACGATCTGCTCTATACCATCGCCTCGCAGACCAACTATCCCGGCTGGGGGTACATGCTCTCGCAGGGGGCCACAACCCTCTGGGAACAGTGGAACGGCTTCGATTCACAGATTCACTCCTGCTTCCTGTCGCTCGGTGGCTGGTTCTACCAAGGCCTGGCCGGTATTCGGCCTGACCCGGCTGCACCCGGATTCCAGAAGATCGTCATCCACCCCGCATTGGTCGGTGACCTGAAATGGGTCAAGGCCCATTACGACTCGATCCACGGGCGTATTGCCAGCCAGTGGCGCCGCCAAGGCGGGAAGTTGGAACTCGACCTGACGATCCCCGCCAATACGACGGCCACGGTGCATATCCCCACCACCGACGCAGCATCCGTCACCGAGGCCGGTCATCCCGCCGCCGAGGCGGAGGGGGTCCGGTCCGTGGGGACGGCGGGTGGTGCGGCCATCTATGAAGTAGGTTCCGGTGAATATCGGTTTGCCGCTACCCTCGCGGCTGCCCCCGTTAATGGGAAAAGGTAATAAGGATGAACAAACATAAACGCATGAAGATGATCTTAAGCGCCGCGTTGACCACCTGCATGGCGGTCCACGGCGGACTGGCTGCTGCGGCCGGCACTGAAGCCAGCGCCTATCCGGCCCTGCCGCGCCTGACGCCGCAGCCGAGCGGTCCTTCGGCCCGGATGCTGGAGTTGGATGGCGCCTGGGAATTCAATCCCGCACCCCAGGCCCGGCCGGAGGAGTGGAAGCCGATCCAGGTTCCCGGCCAATGGCTCCAGCAGGGGTTCGCCAAGACCGAGCCGGAGGTGATCTATCGCCGGCGCGTGGCGTTGCCGGCGGCCTGGCAAGGGCAACGGATCAAACTGCGATTCGATGCGGCCTATGCCGAGTCCGTGGTGCTGTTCAACGGGAAGAAGGTCGGTGAACACAAGGTGGGCTACACGCCCTTCGAGTGCGACGCCACGGCCGCCGCCCGCTGTGGGGCCGCCGACAACCTGCTGGAAGTGCGCGTGCGCAGTTCCAAGACCGGGGCGGATTTGGCGCAGAATGGCTGCGAGTACGCCGGCCATGACTTGGGGGGGATCGTGCGCGGCGTGCGGGCCTTTGCGCTCCCGCAGGTGAACATCGCCTCCTTCCATGTCCGCACGGAACTGGATTTGGCAAAGCGTCAGGCGCAGCTGCTGGTGGACCTGAAAATCGCCAATGAAGGTGCGGTGCCTTGCGTGCCGGGGCCGCTCAAATTGGAACTGCTCGATCCGGCGGGCAAGTCCGTGGCGCTTGCGCCCGCTGCGCCGGCCCTCAAGGAGTTGGCCGCCGGGGCGGTGGAATCGCTGACGCTTTCGTTCCCGGTGAATCAGCCACGGCTCTGGGAGGCGGAGCATCCGAACCTGTACACGCTGACGGTGCAACTGGGAACCCAGTCGGCCATGCGGCGGGTGGGTTTCCGCAGCATTGCCATGAGCAAGGAAGGACAGTTGTTGGTCAACGGCCGGATGGTGAAGTTGGCGGGGGTCTGCCGGTGGGATGTTCACTATCTGCGGGGCCGGAGCCTGCCGGCGGGGCTGGGCCGCGAGGACGTGCGGCTCTTCAAGCAGGCCAACATCAACTTCCTGCGTACCAGCCATTGCCCGCCGATGGAGGAGGTGCTCGACGCCTGTGACGAGCTGGGCATTTACGTGCTGGACGAAGCGCCGGTCTGCTGGCTCATCGGATGGGCTATCACGAATCACCGCGAAAAGTTGAAACCGGAAACCTCCGCGGCCATCGAGAACGGGACGCTGGACATGCTGGAGCGCGACCGAAGTCATCCCAGCGTCGTTGCCTGGTCGATCAGCAACGAATCGGATTGGCGGCCGATTTTCGAGAAAACGGCCACCTTCGTGAAACACTACGATCCGACCCGCCCGCGCCTGATGGCCGGTGGGCAAGGGGATGAGAAGGGGATCAAAGCGGGGTTGGTGGATGTGAAATGCCCGCATTACCCCTTTCTCGCCCAGATTCTGGACACCAAGCGGCGGCCGGGGGCCCTGCTGTATACCGAGTACACCCACATTGGCCGCACGAACCCGCGGGAGAAGGTTTGCGATCCTGGTGTGCTCGACCTTTACGGTCAGGATTTGGCCGCCGATTGGGAAGGCATCCTCAAAGCCAACCGCATGGGCGGGTCGATCTGGTGCGGCGTGGACGAATACTTCCAGCTGCCGGACGGGCGCCGCGTCGGCTATGGCCGCTGGGGGATTATTGATGAATTCCGCCGGTCCAAGCCGGAATACTGGCATGTGAAGAAGGTCTATTCGCCGATCCACATCACGGCCCGGACCCTGACGCCCGCGGCGGACGGGACCTTGCGCGTGCCGGTGACCAACCGCTACGTCTTCACAGAACTGAAGGAGCTGGACTGGAAGTGCCCGGTTGGCGCCGTCGAGGCGGCCGTGCCGCCGGGAACGTCGGGCGAGTTAGTCATCCGTCCCCGCTCCGCCGATGTGCGCCGGGTGACGCTGGAGGCGTGGCACCCCTCGGGCTGGCTGGTGGATGGCTTTTCCTTCGACCTTGGCGCCGCGTCGCCTGCCGTGCCGCAGGCCGTCTCCACGGCAGCGCCGAAGCTGGAAGAGCAGCTGGAGCGGTGGGTGATCTCCGCCGGGCCCACGTGCTGGACGGTGGAACGCAAGACCGGTGCGATTGTGCAGGGCCAGCGCAACGGGACCACGCTGATCACCGGCGGGCCCCATCTGGTGTTTGGCATGGGGGAGCGGAAAAACATCTATCTGAATCCGGAACTACCCTTGGCCGCCGTGCTCGCGCCCACCGTGAAGGCGACGGCCGCTCGACTGGAAGCGGGGCGTGTGATCGTGGAGCGCTCGTTGGACGATGCGGCGGTTAGTGGCGTCATCCGCTTTGCGGTAGCCGGGGACGGCTCGTTGACAGCGGACTACGACCTGACTTGGAAACCGTCCACCGTCACCAATCAGTGGGATCGCGATGTGGATCGCGGCCCGCGGGAGCTGGGGCTGGCGTTCGACGTGGCGCCGGCGTGCGACCGGCTGTCCTGGCGTCGGATTGGCCAGTGGTCGTATTACCCGGAGGATCACATCGGCCGGGAAGACGGCGCCTGCCGGGCGTTTCCCTCGGGCCAGCGCCCCGCAACGTACTCGTACACGCCGCAGAACCCGAAGCTGCCGTGGTCGCAGGATGAGACGCCCTGGGGCTGTAACGACTTCCGCTCGACCAAGCACAACATCCTGGAGGCTGCTTTAAGTTCGCCCGATGGGGCGGGGGTGCGGGTGCTGTCCGATGGCCGCCAGCATGTGCGGGCAAGGGTGGAAGATGAGCAGACCCTCCGCCTGTTCGTCAACGACTTCTCGGGCATCGGCTCGCGGACCTTCAAGGGCGACGTGAAGCATTTCGAGCACGGCTACCTGAACCTGGTCAAGAACCCGGAACAGAAGGGGCAGGTGCGGCTTGAATTGGTGGGGAAGAACTGAAAGGCCCACAGACTTGAACCGGCGAAGACTGACGATGAAAGAAAGAACATTCGGAACAATAATTTTAGCCGGCCTTTTGGCCGGTGCGGCGGGGGCGGCGGATTTGCCGAACGTGCCGACTACCGTGGAGAACGGCGCCTTCGTGCGCCGCAACGGGAACTACTTTAACAACCGTCCGCTCTATTGCAGTCACGGCAATCCGGCCAACCCCTATTACTGGGTGCTGACCGGCGACCGCCCGCTGGTGCGCATGGCGGGTGACCCGCAGGTGGATGCCACCTTCCTGCTGGGCTTCCAGCGTACGGGCGGTGCACCCAAGTGGCTGCAGGACTTCCAGTCGGTCGAGGCCCGCTATCCCGGCGGGCGCATGGAGTGGGTGGTCTCCGATCCGGCGTTCCCGGGCGTGACGGTGCGGCTCCAGGGCCTGCCGCTGGGCGAGGGGACGGGCATGGCCATACAGGCGCAGGTCGAAGGCGCGCAGGCGGGCGACCGGCTCGTCTGGCTGCTCGGCGGCAGTTATCATCGCGATTATGTTCACGACATGGATGCGTTGGTCTTTCCGGCTGTGCGTGAGGAGGGCTTCGACCCCGCCAACGCCGAAGGCAACCGCGTGCAGGTGGACAAGGGTGTCATCCGTATCGAGCCGGCGAAGGCCTCGGAGCCTCGTTATACATTGGCCGCCTGTGGCACGCCCTCCGAACTGCGGGTGGTGGATGCCGGGCTGTGGCAAAAGCCGGCCGAACTCCTGGCCAGTCAGGGTGGAAATCGCCCGATGGTGTGCGGGGTGACGCCCGTCGGCGATGCCCGGCCGATCCAATGGGTCGTCCGCTCCTGGCCTCGTGCCGACAAGGCGGCCGCCGCCCCCAATGTCCCGGCCGACTTCCGCTTGGCCTGGGAGCGCGTAGAAGGGCTGCGCCACCGGGTGGTCGTCAAGACGCCCGAGCCGCGGCTGGATGCAGCGGTGACAGCATCCATTGTGGCCAACGACGGGATATGGCGCTCTTTCGGCCACGCCCATTCCGGCATGGGCACCTGGTGCAGTCCGCTGCTGGGTTGGCGCGTCAGCTACGGCTCGATCGTCTATGGCGGGAACGACCGGCTACTTACTCAGGCCCGGCACTTCATCAGCTCCCAGATGACCGGAGAGAAACTGGCCGACCATCCCGAGCTGCAGCAGAGGGTCAAGGCCCAGACCGATTACCTCAACCTCTTTGTCCGGGAACTTACCCGGCCGGGCATTGATTCGGACTTCTACAGCAAAGGCCGGCTGATTCCCGACGGCAATTCCCAGCAGTATGACATGCAATCCCAGTTCTTCGACCAGGCGATTGAGAGCTGGCGCTTCACCGCCGATCCGGAGATGGAGAAGCTCCTGCGCCCGGCGCTGGAACTGCATCTTGGCTATATCGAACGCTGCTTCGATCCTGACGGCGACGGGGCCTACGAGAGCTTCATCAACACCTGGCCGACCGACAACCAGTGGTACAACGGCGGGGGAACGGTCGAGGAGACCTGCTATGCCTTTCGCGGTCATCTGGCGGCGCGGGACATGGCCCGCCGGGCCGGGGATGCGGCGGCGGTCAAGCGGCACGAGGCCAAGCTGGCGCTGATCCGCAAGGCCTTCTTCGAAAAGCTCTGGGTCGCCGAGGCGGGTCATCCGGGCGCCTATCGCGAGCAGGGTGGTCACCAGCGGCTGCATCCCGATCCTTGGCTTTACAGCATTCACCAGCCGTTCGACTGCCCGGGACTGCTGAATGACGAACAGATGGCCTCCACGCTGCACTTCGCCGAGTATGGCCTGGAACACGAGCCGCGACCCTCCGGCGGTTATCGCGTGCAACTCTCCAACTGGGTGCCGGGGATCTGGTCTTTGCGCCTGATGTCGCAGGGCGACAACTACGCGCTGGCCCAGGCGTACTTCGTTGCCGGCCTGCCCGAGCGCGGGTTCGAGATCCTGCGGGGGACCTACCACGAGTCGGCTTTGGAATCGGTGGTGCCCGGCAACTTCGGGATGAACTATGGCGGCACCGACTTCGGGGAATGCCATCCGCTCTTTGCGCGCGCGGTGGTCTCGGGCCTCTTCGGCTACCGGCCGGACCGGCCGAACGGCCGGGTTATAATTGCGCCCCAATTCCCGGCCGCGTGGGATCAGGCTTCCATCGAGCATCCGGAGTTTTCCTTGGCCTTCAAGCGCGAGGGGAAAAAAATTCGGTTGGAGGCGGGACTGAAGAATCCCTGCGCCATGGAACTGGTTGTGCCCTTCCGCGGCATGGGGCTGGCGGTGGCGACGCTCAACGGGAAAAGGGTGGACGGCGAGATCCGGCCCGGCTTCGGGACTTCGCTCTTTGCGCTGCAGGCGCCGGCCACGGGCAAGGCCGTCCTCGAGTTGGACGTTGCCGAGCCCTTGCCGCAGGCCGCGGTCCACTCGCGTGAGGTCGTGCGTGGCGAAGAGGCCGCTTTGGAAATCAAGGATGCAACGATCCTGGAAATCCGCGATGCCCAGGGGGTGTTCGAGAAACCTCAGCTTACTGCAGGTAAGGTCACCGGCCGCATTGCGGCTCTGGCGGGTGACCATCGTCTGCTGGTGTTGGTGAAGGCCGGGAGCGCGCCGCAGTGGCGAGTGTTCGATTTCAAGGTGAGCGATCCTAAGACCGAAGCCTATGCTGCTGAGAAATACCTGCGCCAGGCCCCGGCCAATGCGTTGTGGCACTGCGTGGATATCGCCGCGCAGCGCAACGGGCGGGTGGGGGAGATCTTCCGTCAGGAATACCTCTCGCCGCGACCCAAGACGATTTCGGCACGGCTGGCCAAGGACGGGTTCCGTACCTGGCAGGCGACCATGACCGGTGAGCGCCGGCCTTATGGCATTGATCTGAGCAACACGCGTCCTGACCGCCCCGTGCCGGTTTACGAGGGGGCGTTGGGCAAGCTCAAGCTCGAAGGCTCCTGTACTTTGGAGGCCTGGGTTGCCGCGGATGCCATGGCACCCTCCGGCGGTCGGATCCTGGACATGGGCGGGTTGGTCCTCGACACGGTGCCGGGGACTTCCATGCGCATGCTGGCAGGCAAGAATGCCATTTACACCGTGCCGCTGTTGTGCGGCGAGCGGCTCACCCACATCGCTATGGTGTATGACCTCAAGCAGAAGCAGATCTTTGCCTATGCCGACGGAAACCGGCTTAACTGGCGAACCGATATCACCGATTCAACCCCACCGGTCTTGGCTGAGAAATTTTTCGTCGGCGCCGATCCCGCCGGCGGTAACCGTCTGCTGGGGGCGATCAAGCGCGTGGCCATCGCCGGGCGCGCCTTCACGCCGGATGAGGTGAAAAACCGGACCTGCGAGGCGCCGGCGTTGGAGGGGACTCTGGCCGACTGGCGTTTCCCGGATGACGGCCCGGCCCAGGTGGCTTCATCAGTAGGGGGCGCCCCGACGCTGCAGCGTAAGGATATGCCCTTTCAGCGCGCCGCCGGGACACCGGCTCGTCTGCCGCTGGAGCAGGGTGAACTGGTGACGTCGCAGGGTGCGCACTTTCTTTGGAACATCGGCGAGAAGGACATCGCCTTCACCTCGCTGTGGGATAACTGGCCGAAAAAGGTGACCGTGCCGGTGAACCAGAAGGGCGATTCGGTCTGGCTGCTGGTGGCCGGCTCGACCAATCCGATGCAGGTGCGCATCGCCAACGCGGTCCTGCGCTTCCTCTATGCCGATGGTACGAGCGAGCAACTCGAACTCGTGCCGCCTTACAACTTCTGGTCGCTCTGTCCGTTCGTGGATAAAGATTACGATATGAACGGCGAAGCCTTCTCGATGCCGAAGCAGGCGCCGCCGCAGGTGCAGTTGGGCAACTACTGCCGGGCGATGGTCTATGGCTGGAAACTGCGGCCGGGCGTGGCGCTCAAGGAGGTCACGCTGGAGACCCTGTCCCAGGAGGTCGTCATCGGCCTGATGGGCGTGAGCGTCTGCACGGCCAAATAACCGGAAATGCTTATGCAAAAGAACATCATGAAACGCATGCGTACGTTGTTGGTAATAATGGCGCTGGCCGCACCGCTGGCCGGGGCCGAAAGCTCGGGGCCGTTGAAGGCGGGATGCCGCATCGCCATCATCGGCGACTCGATCACCGAGCAGCGGCTCTACAGCAACTACATCGAGAGCTACCTGCTGGCGTGCTGCCCCGAGCTGAAGGCCGAGGTCTTCCAGTTCGGGTGGAGCGGGGAGGTTGCGGCGGGGTTCGAGAAACGGATGGGCAATGACATGGCCTGGTTCAAGCCCACCCTGGCCACGATCTGTTTCGGGATGAACGATGGGCGCTACAGCCGCCTCACCCCGGAGAACGAGCGGCAGTTCGAAGGCGCGCTGCGCAACATCCTGACGGCATTCAAACAGAACGGGACGTTTGCGGTGGTGGGGGGGCCGGGGGCGGTGGACACACGCTACTTCCAGGGCCGGCCCAGCGATCCTTCCGTGACGGCGGAAATCTACAACGAAACCCTCAGCCGGCTTTCCGCCGTGGCCTCAAACCTCGCCGCCGAAGCGGGCTTCAAGTTCGCCGGTCTCCACCAAGTGATGATGCAGGCGATGGCCCGGGCCAAGCAGGCGCGCGGGAACGATTACGCGGTTTGTGGAAAGGACGGCATTCACCCCTCGCCCAACGGCCATCTGATCATGGCGTATGCCTTTCTTAAGGCCATGGGCGTTTCCGGCGACATCGGCACGATCAGCATGTCGATGAAAGATGGCCGCGCGGCGGCCACGAGCGGGCACAAGGTGCTCGCGGCCGCTTGCGGGCGGGTGGAGCTGGAGAGCACTCGCTATCCTTACTGCTTCAACAGGAGATTGCGCTCATCGGCGGCGGAGCGATCAGCCGATCCCTCGGATGCGGCCTCGATGCTGCCGTTCATTCCGTTCAACCAGGAACTCAACCGCCTGATCTTGAAGGTGGACGGGCTGGCCTGGGAGAAGGCGAAGGTGCGCTGGGGTGCTCAATCCAAGGTCTTTTCCAAGGGCGAACTGGAAACCGGCATCAATCTGGCGGCGGAGTTTGCCGATGGCACTCCTTTTGCCGAAGCTTTCACCAAGGTGCAACAGACCGTCGCGTTCAAGCAGGAGTTCGAGACGCTCCTGGTAAAAGGCTGGCTGACGAAGGTGCCGGCGATGGAGAAACTCATGAATGGGGATGCCCGAGCCGATGCGGGCCTCCACGGCGCCAGCGCACAATTGATCGGCGCCTGGGCATCCCTGCGCGCCGCGGCGGCCGCGGCAGCCGTTCCCGTCAAACACTCCATTCTGATCGAGAAGGCGGAATGATTTATGAAGACAAGCATTGCGGTTTTTGTGATCTGTCTCGGTGCCCTCCCGGGTATTGGGGCACCCGCGCCCGCACTCAAGGACTGGCCTGATCCCGGTCTGGTCGTACGGCTCTGGCCGGGCGCGGCGCCCGGTCTGGTCGCCCCGGCCAAAGCCGAGGAGATCGTCAACCAGCGGATCAGGAATGTCTCCGTTCCCGAGTTGTGGGTTTACCTGCCGAAGGAAAAGAAACAGGACCGAGCCGCCCTCGTGATCTGCCCGGGCGGCGCCTACGTGCACCTTGGGATGGGCCTTCACGTCGGCAACGTGGTCAAGCTCTTCAATGACCGCGATATCGTCGTGTGCGGGCTCAAATACCGTACCCAGTATGGCACCAACGATCCGGCCAAGGATGCGGTTGCTGATGGCGCGCGCGCCATCCGGTTGCTGCGCCTGCACGCCCGGGAATGGGGTGTTGACCCAGCGCGCATCGTTCTCCAGGGATATTCGGCCGGGGCCAACCTCTGCCTGAACCTGCTCGGGCGCTTTGACGGCGGCGATCCCGCGGCGGGCGATCCCGCCGAGCGGCTTTCGAGTCGGCCCGACTTGGTGGCATTAATGTGCCTTTGGCCCCAGGGCAAGAGTGCCGCCAGCTATCCAGTGGCGCCCAACCCGCCGCCGGTTTTCATCGCCGCGGCGGAGGATGATCCGGTGGCACCCCTCACATTTTCCCGGCAGATCGTTCAGAAGCTCCAAGGGCAGGGGGGGCGGATCGAGTGGTTCATTGTCCCAACCGGTGGCCACAGTGCCTTCCATTATGGCGCCTCCCGTGGGCCAGGTGCCAAATGGCCCGAGGCATTGTTGCCGCTGATCTCGGAATGGCGATTTCGCTGAGAACGAAATAAGATGAAAAAGGTATGCAGGCGACAAAATCCGGCGTCAAACATGCCTCAACAAAGCAAAAACGGATTAAACAAGTGTGACGAGGGATGTCGTCTCGGATCAAGGTTGAGCGTATGCAATCTAACATCATGAATAAGAATATGTGGTTTCTTGGTCTTATGCTGCTTCATGCGGCAGTGGTCAACGGAGCTGAAACAGGCAAGCACCTGTTTATCCTTTCCGGCCAGTCCAACATGGCTGCCCTGAATCCGGACGAGTCCTTCACCCCAGCGGTTGAAAATGCCTTTGGCAAGGACCATGTGATCGTCGTCAAGAAAGCCTGGTCGGGTTGTCCCATCCGAATCTGGTGTAAGGATTGGAAGCCGGCGCCCGATTGGAAACCGGCAAACGCGGATGAGGCGAAGATTCCCGGGGACAAACAGTGTTATTGGCCGCAGTTGGTCCAGGCCGTGAAGGAGGCCGTTAATGGGGTTGAACTCACGACCGTTACTTTCGTCTGGATGCAGGGGGAATCCGACGGGTTGCAGCGCCTCGATGAAGTCTACGAGGAAAGCCTGCGCAAGGTGATCCAGCAATTGGAAACCGATCTGGGACGCAAGGACATCCAAGTAGTCATTGGGCGCATTAGCGATTTCGGAATCGTGCACCTGAAGTCACCCAGTTGGCAGGCCATTCGAGATATCCAGGTCAAAATGGCGCAAAGCAATCCGCGGTATGGGTACATTAACACCGACGACCTCAATGACGGCGTCAATGCCAGTGGAGTGACGGTCAAGGATGACCTCCATTATTCTGTGGAAGGGTACCGTATCCTCGGTGAACGGTTTGCCGGCAAGGCGATCGAACTGATCCGGAAGAATGAATAAGCCGGGCCCTCTCGTGCGGGGGGTTAGAACGCCCCGGCTCACTGGCGACGCGCCCGGGAGGGCGAGGCGTACAGTGCGGCCGGTGCCCCCTCATAATTGGGGTATTCCTCGCGCCGTATGCCAAACCCGTGCGATCTCCACCCGGCTTTGTC
>CAJBSZ010000313.1 GCA_903958395.1 uncultured bacterium | reverse complement strand
CGATCTCGCAGGCGGAAGACATCTCCTGGAAGCCGGATTACGTGGTGATCGCCCCGGGAGAAAATGTCGCCTCCTTCAAGGACGCCGGGGAGGAAGAGGCCTGGGGCAAGGCGCTATACGACCTCGGGAAGGTCTACAAAGAGGCCAATCCCGCCGCGAAAATCGTCTATCGCAGCGTCTTCTGGCCAAACGAGACCAAGCACCGCCTCGCCAAGGAGGCCGCGGCGAAACTCGGCGCGGCTTTCGCCGACCTCGGGTCGCGCGGCAACGACCGTGCGATGCAGGCGCACGACGCCGGCTTCTCCCACGTGGGCGTCGCCAATCATCCGGGCGACGCCGGCATGGCGATGCAGGCGGAGACGATCCTCAAGGCTCTGATAACGGCCTTTCATGTAGATCCGCTTCAAGGGGACGATTCTGCGGACGGGCTTTCTCCCGCGCATGCATGGAAGACGTGGAAACGCTTCACCGCTGTGGCACGCCCGGGCTCTTCCCTGTTGCTCAAGCGTGGCTGTGTTTATGCGTTGCCCTTGCCGGTGGTGGCTGGAGATAGCCAGGCACCGATTGTTTATGGCGCTTACGGCGAAGGCCCCAAACCGGTACTTGAGGGGCATATCGTCGACCTCGCTAAGCCAGAGCTTTGGAAACAGGCCGGCACTGACATATGGGAGACCGATAAAAGTGTTCCCGAGGTCGCCAACGTTATTTTCGACGATGTCCATTGTGGCAACATGCGTTATTCCAAAGAGGAGCTTCGTCAAAAAGGCGAGTGGTTCCAAGACCCCAGTGGGAAAGGGCCATTATTCATCTATGCGACTGAAAATCCGGCCAAGGCCTGGAGGAAAGTGGAATTGATCGCCGCTGGGTATGGCCAAGTCCTAGCCGGCAAAGAATGCACCTATATCCGGCTTGAGAATCTCGTTTTCCGGAAGATTGGCACCCATGGGATTTGGATCAAGTCTGGTGCCTCAGACATCAGCATCCGGCGCTGCGATCTAACACTCATTGGCGGGGCAATCTTCCGAGCCGACGAATTCTCACAGAAATATGGTGAGCGGTTCGTCCAACGTCGGGTACGTTTCGGCAATGCGATCGAGACCTGGGGCGATGTCTCAAACATCATGGTCGAAGGTTGCCGGATCTATGACATCTTCGATGGCGGATTCGACATCCAGGGTGTCGATGGTGTCGCCAGCAACATTGTCGTCAGGAACAATATCTTCTGGAATTGCGGCTACGACAGCCTGGACATCGCCCATGGCGTCCGCCCAGACAATGTGGTGTTTGAGCTGAACACCTGTTGGAACGGAGGTGAAGGCTGGGCACTCCAAGGTGAGCCGCGGCCGCGCTATTCGCTGAATGCCCCCGACCAACTCGGCTATCTCTGCAACCTGGAGAACAGCTTCGCCTGGAAGGATGGTTCGATAAACATACGGAAGAACATTTTTTGCAATGCTCCGGATTCGCGCTGTTTCAATTTCGGCCCCAAACCACCCACCGGTATGCATTTGATAAAAGTTGATCAGAATTGCTATTTCCAGGTCAACCCGAAGGACGCACTGGTGCAACTGGGTACCAAACGGTTCACTGCCACGGAGTTTGACGCTTACCGGAAAACGACCGGCTGGGACACACGCTCCGTTGTGGGTGACCCCCAGTTCGTTGTTTCTGCGCTAGGTGACTTCCGGTTGAAGCCAGACTCCCCCGCCCAAGGACTTGGCTCTCAAATGAGCCTGCAACCGGAATAACCGCAAAGGACAAACCCGCTATGTATAAACTAGAAACATAAAACTGTTATGAAAGGTAAAACTGCTATGAAAGGTAAAAATGTTATGATTCATAAAAAAACTTATCGGATAATCGGCACGCTCCTGATGGCGGCCTTGATGGCCGTGCCGGTGCTGGCTGAAAACACCGCATCCGGCGAGATAAACCTGTTCGCTCAGAAATACACCGGGCAAAGAACGGATTTCACCGGGAACGCGGGCTTTCAGTTTACTCCAGCGGAGGCGCTTTCCGTGACGGCATTGGGCCGGTCAGTCAGTGGCGCCACACTCCAGAGAGCTCATGCCGTGACGCTCTGG
>CAJBSZ010000312.1 GCA_903958395.1 uncultured bacterium | reverse complement strand
CTCCTAGCCCGAAGTCTAAAGTCGCCGCCAAACGCACCACCACGGCATACGCGCCTTTCTAGCTTTTCCAGCTCATTCCATGTCACCGCAGATTGTCCCCGGGGTAGCCGAGGCTCCGCCCCAGCCCCGTTCGAGGTGAAGCAGGCTGATCGAATGCTTTTAGTCATCTTGCGCCAATTTCTATCGATTTTATGTAACCTCTAATGGTTTTGCGGGAGCCATGATAATAGTTTTAGTCAGAAATTATGTTTATATAATTGTTTTAAGTGTAATGTAATGATTTTATGAGACTATGGATTCCGTGGGAAATACTTGGCTCAGGCAGAAATTCAGCCTCCTCAAATCACGGCTGGAGCATGAATCCTATCTGGGCAGCCGGGCTTCCGTTGCCCATCAAAAGGATGGTCGGAAAATCGAGACTTACCTCCGCCAGTATGCGCCCAAGTCATTCGACGATCCCCTGGCACACATCGAATTCGGGCTGAAATACGACGGAGTGGAGCTGGCGTTTCTAAGGGAGGTGTTTGGCCGGCTCACGCCCGAAAACGTGACCGCCTACATCCAGCAAAGCCCGACCGGAAAATACGCGAAACAGATCGGGTTCTTCTACGAGTTCCTGACCGGAACCGAATTGCCCATGGGCGGACTGGCCGGCAACTATGTCCCGGCGCTCGATGCCGAGGAGTATCTGACGGCCAAGACGGTCAAGAATCCCCGCTGGCGGGTGGACCACAATCTTCTGGGAACCCCGGCCTTCAGCCCGACCGTCCGGCTGACCGACGAAATCAAAGCGGGCTTGGCCCGGGATTGGAAAGGCCAGATTGCGGCGGTGCTGGCGGATACGCCGCCCGCCCTTCTCTATCGGGCCCTGAGCTACCTGTATGCCAAGGAAACGCGCTCCTCATTTCTGATCGAGCGGGAGGAACCCGGGCGGGCCCGCGAGGAGCGCTTCATCGCCGTCTTACGGGATGCGGGCAAGGTTCCGATCGAGCAGGCCCTCACCTCCGAAAGGCTGGTTGCCTTGCAGAACACGATTGTGGATCCGCGTTACGCCGAGAAGGCCTACCGGCAAATCCAGAACTACGTCGGCACGACCCTCCCGGGAGTGAGGGAGCAAATTCACTACATCACCGTTCCTCCGACCCTAGTCCCTTCACTCATGTCCGGGCTCGCCGGGGCGGCGAACCGCCTGGAGTCGGTTTCCCCCGTCGTGCAGGCCGCCGTCACCGGGTTCCAATTCGTCTTCATCCATCCGTTTGAAGACGGGAACGGCCGGCTCCAACGCTTCCTTTTCCAGGACGTGCTGGCCCGGCGCGGCGTGACCCCAATGGGTGCCGCGCTGCCGATCTCGGCCGCCATTCTGGACAACATGCACGCCTACGACGATGCGCTGGAGGATTTCTCGCTCCGGACCATGGGAAAATCAGTCTATACCACGAACGACGCGGGGGCTGTCACGCTGACCAATCCCGCCGAGATCGAGTCCCTGTGGCGGTTCCCCGACCTGACGCGCCAGGTCGAATACCTGATGACCGTCATGGCGCGCGCGATCGAGGCCTTGCCGAAGGAGCTCGGCTATCTGCGCCGCTACGACCGGGCGCGGGCGGAAGTCCGTGGGGTGGTGGATCTTCCCGACCAGCGGCTCAATTCTCTGATGAAGTGGCTCGATGCCGGCGGCG
>CAJBSZ010000311.1 GCA_903958395.1 uncultured bacterium | reverse complement strand
TATCCAGATAGATGGTCTTCATTCCCGAACCTCCTCCACCGTCAGTTCACTGGAAACAAACTCCCGGAGCTTGACCTCCACCACATCCTTCAGGGTGAAATGGGCGACCTGACAGCCCGCGCACATGCCGCGCAAGGCGACCTTGACGCGGTTCCCGTCTACATCAATCAGTTCGATATCGCCCCCATCCCGCTTCAACAAAGGACGGATTTCACGCTCGATCGTCTGCTCGATCAGCCGGATCTTTTCAATCACCGTCAGTTTCTTCGATGCGGTTTTGGCCCCGGCCTTACGTTCAGCCTCCAACCGTTCCGCACGGGCTTTCTCCAGAATCGCCTCGATATCCGGTTTGCACTTCCCACATCCGCCACCGGCCTTGGTATAGTTGGTCACCTGCTCCACGGTCGACAGGCCATTCTCACGAACCACCCGCTCGATTTCCTCCCCGGTGACGCCAAAGCAGTTGCACACCACCTTGCCAGCCAGGATTTTCTTCTCGGTCGATCCACTCCGGTAATTCTCAATGGCCGCCTCAAGAGCCTCCCGTCCCATGACGGAACAATGCATTTTCTGTTCAGGGAGTCCACCCAAGAACTCGGCAATATCCTGATTAGTCACCTTCCCCGCCTCTTCTACGGTCATGCCCTTGATCATCTCCGTCAGCGCAGAAGACGAGGCGATGGCGCTGGCACAGCCAAAGGTCTGGAACTTCACATCGGCAATCCGGCCGTCAGGCCCGAGCTTGAACATCAACCGAAGGGCATCTCCGCAGGCGAGCGAGCCCACTTCGCCGACTCCATCAGGCTTCTCAATCACTCCGACATTCCGGGGATTCCGGAAATGATCCATTACTTTCCCTGTATAGTCCCACATAATTCATCGTCCTTTCATATGTCGGCAACTGTAGCGCGTTACGACGGGCATGGTCAATATTTAAATGCTACAATCTTTGTATCATTTTGATGGAATTTCGACCACTTCCCTGAGGACTTTTCGGTGTTCCTTGCTGGTGGGATCAGGAAATTCCAGAATCGCCTTTTGATAGTAGCCGCGAGCCTCCTCATACGCCTGGTGCGCCGCAGCGGGATCCCCCGCCGAAATCAGCAGGTCGCCGATACGTTTGGCATTAAGCCCCAAAATCATCTCGCGGGTCACCCGACAACCCGTCAGGGGATCCAGTTCATCCCGATCCTGCTTTTCAATGAACCCCATGAATTCCCGGAAATAATTGGCAGCCTCCCGGTATTGCTTGTTCTTCATGGCAAGATGCGCGTGGACTTTGGCGAGCATCTGCGCTTTCTGGCCCTCCTGAATTCCGCCCGCTCCCTGCGCAATCAATTTCAACGACGCCTCGAAATCCTCCAGGAAATAACTGATATCCAGCATCATGCCCCCCAGCAGCATTCTGTCATAATCCGAGGTTAACCCTGTCTCCACAGTCCTGCAGAGTGAAAACAAAGCCTGATAAGTATCGTGATCGTTACAACCCAACAATACGGAATAGGCTCCATTGATCAGCCGGATGATGACGCCCGGCTGGACTTTCCGGCGGTTGATCTCCTCCAGTCGTGCCACCATCTCGCGGGCGGATCCGTTCCGGGCCGCCATTTTCATCCATCCATCGGCGGCAGCATCCCGGGTCATTCCATATCCGGACGGAGACTCCAACGCTGCGGAATACAGGGCATCACCAGCCGGGCGGTCGTCCGCCTTGAAGGCCGCGTCGCCAACGATCCTCACATTACGGGCAATGCCCTCATCCGGCACCTCTGATATAAGTTTCAGCAATTCGACCAAAGCGGTCTTATAGCCATCCCGGGCCATCAGAAGGTCAATTGTCCCATTCGCCAGGAGGATGCGGATGGCAGGCGAATCCTTAAACTTCGCTTTCGCGATGCCCAAGACCTGCTCAACCGCCGTCCACTGCTTTCCTTGAATCAGTGTCGCTTCGATCGCGTTCATAACCGGGGCGGCCACATCGGGCGCCTCTCCCGCCGCACGCCCGAAACGGGCCAGGGCGGCATCCATCCGGTTCGCTCCCATCTCAAGCTGAACCATTTCCCACAATAGTATGGCGCGATTATTCTTGTAATGTCGGCTGGTGTAATAGGACGATAACTTGGAAAGGGCCTTATCCACCTGCCCCGACGAAGCCAGACGCCGGGCCTCGCCCACCACACCCGTAAGATCCTGCCCGGCTTTGGGGCCGCACGACACCGTCAGAAGCAGAACACCTATCACGCATAAACCCCGTAACGTCTTGATCATGACCGACCTCCGCTTGGCTTGTTATGTTACCTGCTCCAGCGGGTAAAGTAACATTCACAGACCGCCCCCCGTCAACCAGTAAATCCCGACAGGATATTCCTGATTGGCGGTTTTCTGCGGCTGTGATAGTTTCGGCTCCTATGACAGCGCGTAAAACCATTCCATTAAAGCGGCGGAAGAACCAGACAGACTCTGCCGACCTCTATGTTCAACAGGGCCGTACGATCATTGACTTGGAGATTGAAGGGCTCCGGAACGTCCGGACGCACCTTAACTCGGGATTCGGTAATGCCGTGGACATGATCATCAAGGCTACCCGGGCTGGCGGCAAGGTGGTTGTCACAGGAGTTGGAAAGAATCTCCACATCGGGGAAAAGATCTCCGCCACCCTGGCCAGTACCGGTACCACCAGCGTCATGCTGAACCCCATTCAGGCCATGCACGGGGATCTTGGAATCCTGGCACCCGCCGATATCCTGCTGGCGCTCAGTTACAGCGGCGAATCGGAGGAAGTCCTCAACCTGCTCCCCCTCGTGCGCCGGTTTGGGATCAAGGTGATTTCCCTGACAGGGGAACTGAATAGTTCCATGGCGAAATTGAGCGATGAGGTTATTTCCGTAGCGATTCCACGCGAGGCATGCCCCTTCAATATGGCACCCACCACCAGTACCACGGCAACTCTGGCTGTCGGTGATGCCCTGGCCATGGTGCTCCTGAAGGCGCGCGGCTTCAAAATCGAGGATTACGCCAAACGCCATCCCGCAGGCGCCATCGGCCGCACACTCCTCCTCCGGGTATCCGACATGATGCGCAAGGCAGACCGGGTCGCCACCGTACGGTCCGGCGCCAAAATCAAGGACTGCATCCTCGCCATGACCCGCGCCCGAACGGGATCTGCCGGGATCCTCGACTCAAAGGGACGTATTCTGGGAATCTTCACTGACGGGGATCTTAGGCGGCATCTGCCCCAGCACCCGAACCTGATAAACCTTCCGGTGGAATCACTGATGACCCGGAATCCCATCACCGTGCAGGAAGACTGCCTGGCGGCGGATGTGCTCCGGATCTTCGAAAAACACAACATTGACGATCTCCTTGTGGTTGACTCCAAAAACCGGCTCGTCGGCGCGGTGGACATCCAGGATCTTCCAAAACTGAAAATCCTGTAACCCTCTCAAGGTTCTCTCATGTCAGACATGACCCTGATCCAATCGGCCGTCCTTGGCATCGTCGAGGGCATCACCGAATATCTCCCCATCAGTTCCACCGGCCACCTGCTTCTGGCGCAGAAGCTCATGGGCATCGGCCAGACCGCCGGAACCCAGGAAGCCTCCGAAGCCTACGCCGTCTGCATCCAGGCGGGCGCCATCCTCGCGGTGGCCGGCCTGTATTTCAGGCGGCTGCGGGGCGTCATCGAGGGCGGGTTAGGGAAAAACCCCGAGGGGCTCAAACTTGGAATCAATATGATTTTGGCATTCCTGCCCGCCGCAGTGATCGGCCTGACCCTTGAAAAATGGATCAAGCAGAACCTGTTCGGGGGTGGCCACTATGGATTATGGCCGGTGGTGGCAGCCTGGTTTGTCGGCGGGGTGGCGATCCTTCTGATCGAGCGCCGTCGAAAGGCCTTTCGACAGGACAGCACAACAGGCATCAGTGTCTCCGCGATCACCTGGAAAATGGCCCTTCTTATCGGATCCGTTCAGGTTCTGGCCATGTGGCCGGGTGTCAGCCGCAGTCTGGCAACCATTCTGGGCGGGCTCTGGGCCGGCTTGTCACTCGTCGCCGCAGTTGAATTCAGTTTTCTGCTGGGACTCATCACCCTGAGCGCTGCCACTGCCTTGGACACCCTGAAGTATGGCCATGAAATCCTCGCCCATTACGGATGGCAGACCCCTCTGCTCGGGGTGGTGGTGTCGTTTATTTCCGCCGCCCTGGCCATTAAATGGCTCGTCGCGTATCTCCAGAAACATCCCTTATCGTGCTTTGGCTACTATCGGATTGCCCTGGCCATCGGGGTAGCCGCCTTCCTTCTTTTAGGCTACTGAAACATTTCTTCCTTTTTATATTGAATTCCCGATTGAGTTTCGACAGACTGCGCACCTGTTTTTGGGGGGACGTAGCTCAATTGGTTAGAGCGCTGCCCTGTCACGGCAGAGGTCGCGGGTTCGAGCCCCGTCGTCCCCGCCATCCTTCGCTCCGCGCCCTACGGGCTTGAGCTTCGGATGGTAAGCCAGATCCCCCACTCTTCACTCTTCATGTCTTGCTCTCTTCGTCCCCTTTTGCTTTGATTCGTCTGAATTCTCGCACAGGAGCATCCGCATGTTTCAAATAGATGATTTTCTACGGCAGGCCGTCACACTGGGCGCATCTGATGTCCATCTCAAGGCGGGACAAAGCCCTTACCTTCGATTGCACAGCGAACTCACCACCATCGACTCCCCTCCTTTGACAGAGGCCGATCTTGTGGAGGTGATCCAACAAATCCTGCCCCACCATCTTCAGAAATCATACGAGGAGCAGCATGAGGCTGACTTTTCCCATTCCGTTGAGAATGCCGGCCGTTTCCGCGTAAATGCCTTTATGAGCCAGGGCATGCCGGCTTTGGCGTTCCGCCATGTCAAAACCAAGGTTCCCACCGTCGACGAATTGAATCTTCCCCTTTGTATCAAAACCATCGCTGAATCCAAACGCGGCATCGTCATCGTCAGTGGTGCCACGGGCAGCGGAAAATCCACCACCCTGGCCGCCATGCTGAATCACATGAACGAAACGGAACCGCTCCGGGTGATTACCATCGAGGATCCCATCGAATACCTGTTCATCGACAAGAAATGCGTTATTTCACAACGCGAAGTGGGTTTGGACACCATGAGTTTCCAGGCCGCCCTCAAGCATGTCCTGCGTCAGGACCCCGATGTGATCGTCATCGGTGAAATGCGCGACCAGACCACGTTCCGCACGGCCCTTTCCGCCGCTGAAACCGGCCACTTGGTTCTCACCACCCTGCACTCCGGAACGGCGGCCATCGCCGTACAGCGCCTGCTCGAACTCTTCCCGGCCTCCGAGTGGGACCAGATCCGACTGAACCTGGCCAGCAACCTTCAGGCCGTGATATGCCAGCGATTGATCAAAGGGAATCAAGGCGGCGTCGTACCCGCCGTGGAAATCATGATCAATACCCCCACCGTCAGGAAATTGCTGGAAAAGAACAAACTCGACGTCCTGCCCGCCGCCATCGAAACGGGCAAGGAAGACGGCATGCAAACCTTCAACCAGTCCATCTACACCCTCATCAAGACCGGCATGATCTCCCAGGAGGAAGGTATGACATATGCCACCAACCCGCAGGCGCTGCGAATGAATCTGCAGGGGATATTCCTGGATGAATCCAACCGGATTCTGGCGACCATTTGATTATGAACACAGCTTCCTTCCCCCACACGATCACGGAAATCGGCATCCTCGCCGGAAAGGGCGACTACCCGATCCAACTCGCCCAATCGGCACGGGCTCAAGGGGTAAAAAGAATCTTCGTGATCGCCTTCCGGCATGAAACGGATCGCGCCATCACCCGCTATGCCGATGAAGTTCAATGGCTTTATCTCGGCCAGTTCGGAGCCGTCCGCGACGCCTTTCAGTCACGGGGCATCAAAGTGGCCGTCATGGCCGGCCAAATTACGCCAACCCATCTCTTCAGCCTTCGCTTCGACAAATTCACGCTGGATCTTCTCTCCCGCTTGAAACAGCGCAACGCGCACACCATCTACGGGGCCGCCTGCGATGAACTCAAGACCATCGGGGTGGACCTGCTTCCGGCCTGCCTGTTCATGGAAAATGCCATGCCCGGGGCGGGCTTGATCGGAGGACGCCCGCCAACAGAATCAGAAATGGCGGACATCCGGTTCGGTCTTGATGTGGCCAAAATCACCAGCAGTATCGACATCGGACAGACTGTGGTGGTCAAGGACGGAACCATCCTCGCCGTGGAAGCCTATGAGGGAACCGATGACACCATTCTCAGGGCCGGTCGCCTCGTCAAGGGCGGCGGCGCCATCGTGGTCAAGGTCGCGAAGAAAGGCCATGACATGCGGTTTGACATTCCGATTGTTGGAATGCGCACCATGAAGATTCTGCGCAAAAGCAAAACCGCCGTCCTGGCAGTAGAAGCCAAGCGCACCATTCTCCTGGATCGCGTCAAGCTGATTGCCGAAGCCAACCGGCTGGGAATCTGTCTCATTGCCATGAACACCGAGGATTCCGTTACGGGTGCTTCATGAGTCATCCCCGTGAACTGCTCGTCATTGCCGGCGAAATTTCCGGCGATATGCACGCCGCCGGATTGATCCAGGAACTTAAAAAGCTCGATCCTACCATCCAGTATTACGGAATTGGGGGCCCCCGACTCAGAGCTGAAGGAGTTGAAACTTTTCATGATGTGCGCGAGATGGGAGTGATGGGCTTTGTGGAGGTTCTGAAGCGACTCTTTTTTTTCCATCGTGTCTTCCGGGAAATGGAAGCCCTTGCCCGGAACCGGAAACCGGATGCCGTGCTGCTTGTCGATTATCCCGGATTCAACCTCCGGTTTGCTGCCAGTGCCCATGCCATGGGGATCAAGGTGATCTACTACATCTGTCCTCAGGTTTGGGCCTGGAACCGCGGCCGCATCCCAAAGATGGCCGCCGTGGTGGATCGCCTGATGGCCATTTTCCCGTTTGAGCCGAAAGTCTTTGAGAGAACAGCCCTGAAGGTTGATTTCGTGGGTCATCCCCTGGTCACCGAGATTCAGGAAATGCTACACGCCCCCCTTACGCCCCTGCCTTGGCAAGGGGATCCGAAAATTGGAATGCTTCCCGGAAGCCGTCATACTGAAATCGACCGCATGTTGCCCGCGTTCTGTGCTGCGGCAAAACGGGTGGAGCAACACTTTCCAAACGCCTCATTCATCATCCCGGCCCCCACCCCCGAAATTGAAACCCATATCCGGAAACTCCTGAAATCGTTGCGGGAAGTTCCCCGCCACATCTCTATCGTGCAGGGTGAAGCCCGACAGATTTTCAGGCAAAGCCGGGCGGCCCTGGTCAAATCAGGAACCGCCACCATGGAATCCGCCCTGGTTGGATGTCCCACCGTCATCGCCTACATCGTCTCTCCTATGACCTGCTGGATAGGCAGGAAGCTGGCCACCGTCAAGTTCATGGGAATCGTGAACATCATCGCCAACCGGCGGATTTGTCCTGAGTTCCTTCAGGAACAAGCCACACCGGAGGCCCTCGCCGGGGCTCTGATCCCGCTACTGACAGACACCCCGGAGCGGGCTGCCATGCTGACGGGTTATGATGAGGTTCGCGAAATGCTTGGCAATGGCGGAGCCGCTGAGCGCGCGGCCCGAGTCGTCCATGAAGAACTCGCAAGCTGCCCCGGATAATCAGGCTTGCCAGATCTCAATTGAAGTCGCATTGCGCAGCGCCAAACCAGCCACAACCTGATCCGGGGTCTCGATCAGCTTCGTGACAATGGCGTTCTTTTCAGGACCCGCGACCAGGATGACCAGCCGCTCCACCCGGCGCAACAGTTCCGATGTAACCGAAATACGGTCCGGCTTTGGTTCATGGGGAACCGCCACCGCATAGAGGTTTTCGCCCCTTGCCACATCTGCGGGAGTAAACAGGGACGCCGTATGGCCATCCGCCCCGAGTCCCAGTAACCCCAGTGTGATGCGTCCATTGCCATTCATGAAACGGCGGAGTTCCTCGTGATACCGGGTGGCGGCGGCCTGCCACGCCAGTTCGGTGTGGACCCGGAACACCCGCGATTCAGGAAGGCCCAATTGCCGCAGGAGCGGAATGGTGGCGCCGTAATTGCTGTCGGCCGAATCGGCAGGCACATATCGTTCGTCGGAGTACAGTACCCGAACCGAGTCCGAGGCCCTGCTTTGCCGCCAACACAGTTCCTGGTAGACCCGAACCGGGGTTGTGCCCCCGGAGAGCATGACGGCAACGGGGCCTGTCCCCAGAAGATGGCGTTCCAGATGATCTGCCGTTTCCTGCGCCAAGGCCTCCGCCGAAGCAAAATGCCGGAGCGTGTAGCGGGTCACGATGACTTCCCCTGCAGAAACCCGTATCGCCGGGCCAGTCTGCGCCCCGCCTCAGGGCCGGCGCTTCCATAGGGATAGGACTCGGGGACGGTTTTCCGGGATTCGAGATCGTGGAGGACGGGCGTGAAAATATCCCAAGCCGCTGCCAGCTCGTCGGCTCGTATGAACAGATTGCGGTCTCCCTCAATCACGTCGAGCAACAAGCATTCATAGGCATCTGGAATCAGGGTATTGAAAGCCGCTTGATAGCGCAGATTCAGATCCGTTCGGGCAAGTTCGAGCCCCAGCCCCGGAACCTTGTTCATGATTTTGAGTGTGATCGCCTCATCCGGCTGAATGCGGATCACCAACTCATTGGCCTCCACCCGCGCCTGCTGATCCCCCCATACATCACCCGGAACCTCATGGAACCGGATCCGGACCTCGTTGATGCGCTCATCCAGGGCCTTGCCGGCCTCAATCAGGAAAGGCACACCCTCCCAGCGGGGATTATGGATTTTCAGAAGGGCGGCGGCATAAGTGGGCGACAGGGAGCCGGAAGGAATCATAGGCTCCGCCACATAGGCGGTTTGTCGTCCGGACTCTGAAGCGCCATACTGGCCGACCACAAGGTCATCAAGGGATAGTGGTCCGATCGCTTTGAGCAACTGTACCTTGGCGTCACGGATCGCCCCCGCATCAAACTTCGCGGGTCGTTCCATGGCCAGGAGCGACAGGATCTGCAACAAGTGATTCTGCATCACGTCCCGGATAATGCCGAACCCGTCAAAATAGCCTCCGCGCGGCCCCACCCCAACCGGCTCGGCCCATTTAATATGAACGCTGTGAATCGTCTTCCGGTTCCATAGCGGCTCGAAAATACGATTGGCAAATCGCAGAACGAGAAGATTCTGGACAATTTCCTTTCCGAGATAATGGTCGATCCGATAGGTCATGTCCTCGGTAAAGACCTTGTGCATTTCCTGAATCAAAATATCGGAACTCTGCCGATCCCGACCAAACGGTTTCTCAATGACAATCCGGGACCATTCATCGCGATCACCGCAGGCCACCAGTCCTGAATCGCCCAACGCTTTCGCCACATCCATGAAGACCGAGGGCGGAATGGCCATGTAAAAAATCCGGTTCACCGGCCCGTCACCTTCCTGTTGCCGCATGAGCTGAAAAAGATCCAAAAACGAATCGGACGAGGAATACTGACCCTGGCAATAATAGCACCGGCTCAGAAAGGCTTCTGTGCGATCGGCGCAGGATGCCACACCGGGCGTATACCGGCAGGTGAGGTTCTCCGCGATCTTCCGCCGAAATCCCTCGTGGTCAAAGGCAGTTCTGGCCAGGCCGTAAAGATGAAAATCTTCAGGAAGATACCCCTGGCAGAAAAGCGAAAAAAGTGCAGGAATCACTTTCCTCTGGGCAAGATCCCCTGAGGCCCCGACCACCACGATCCCAAGCTTGTTTTCCTGGCTCATAAGTGTATTTCTTCAGGCTCCCCGACAGCCCTTGCATCGGGCATCCGAACACCACTGACACATCCGGCAATCCGGACAAGGATGCTTCTTATCTCGGCATTTCCCCTTCTTCGGCTTCCTCGTCCCTGTGCCTATTTTGGCCCCCTTACTCACGGCCCAGTTCCCTTCGGAATCGGCTTGAGAACGACATAGGTGGGCAGCCCCTTGACGCCAAAAGCCTCAAGCGCTTCACGGGTTGCTGAATCCGTTGATTTTTCCGCCTGGAATTTAACAACCAGGTAATGGGAAAGTCGTTCATTCACCTTGGCATCCTTAAAGGTCGTCAACTCCATTGCCTCGCAATTCTTGCACCAGGTCGCCCAGAAATCCACCAAGACCGGTTTTCCGGATCTCTCCGATTCGCGAAGGATATCCACCCACTGCCCACGATCCGACGCGGTGATTTCATGGGCACTCATTCCGGCCTTCTGAGACACCCGTGCGCCCCGCCAGCCCTGATACGCCAGTGAAAAATAATACACCGCAAACAGCAGGATGAACACACCGAATCCCATTTTGATCCAGGTCATCCAGGAACCCGGCTTGGGCAGGAAGGTCAACCCGGCGCCAGCCAGCGGCCAGGGCAAGGCCATTCCCACCCCCAGGATGAACGGCAGTGCCAACCCGATCCCAGCCCCATGGGAATACAGGTTGCCGGACAGCAACAGCACCGCGATCACCACGGGGGCCACGCAGGCGCCTGCCAGAAGAGCGGCCACCCCACCCATGATAAAGGCGGCGGTCACCCGGCCCTGACCCGGACTCCCCGCCCCGGTGCCAACGGTTTGAAACCGGGTGAAATCGATGGAAAAGACATCAAACATTGCCAGGGCCAGCGTCACGAAAATGACCCCGATCACAACATTAAACCACGGCATCGAATTGAGGGCACCGAACTGGGCGCCGGTTAATACCACCACCAGACCCAACGCGCCATACACCAGGGCGATTCCGAGCCCATAGCAGGATCCGAGTAACAACCCGCGCGCCCGGGTGCTGTTCTGCGCCCCGACCCCCAGAATAGCCAGATTGATGGGGATCATCGGCAGGACGCAGGGCGTGAGATTCAACAGGAGCCCCCCCATTATAATCACCAGAACAGTCCACCAGACCCCGTGAATCGTCATGAACTCGACGGGATTAATCCCGAAAAGTAGAAAGCCAGCCTTGATCCTGGACGCCCATGTCGGCCGCCCCGGTATTCCAGAAATGTCCTTCCCTTCGGCACGATCCAGAAATGCCAGGAAGTCAGATGCGCTCATATAGCCGGAAGCCCGCGCTGAAATGACCGGGGTTCCTGTCATTCCAATCCAGGCGGAAGGGCGTTCGGCGACGTGTCCCGCGTTTCCCTTTGTCATCGCTGCAGCCGGATCCAAGCCCACTGTCTGGAGCTTGTAAACAAGGGTTTTTGGGAAAAAGCATTCCTGTTCGTTGCAGCCCTGATATGAAAATTTCACTACCGAATGTCCGGGGTCCGGAACTCCGGCATTATAGATCAGAATGACATCCCGGCTGAATGCAGGTCGCTCAGAATCCGTCAGGGAATCGCGGAGGGTAACAGGACGATCTCCGCCCACCTGGGGCAATCGACCGCCCCCCTCCAGACTGGCCTCAACCTGATCGGCATAAACATGATGACCCTGAGGAACCGAAACTGAAACCGACACAAGAATATTCGATCCTTCAGCGGTCTGGCTGAAAACAATCTTGAAAGGATCCGCCGCAAAAACGGAAGCCGCACCCGCCCACGCCACCAGTCCTATCAGTAGCTTTCTCATGCTGCAGATCGCTTGGACCAATTTTTGACGAGGGTCACAACTTCCCGCACATAGGCACACTCACATTGGGCTGGACAGGGCGCAAGATTACTTTGATGCAGGCATTGCCCCGAACATTCAAAAGAGCCAGTGCTCCGATCCTGGAAGATCGTGCCACTGTATAGATCCAAAAACTCGGCGGCATGAATCGACATCGTTGTAAAACACCCCTCCTCGAGGTGGTTAAACAGAAAAAAACCCTCCCGCAAATGATCGAAGTTGACCTGATATCCGACGATACTGATGTTGGGATCAGCCAAAAAGTCTTCCCTGGACTTCCACGAAAATCCACATGTGCAATCTCGAAAATTCATTTTGTCGATCCTCCCTGTAAAAAAAGTGCGGG
>CAJBSZ010000310.1 GCA_903958395.1 uncultured bacterium | reverse complement strand
TATCGTAAATGACATCACGTGAAAATAAGCAAGATGATACGAATTTCCCTACAGTCTTCAGTCTACAACCTTCTAGCCTGCGTCCTATGGGACGCTACTGAAACAGGGTGAATAAGCGAATAAATACAAGCGACCCAACGACTCGTCGTGGCGAAGCCATGGCGCATTTGCCCGATCTGTGATCGGAGGCCGCGCATCGTCCTAATCATTTAAACATGCTTTACATACATCATGTTTGTGAGGCATTATTATTACATGAAAGCCAAATTCTATAATCGTGATGACGAGCAGCGGCGGTTGCGTAGTTTCCTGGCCCGTGATGGTGGCGAGCTTGCCGTGGTCTATGGTCGGCGCCGGTGTGGAAAATCAACTCTGATCCAGCATGTGGCGGGTCCCAAAGATGTGTATTTTCTGGCTGACCAACGGGAGGCAGCACTCCAGATTGAGTCTCTGGCCGGGGAGGTGCAACGGCTTATGCCGGGTCTTGCCGCCGCCCGCTACCCGTCATGGCGGGCATTGCTTGAGACACTCGACGCCCGCGCTCCATCCAAGCTCAATCTCCTGCTGGATGAATTTCCGTACCTTGTCCAGGCGGCCCCCGAACTTCCGAGTCTCATTCAACACTATCTTGACGCACCGGGATCAAAGAAATTGAATTTTCTGCTATGCGGCTCGTCACAACGCATGATGCATGGGTTGGTCTTGGACCGAACCGCTCCACTCTATGGGCGTGCCCGTGAAATCCTCCGGATCGAGCCCTTGAGCGCGGGATGGATTCGCGAGGGGTTGTCCGTTACCGGTGATGCCGCCATCGAGGCCTATTCCGTGTGGGGGGGGGTACCGCGATATTGGGAACTCGCCGCCGCCTGCGGTTCATTGAAAGAGGCTATTCGTGAATTGGTGCTGAGTAAAAACGGGGTACTGCATGAGGAACCTGACCGGGTGTTGGAGGATGAAATGCGGGGAACCAGCCAGGCCTCCTCTCTGCTGTCGCTCATTGGAGCAGGGTGCAACCGGCTCTCGGAAATTGCCGGGCGACTGGGGAAGCCGGCGGGTAGCCTCACCCGTCCGATGACCAACTTGATTGAGTTGGGCTACGTCCGTCGCGAGGTGCCATTTGGGGAAGATTCAAAGAACAGCAAGCGGACGCTCTATCGGCTGAACGACCCTTTCCTGCGTTTTCATGTTCGTTTCGTGCAACCCCAACGCTCCCTGCTGGAAATGGGGATGATGGACGCCGCCGGGGAATCCCTGCAGAGGGAATTCGCCAGTTATTGTGGGGGGCATTGGGAAGATCTGGCGCGTCACTCCGTGCCTTTCCTAGGCATCGGTGGATTCCGATGGGGCCCGGCCACACGGTGGTGGGGAGCGGGAAGGGATGGCGTCCCGTTGGAGTTTGATGTGGTGTCGGAGTCACTGGATGGTCAGACCGTGTTGGTGGGCGAGGTCAAATGGACAGGGGAACGCTCTACCCCGGCGGCGGTGTTGGCCGATCTCAAGGCGCGGGTTGCCCTCGCTCCATTTCTAAAGAAGCGTGAGGTCGTGTTGGCGTTATGGATGCGAAGCGGAAGGCAGGCCGAAGGTATCGAGATCATCACGCCGGACAGGGTACTGGAGGTACTTTGAGGTGGGGGGATGGGCGAGCAGATGAGGACGGAGAGGTAGCCGCCGCTGTCAAGCGGTGGACGGGAGCGAGGAGCGCATGGGAAGTGCGCAAGTTTTCCTAATTCAACCGCTCTCTATCGGCTTAAACCCGATTTTTCAGCCTCAAAACCAGTAACCGTTTAAGGGCATAAAACAGGCTGAATACGCTGATAACTATAAGGGATAAAACGAGTTACTGTGGCGAAGCCATGGCGCAATGATTTTCTCCGCACGCGAGTGCGGAGACTCCGCGACTTTCAGCAGAAGGTGGACAAGACCTGGAACAATCCCATTGTGAAGATGATGCTGAAGTAGGAAGAGAGCTCGCCATTCCGTTGTAGGGCTAGCTTCCCGACGCAAGGAGGGAGCTTGCGGGAAGGCGCCAGGTAACTGAGCAGAC
>CAJBSZ010000309.1 GCA_903958395.1 uncultured bacterium | reverse complement strand
GTGCTCCGCCCGAAGAGTCGAATAGGGACGGGCCATGGCCGCCTTGAGCCTCTTCTCACACACCGCCTCATAATCTCCCGGACGGTAATCCGTGGCCGCGTTGATATAGAGCGTGACCGCGTCCGCCTTCTCCACCTTGAGCTCGCCGTTGACGGAAGAAACCACGACGCCCGCCGCGACGGCTTCGACACGCCCCGTGAATTTCGTCCCCGCCGTCGGTTTTCCGAGATCCGCCTGCCCTTCCAGGACTAATCCGCCATGACCCATCGAGCGTGCCTGCGCGGCCTCCTCACGGGTCAGCCGGGCCGACAAGGAAAGGCGCCCTGGCTTATCGCACTCGAACCGCACCACGATCACGTCGGCGGGAACGCTGACAAAGATTTCCCTCGAGAAACGGGCGTCCCCGCAGTTATAGGTGGTGCGTGCAATCGCGCTGTCGAGGTCGAGCTCACGCCGATACTGGGAGACCGCTTCCTGTCCCCCTATTTTCACGAAAAGATCCCCCAGCGGCTGATAGGCGCCGAGAGGGCGCTCGCCCAACACCTCTTTTTGCACCAAATCCTCTGCCGCCTTGTGCTTCCCGTCGTAAAGCAGTTTCCGTATCCCGGGAAAGCTTCTGAAAGCGCCAACGCGGTCCGGATTGTGGCGTGTGCCGGACCAGACGCTCTCCTCGTTCAATTGCAGACGTTCCTCCTGCACGCCGCCGAAGACCATCGCTCCCAGACGACCATTGCCGACAGGCAGCGCCTCTTCCCAGTTCGACAGAGGCGCCGGCTGACGATACCAGAGCCTGGATTCCGACCCGCCGGCCAGCAGGGGCGGGGCCAACAGACAGAAAGACATTAGGATGGCGCCTGTTTTCATGCTTGCGTCACCTCTCCAATGTCGCGGTTTCCGACTTCACGGTGGCCCCGTTTGTGGTCACGGCTTCAAGGAAGAACTCGAACTTCGCGTCCCGCGCCTCGAGCGGGACGGTAAACTCATAAGGATAGTTCGTGTCACTCATCGTCTTCCACTGATCGCCGGTCCGGTAATGAAGCGTCGCCCCTTTTAACGTCTCATAGGTCGCCTTTGTGTAGACATACGCGCTCGTCAGCTCGGGACCGAACGAGAGCAGCATTCCCTTGGTTCCCCCGCCAAATTCAAGGTCTGCCCGGCTTTTCGTGGACAAGGGTACCGCCGGCGCGAAGACCCTTGCCTGGAATTTCGACTGGACATGGATTCCCCCGATCCTCAAGACGGTAATCCCTTTCCCCGCGATACTGAACGGCACTTCCCCGCCGCTCATGGTCGCGGGTTCTGCGGGAACATTCTGTTTCCAGACCCTGACAGCGAGTTCGCCATCACAATTCACAAGGGACTTATTCAACTTCACTGTAGCCTTCATCTCAGCGGGAGACTGGTTCATTAACACGAGATAGAGCGAATCTTTTCCCCGGGCAGCCAGATAATTCACCTGGATATTGTCGATCGTTGCCAACCCCTTGGGCATCCAGAGCCAGGCGTCTTCCTCTGAATAGAGTTTACCAGGCCGGTCGCCATAGACTTTCGTTTGCACATACGCATAGCCCTCGGCGTAATGGCCCGGGAAGTCGATCTTCCCGCCACTTTTGGAAAAGGCGTCGGAGACAAGATAATCCATAAGCATCCCGATCTGCGCCCAGATGTGGTTGTAATGCAGCGAGGTAACTCCATTCAACTCGGCCATGGACCGCAGCGGGAAATCGGGCTTCTCGTACACCGTGGTGCGGGCCGTATTGATATGGTAGCCGGGGAAGCTCGTGTAACGGCCGATGACCGCCGAGCGCGCGATATCGTGAAGGAACGGATCGTTGGCCGACAGGCCAAGGCGCAACATCCAGGGCGCGTGACAGGCCAGAAAGACCGCCCGGTGCCCCTTGCAGGTCGGAGCGGACTCGGGGGTCAGCCCGATTTCGGACAACCGCCAGGCAGGCGCGGTTTCCTCGGGAATGGCGATCTTCGGGAGCCGGGGCCGATAGGAGGGCGCGACACCGCCCTCGTTGACGAGGATGTCCGCCTCGGGAACAGCCGGACACATCCAAACAAACTGGGAGAACTGGCGCGCACCGGCCACGGCGGCATCAAGAAAACGTTTTTCACCGGTCTCCTCGTAGAGTAGTTGCAACTCGGTCCAGTTGGGCGCGAAACTGGTCCAGAAAAACATCCCGCGCGAATCGGGGTCGGAGAAGTCGGTCTGGGCGGTCGCGATCCGCCGGGCGATGTATTCGTCGGCCCCTTTGACGGCCCGCTCCAACCATTGCCTCTGGCCCGTGGCACGGTAGAGAGCCAGGGCATTAGGCCAGATGTCCCCTCGCACCGGCGCATTCAGATTCAGCACCCGCGTCTTTGCGAAAAGTGTTTCAGCCGCGTCCAGCAGGATGGTTGAACGTTTTTGCGACATCAGGTACAAGGCCACGAACTCTGAAACCTGTCCGCCCGGCCCGTTCAAGATGGACGAAGCCGACTGCGTCCCCTTTTCGCCCAGCTTGGTCGTGAAAAGAAATTTTTCGCGCGAGAGGGCATATTCGATCATAGGGCGGGCGCGTTCATTGAAGATCGTTTCATCATCGGTTACCATCGCCAACCCCAAAGGGTGAAGAGAGGAAATGTTCTTCACGCTCCCCGGCATGTCGGTATCATAGGAGCAGCCCCTGAGTTCGGCATTAAAGCGGCTGTAGTCGCTCAAGCCGTACGCGATCATGGTCTCAAGCGTCCGGTTGAGTGAACAAAAGGCATTCACGCGGTAGTCGTGAAAACCATAGAGGGTCCGGGCAATGTACACATAGGCCGCAGAACAGCGGCCCGGATGTACGAGCAGGCGGACACTGAACGTGTGGGGTACCCCGGACTGCATGTCCGAGCCTTTACCGCCGAAAACGGGGGCAAAGAGCATCGGCTGGGCGTGGCCGGAAGCATTACGTACCGCGACGCCAAACCGTGAATTGTCAAACCGCGGCAAAGGTTGGAACGACAATTCGGCGGGATCAGCCACCACGCCACAGGTGATTCCCCCCGCCGTCACCAGCGTCGTCGGCAAAGGACACCTGAACGCACTGGTGATAAAACTATCCTCAGGGAAACGCTTTTCCTGCCAGATCATCGGTTGCCACATTTCGTCCATCTTGTCCGGCGGGACTTGCGGCGCACCGGTGTAGCCGACGGACCACCAACCTGTTTTCTTGGGCATGAACTTCCAGGTAAGTCTTGGTGCGGCGTTTCCAGCGGGAAGTTCCAAGGAAGCCCTGAGTTCGAACTCTTCCTGGGCAGGGAACGTCCAGTTGACTCGGCCGTTTTCGATCTCACCCCTTACCGCTGTCACCGTCACACTATGGCCTGCCTTGAAAAGATTGCCGGTTGTCCCGGCGCCGGCGGCGCGATCAGTTGCCGGGTCGAACCCGTCATCAACATGCTTTTTGGAATCAACCTTGATTTTCTTTTTCGCGCCCGGCGTCAGGGACCAGTTTTCGATGTTATACATGTCTTTAAGGCTTTCATCCTTAAACTGCCCCCAACTCAGGCCGTGCTTCGGGTCGGAGGAACCAAAAATCACCGTGAAACAAGGCTCAAAGCGTTGCGGGGTCGCTCCTTGCGCGGATATCATGACGGCGCCGTCACTTTGGAGCGCCACGCGATAGGCTTCATTAACGAGTTCCGCGGCGGGGGCGATCCCGGCCAGCCAGCACGCCGCGAGAAGCAAGATAGGAAATCCGGACCGTGACAGAAAACAAAACCTATTATTCACTGGAGTCGTTCCCTCATTATCCCTCATATCAACCTCTTTTTTGCGCATGTGCTTGGTCCGGGAAAGGCGACTTTTTCCGACAGAATCATGCGGAACCGCCCTGATAAAGTAGCCGTTTGAAACACGGTCACTATTCCAGACTGCTCTCAATTATACTAGACACAATTGCGTTTTTTTTCTAACGTTTTGCGTTATGTCCAAGGCACAAAGTCATAAAACACCGAGCGTGGCGATACTCGTTGAAACCTCCACCAGTTGGGGCAGGCAGGTGGTCACCGGTATCCTGAACTATGACCGACAACACGGTCCCTGGCATCTTTTCATCGAACCGAGGGGCATGGAGGAGCATATCGCGGCACCTTCAGGATGGGCCGGCAACGGGGTTATCGCCCGCGTGGGTCATCCCCACGTTCTGGCGGAGCTGCAGAAGTTGAAGTGCCCGGTGGTCAACGTGTCCGGAATCAATCTGCCCGGCAATCCTTTCCCGCAGGTGACGACCAATCTTCATGCCTCAGGACGGCTGGCGGCGGAGTATTTCCTGGAGCGCGGCTTTCGCCACTGCGGGTATTTCAGCCTGCGCGGCCTGGAATATGTGGCCGCCCATCAGTCCGCCTTCGCTGAAACCCTTCAACGCGCTGGCGCGGAGTGTTCGATCTATTCCGTCCCTCCGCGGCATGGCGCCGAGCCCAACTGGAATCTCGATCAGTCCCACCTCGCCGCCTGGCTGAGCGGCCTCCCCAAACCGGTCGGCATTCTTTCCTGGAACGCGAGCGGCAGCCGCGAGATCCTGTATGCCGCCCAGGAGGCGGGATTGCTGGTACCCGAGGATGTGGCAGTACTGAGCGGCACCGATGACGACCTCTTCTGCAAGGCGGCCCGGATTTCCCTTTCAGGGATCCGCCCATCAGCCGAGCAGATCGGCTACCAGGCCGCCATGGCACTCGACAGCATGATGCGGGGCAAGGCGAGTCCCCGAAAGTCCATCCTGCTGCCTCCGCTGGGCATCACCACCCGGCAATCCACCGACACGCTCGCCATTCAAGACCCCGCCCTCCTGAAAGCGGTACGCTTCATCCGCGCCAATGCGGCCCGTAGTTCGCTACGCGTCGGGGAGGTGGTCAGCCACGCCGGGCTTTCACGCCGCATGCTGGAGGTGCGGTTCTCGACCCAGCTTCAACGGGCACCGGCGCAGGAAATCCGCCGCGTCCATCTGGAGCGGGCGAGGGAATTGCTGGAACAGACGGATCTTTCCATACCCGACGTGGCTGAGGCCTCCGGATTCGCTTCGCCCGAGCGTCTGGCCACAGTCTTCCGGAAGGAAATGGGCCGGTCCCCGTTGCGCTACCGCAAGGAAGTCCGCACCTGTTGACAGCGACCAATAGCGCAAAAGCACAGATAATTTGCGCATCCGGCTCTTAC
>CAJBSZ010000308.1 GCA_903958395.1 uncultured bacterium | reverse complement strand
TTGATTTGCACGAGGGTGACGCGAAGATGGTTGGATTGAGTTGTCATTAGTCTATACCGAAAACGCCACGGCCCCATATCCAACCACCCATTGCCCCCGGCTTTCAGGGAAATCATCGCCACTATTGCGATATCGTAATAGCGTTCCCTTTTCGACTCCCCGGAGCTGGGCGTACTTCATTGCCGTAACCACCGGGCCGATTCCGCAAAAAACCTGCTGGCTGTAATCCCAGTCATGCATCACTCCCGTGGTGTCCATGGCAACCACTTTCCTTAATGTGGCCTGATCGGTCTTGCGAACCTTCTCGTAAGAGGAGTCATGGAGCATATCAGAACTGGCGATCACCAGAATCTTTTTCTTTCTCGCCAGCGAATTTAGCGCTTTGGCCAGCGCATCCAGGGTGGCGGAGTCGCGCGACGCGATCAGGGCCATCACCAGGGAGGCCCCCGGAAGAACCGTTTGAATGAACGGAATCTGGTTTTCCAGGGAATGCTCGCCCATGTGGGGCCGGTAATCGGGCCGGAGGCGCGGATCGGCTGCGATCAGGAGGGTTGCCGCCTCGGTATCCATGGAGCTTTCTCCGAGCGGGGTGACGAAGGTGGTTCCATCCATGAGTGCCACACCCTGTCCCTCCCCCTTGTGGCTGAATCCGAGGACAACCACCGTTTCCGGGGCTCCATGCTCGGTGAGGCTATCCAAAATCGCCCGATAGGTATAACCTGCCACCTGACCTGAATAGAGGTAGCCGGCATGCGGTGCAATGGCGGCGACGATAGGGCCGGCTACCTCGGGAACAAAAGCCTCCTCAATATAGCCCTGAATGGATCCCGCCAATTCGGTCCGATTCGCCGGAAACCACCGTCCGGCGCCCAGCGCACTCCTGATAACTTTATGTGCTTTGATCATACACTACTTACCTGTGCTCAATCCCCTCGACTGTAGTGTAGCGCAGCCGGGCGGGTTGACAAGAGGGAAAAGTTGACAGGGTGCAAGGGGTGTTTCATCATCAGCCCCTCATGAACCCTACGCGAGAAATGGAAATGCGTTCGGCGGCGGTAACGCTGTCGGATATGGAAATCTTTGTTTTTCCGGAACTGATGATGGCCTTGTTACTGGCTAACCTGATGTCGCCGCGACTTTGGAAGTGGCGGGAGGATCCCTGGTTCAATGGATTGGCGAAGATGAAGCCCTATCGCCGCATTACCCGCCTGAAGCAGTACATCATGGATCACTATGCTTTCAATCTCGATCTGGATACCTGGGGTCTGACAACCCAGGAGCGGGAAATGGCGCGGTTCCGGCCATTTCTGGACGAGACGACCCTGCGTCAGTCCAACGCCCTGTTCGGCTATGAAGGCGACAAATATTATTTCGCGATCGATATCCGGACCCATTTCGGGTTGCACAAGTATAACAGTGAGACCATTCCTTACTGGAAGACGGAGACGGTGGAAGCCATGGATGCCTTCCGTTACAAGGAGGGCTACGCGGCCGGCGCAGGGGAGTGCGTTTCTCTGGCCGCATTGTATGCGGCGGCTTTGTTTGTTGTGGCAGGAATCCCGCTGAAGGATATCTACCTGATGGCCACTCCGCTCCATTCCCAGAATTATGTGGATTTGGACGATGGGATCCTGACGAATAACCGGCGGCTGGTAACTAAGAAAATGTGGTGCAACGGGACAGCGCTCTCGGCTCAGGCCCGGCGCGCTCTGGAAAATGAGCAGGTGACGGTCGTGGCTCATGAAACCGGCTGGATCCATACGGTTTACCCCGGGGCGACGATCAGCCCGGAGGTGTATCAACGGTTTACCGGAAAACTGAAGGCTTTTCTGGATACGCCGCTGACCGATGAAGTGATGGGGAATTTCCTGCGTCACAAACGGGATATTCAGAAATGCTTTCAGCTTCGTCATGCGATTCGAGGCATGAATCATTTTGTCCCACTGGAAGTGGCGTTTCAGTATGAAGAAGGGGGATCGTCTTTAGTCACCGATACGACACGTGCCGCTCTGCTTGCGGAGATCGACATGGATCAGTTTGTGCCCGAGCCGCTTCCGGGCCGGATCATGTTGGACGATCTGGAGGATTTCGTGCGCCGGGAAAAACCAAACCTGAACAGCGCGGAAGATATTGCCCGGCTGAAAACCCAATTCGCGTGCTCCTGTCTGAATGCCGAGTGGGCGATGGAGAGCCTGATCAGGTTCTGCCACATCGAGCCCCGTCTGCCCGTGGCGGCGGAACGTACGTTCATCCCCGCAGGTGAACCGTTGGCGATTACCCGAGACATGACGCGGGAGGCGGTGATTGCGCGACTGGAGTCATTGCGCGCCACGCTCCCCGTTGCCGACCTGGCTTTTTATGCCTACCGGGATCTGAGCCGTACGGAACCCGCTCCCTTTCTAAAGGCCGCGCTCGAACGGAATCCCGTATCGGTGGCGGGGGCGAAACTCATGACGGACGACGAGGTGGAGGCCGTGATTGCCGCCATGCCGGGCGACTCGATTTATGATGAGCCGGGTCGATTGGCCCAACCGGACGAAGTGTGGAACTATGGTCGGGGTGACGGGGTGGAGAAAGCCCTGTTGCTGGCCACTGTCCTCAAGGCGCGTTCGGCTGGAGCGACTGCACGGATCGACGTGGCGCCGGACAAAGCGGCGCTGGTGATGAATGATCGGCGGATTGAGTTTGTTTCGACGAAGGGATTGCGGGAACAAGCCTGGGAAATTTGAGCTCCTTATGATCGCCCTGGTTGAACAATTTCTGGATCATGTGTCCTTTGAGCAGGGGTTGAGCCCGAAGACCCGGGAAGCCTACGGGAATGATCTTGCGAATTTTTCCGGCTTTGCCCAGGCGGCGGGAGTACATGCGCCCCGGGAGGTCACTCGGAAACTCTTGCTCGACTACCTGGAGCACGAGCGGGACAGGGGGCTCGCCATGAATTCTATTTCGCGGCGTCTGGTGGCCATCAAGGTGTTCTTCCGATATCTGGTTCAGGAAGGGTTGCTGGAGAAGGATGTCACGGCGGTCATGGAGTCGCCCCGTCTCTGGAAAGTGCTGCCCGGCACGCTTTCGGTCAAGGAAGTGGAGCGTCTTCTGAATGCTGTAATCGGCGACGATCTCCTGTCGGTTCGGGATCGGGCGATGATGGAGCTGCTGTATGCCTCCGGGCTTCGGGTTTCTGAACTGGTGAACCTGACCCTGGAAGACCTGCATCTCGACAGCGGGTATTTGCGGTGCACGGGCAAGGGCAACAAGATGCGGGTGACGCCGGTGGGCGGCAAGGCGGACGCGGCTATTGACCGTTATCTGGCCGAGGTCAGGCCGATTTTTGTCAAGAACCCGGCGGTGCGGCAGGTCTTTCTGACCCGGCGCGGAACGGCGTTCAGTCGCAAAACGGTATGGAAGCAGATCGGGCTTTTTGCGCGGCGTGCGGGGATTACGAAGGCGGTGTCACCCCACACGATGCGGCATTCGTTTGCCACACATTTGCTCGCCAATGGCGCGCCCTTGCGTATGATTCAGGAG
>CAJBSZ010000307.1 GCA_903958395.1 uncultured bacterium | reverse complement strand
TCCGGGGGCAGTGATTTTAGGATGTGGGGAGGGCTTTACCCGGATGAGTGCGCCACTGCCGGATTTGATCGCTAAATGAATCAAGCCGGACTCGGGAATTGGCGCGTCGCGGGTGATATCGAATTCGTGCGGCTTTTTTCCCTCAAGAAAGATATCGATGACGGCCTCTTTTCCGGCGAGTGCCGCCAGGTTGACTTGGAATTGGCGGGCCATGCCTCCATTCATCGCGGCAATCCACCATTCCTGGCCATGGCGGCGGGCCATGAGGACGACTTCTCCGATCGCGCTCGGAGGGAGGACGCGGGTTTCGTCCCATTCGACCGGCATGTCGCGGATGACATCTACGGCCGGGCTCTGCAGATAAAGCGCGGGGTCATCGGCCCAGCTCAAGAAGGGAGAAGAGAAGACCACGGCGCTGGCCAGTTGCAGGGCTGCAGTGGTGCCTTTGAAAAAAGCGGGATTCAGAGTCGCGGGAGTGAAATCAATATGTCCGGCGAGCAGGTGAGTGAACGGCACCGTGGTGTAGTGCGCCGGTGGTAGGCTACCGAACTTATTAAATTCAAGACCTCTCACGCCTTCGCGGGTCATCTCATGGGGCCAGGTGCGGGCTTCGCCAGTCGGTTTGTTGGCACCGTGGAAATTAACCATGATGCGTTCCTTGGCAGCGGCGCGCAGGCAGGCTTCGTAAAATGCGAGCCTTTCATGGCTCTCACTTTCCATGAAATCGATTTTTACACCGGCAACTCCGGCCTCGCGGCAACGGCGGAAGAATTCGGTGCGTTTCTCGGGAGTTTCGAGACCGCCCCATTGCTTTTTGGTGTCGGGACGCCAGCCGCGCCAGACCCAGAGCCGCACGCCCTTGGGAGCGGCATAATCGGCAAGTTCCTTGAGTGTTTCCCAAGCGCCATCAGGATTGCCCGGCTTAAACCACTCCTGGCGTTCGTGTTCCCAGCCCTCGTCCACGAGATAGTATTCGCATTTGAGCTCTGCCGCTTTGTCGACAAACTCCTTTTGTTTGGACCAATGGGTGCCCGCATCGTTGAAAGCCCACCATTGCCAGAGCGAGCGTCCGGGCTTGATCCATTCGGTCGCTGAGCCATTTGGAAAGAGTTCTGGGTTGGGCAGCGGGGCAACCGCTTCCACAATGGCGCTGGCATGGAGGAGCTCATTGAGGTTCTCGCCGAGCAGGACGATGCGCCACGGCGAGTCGATATCGCCGTCCATGTCCCAGCCCTTGGGGTCATCACGGAATTTACCGATCAGGCGGTTGCTGCCGGTGGTGCCGAGCGTCATGCCTGAGTAGTGCATGACATCGGATTCGGTGAGGGCAGCGAAGCGCGCGCCGGGCAGTTCAAAGGTCATCGGCATGCCGGCATCATTGCGCAGTTTAAGTGCCTCGATCGCCGATTTCACATGCAGGCCTTCATAGGAGACGGTGTCCGGATTGGCATAAACGGTCGTCGCTGGCGGCAACACGAAATCGGTGCTCTCTCCGGAGACATGGCGACTGCCGCTGCCGGGGACACGCATGCGCCAGGCAGCGCCTTGATTGAAGAGCCGGACTTCGAAGGTCCAAGCCGGGCCGCCCGGGATATTCACCGTAAATTCGGCCGCGGTTCCCGCCAGAGAAACGGATTTCTGGAGATGGCGCGTGGAAAAAGTCTCGACGAAGGAACGCAGGCTCGGGGCCGATATGGTGGCGTTTGCACCAGTATTGTTTTTATCCAGCAAAATACCTGCGCGTGAGGGAGCAATGACTTGTGTGCCCTGCCAGTTCACGCGCCATGCGAGATGACCATCGGCCAATGTGCCTAAATCAAAAACCACGGCTTTGTCGGGGCTGGCG
>CAJBSZ010000306.1 GCA_903958395.1 uncultured bacterium | reverse complement strand
GGGCTACGAGCATTTCATGCTCAAGGAAATCAATGAACAACCCGAATCCCTGGGTAATACCCTGCGCGGGCGGCTGGATGAGCAGATGGGAACCGCGCTGCTGTCGGGACTTGCCCTGACCCCCCGCGAACTTTCAGCCATCCGGCGCGTCGTGATCGTGGCCTGCGGGACCTCGTACCATGCCGGGATGGTGGGAAAATATTATTTTGAGGAACTGGCCGACATTCCGACTGAGGTGGATCAGGCGGCCGAGTACCGGTACCGCAATCCGATCATCCGTCCTGATGACATGGTGGTGGCCATCAGTCAGTCCGGCGAGACTGCAGACACCCTTGCGGCCGTACGCGAGGCCAAGCAGAAGGGCGCGCTGGTGGTGGGAATCTGCAACGTGGTGGGGTCGACGATTGCACGCGAAGCCGGGCGGGGCGTTTACCTGCATGCCGGCCCTGAAATCGGCGTGGCCTCGACCAAGGCGTTTACCTGCCAACTCACCGTGCTGCTGATGATGGCGCTCAAGCTGGGCCGCTGCCGGCGCCTCTCGCGCCAAAACGGGATGGAGCTCTGCGAGAAGATCCGAGAGATCCCGGATCTCGTCAAAGCCGTTCTGGCCCGCAACGATGAGATTGTCAAGGTGGCGGAGCAGTATCACCAGGCACGGGACTTCTTCTTTCTCGGGCGCGGATCCATGTTCCCTGTCGCCCTTGAGGGAGCCTTAAAACTCAAGGAAATCAGTTATATCCATGCCGAAGGCTATCACGCGGCGGAACTCAAGCACGGCCCTATCGCCCTGCTGGATAAGCAGACACCGGTGCTTGCCATGGTCAATGACATTGCCGGAAGGGACAAGATGATCAGCAATGTCCAGGAATGCCGTGCCCGCCATGCTCCGGTGATTGGAATTGTCACCGAGGGAGATGACGACGTTGTGGCGAACATGGATCATGTCATCCATGTTCCGAAATGCTCGCATCTCACCGCCCCGATCCCGACGGTCGTGGCCCTGCAACTGTTTGCCTACCATGTGGCGCGCCTGCGCCAGTGCTCAATCGATCAGCCCCGGAATCTGGCGAAAAGTGTGACAGTGGAGTAGGTCAGTTAACAACCCAGGAGGTCGCGGATGGCTACGATTACGTTTAAGGGAACTCCGATTCAAACGGTGGGGACTTTGCCGAAGGTGGGAAGCTCCGCGCCGGAGTTTAAGTTGACGGCCGGTGATTTGTCGGATGTCGGGCTCGATGCCTATGCCGGCAAGAAAAAAGTTCTGAATATTGTGCCGAGCCTGGATACCTCGGTCTGCGCGTTATCCGCCCAGCGGTTCAATCGGGAGGCAGGCGGGTTGCCGGGCACAGTGGTTATCAATATTTCAGCCGATCTTCCGTTTGCCCAGAAGCGTTTCTGTGAAAGCCAGGGGCTCAAGTCGGTTGTGAATCTCTCCACGATGCGTTCCCCGTCGTTCGGTCGCGACTATGGGGTGGTGATCACCACGGGCCCCCTGGCCGGATTACTCAGTCGCGCGGTGGTGGTATTGGATAAGCAGGACAAGGTGATCTACACCGAGCAAGTCCCCGAAATCGCCCAGGAACCCAATTACGACGCCGCCCTCTTTGCCCTCAAGAAAGCGTAGGAAAATCCTTCACCACCCGCTTCGATGGGACATAAAAAGGATGATATGCAATGCGTCAAAAGCTCATAGACGCCTGAGGAATTGCCCAAAGCTACTGCAGGCTCGACTTTTTACCGAGGGTTGATTTAGACTCTGCCCAATCAGCCCGTTTCGTGGCTGGAAGATTGGAAATGGCATCGATGACTGAGGAAAACCGACAGCGGGAAGACTTGGAGAGTCAGGTCTGGAATGCCATTGCCGCATTCGAGCAGATTGTTGAGACAATCCCGAATGACCGCGTGTCCCTCGAAGCCCTGTCCCACGCCTATGGGCAAGTCGGCGATCTGTCGAGGGCCCGTGAATATCTCGCCCGTCTCATCGCCGTGGTCATCGAGGAGAAGGACCGGGATGCCATCGAGATGCTGAGGGACCGAATGGTTTTACTGGCGGCCTCGGATCCCCTTGCGCGGGAGACCCTCGCCCGTATAGATGCCTTTCTGGAGGCGGCTGCAGGCGAGGTGAAGAGCTTTGACCTGGCTGCGGAGCCGCACGCGAAGCCTGAACCCGTTAAGGTTGATGATGTGGAATGGCGGAGTTCGCATGTCACCTCCGAATTGTCATTTGCCTGGACCCTGTTTCAGGCGGGGGAATTGACGCAGGAGGATTACGCCATGGTGGCGCAGGATTTGAGCGCTATCTCGACCAATACCGCGCTTGTGACGGTATCGGTTTTGCATGCGATCCATGATCGGGGCGGCCGGAGCATGGATCGTATTCTGGCTTATTCCGCGCGGGATTCAGGGGTGCCTATGATTCCCCTTTCCCTTTTTGAAGTGCAGGATCAGGTGTTTCAAATGCTCCCCCGGGAGTTTATCATTCGTTTCGGAGTGATGCCTTTTGAGATGATGGGAAACGATGTTCTTGTGGTGCTGTTAAACCCCTACAACAAACAACTTCGGGACAAGACGGAGTCCATAATCGGGCGCCGGTGTCATTTCTTCATCACGGCCCCGGCCGAGTTTGACGCGATAAGCGAGCAGAAGAAGCTCAGGAATGAGCCGAAACCCGAAGCGGGCGTAACGGCTACTCTGTAGTCCCACCCACCGACAGGAGCTTTGTCTCGCCCTGAAAGACAAGTTTGGCGCGTTGCTTTTCAATGCCCTCAATCTTGACCCCTTCCAGGGAATCCCCGGGGCTCAGCATCTGTCCATTGATGATCACGGCGCTTTCTCCACCCTTGTTGCGCCCGATAATCCCCGTGATAAGCAGTTTGGGCCACAGTACCGGCAGGGCCACTTTTACCGTGCTTTCCGTGGGCTGGGGCGCGACGAGGGGCGCGGAAGGAGTAATGGGGACCGCGACGGTATTTGTGACCGGGGCGGGCGGCGGGCTTGCCGGAGGAATGTTGGTAACGGCGACCACGACGGGTTCTGTCTTGGGTACCGGTGCCGGAACGGGCTCAGGAGAAGGCGTTGCCGGCGCTTTTAAGGCGGTGGCAGCGGGTGCGGGGACGGGTGCGGGAGCCGGGGGTTTCTGCCACAAATGCAGGCCGAAAAACAGAAGCCACAGGATGAACGCAAGGCTGAGGATGCCGAGCAGGATAAGGCCTGTCAGCATGGCCCAGGGGCGGCGGGCGACGGTTTTTTCTCCGGTGGATTCAGGGGCTGGGTCATGGGGAAGGGGAGGTGGAGTGGCGACGGACCGTCCCGGCTGTTCCGTTTCT
>CAJBSZ010000305.1 GCA_903958395.1 uncultured bacterium | reverse complement strand
CGGCCCTACGAAAGAAAACCCATAATGCGAATTGTTATTTTTGCTTTTTCAAACATTGACAATTAATCAGGATTTGGGGTACTCTGTCTTTGTGAAGGATTAGTAAAAATCATTCTGTAAGGGGTTGCTATGAAAAAATGTTTTGCGATGGTTGTTTCGGTTCTGTGGGTAACGGGTTCGGTGAGCATGGCTCAAATCACCAATCCCATTCCGTATGCGGACACCTATGAAAGTGATAAATATGCAGTAGGCTCCAACCTTGTCGGAACGGTCTGGCAGGGCGTCACCGGAACCTCACTGGCGGTGGTAACGAATCTGACCTACACCCCTACTGCAGGGTATCCGGTAACAAATGCCAACCACTTTCAAGTCATGGCATTCAGCGATGGTCCGATCACGAATGAGTTCAATGGCACCAGCCTCACGACCGTGGCTCTTGATACGATGATCAAGCCGATGTTCGCGGAACCTCCGTCAGGCTCCCAAATGGAGGCAGTGAGTAATTCGCAGGTGTCCCTGTATATTGGCACAAATGGATATGTCAATGTCTACCATGGAGTTCTAGCCAGTACTATTCCCGGCACCCCTGACTCTACTCAATGGACAGAACTCACTAGTGGCGCCCAAATATCGTCTGGGTCTTGGTGTCGACTGACCTTGGTAATGAACTACGACACATCTGTTGCACCAATCGCCATGTTTAAAGTCCTCGTTAACGGCAATTTGATTAGCGCTCCTAATGGTTATCCCGGCGCGGATGTGAGTACAGGAGCCACTGGTGGCCCCTGGTTCATCAGCCCGAAGTGGGATGATGCAAACCTAGCCCTTCACCGCATCGTTCTCTCCGGCTCCGGCATGCTGGACGACATGGTGGTAACAACGAATTCCATCACCTACGCAGCGGCGGAGCAATACGCTACCAATGGAGTGCCAATCCAGTGGATGCTTGACCGGGGTATGAACACAAACGGCACCTACACGACATATGACCAATTGGCACTGGGCGATTGGGACAATGATGGCGCCCCGACCTGGACGGAGCGTCTCGCCGGAACGGATCCGACGAATGAGACATCCAAGCTTGTCATCATCAGTTCCACGATCGTCAATGGTTTCCCCGTCCTGAAATGGATTGGTACGACCAATGCGATGAATCCGTATAACATCCAGTGGTCTTCGAATCTGACGATCATCTCAGGTTGGACAACGATTACATCCGGCTTGCCAAGAGGCGACAGCACGCACAGCACGAATGAAGTCACGTTGCCTGCCGCTCCCTATACCCCGGCCTTCCTGCGGGTGACCGTGACGAACTAAGGTCGTCCAAGTAGAACAAAAAAGAGCCGCCGAAAATTCGGCGGCTCTTTTTTTTGGAGCTCGACCGTGCCGCCCTCCAGAATTGCCAAGACACTCTCCGCCAGCGACGGGTCAGTACGACAAACCCCTGCTGAGCTCATATGAGCCCACACCTCAAGGACTCATATATAAATGCTTGATGGCGATTGAGGGTTATGTATAATCTTTTACATGAAATCAGAGGTCAATGATATCTTGCCACAGCCGGTGCGACGTTCGCTTGTCAAGTTTGGCGCTGACATCTCAATTGCCCGGCGCAAGCGGCGACTCACTGTGGCCATGATGTGTGAGCGACTCGGGGTATCAAAATCAACATGGCAAAGGATGGAAAAGGGCGACGCCACCGTTTCAATGGGTGCCTATGCTCAGGCTTTATTTGTGCTCGGTTTCGGCACGCCATTGGCCGGGATGGTTGATCAGCGCCATGACGAGCAAGGCCTGTTGCTTGACATTGAGCATCTGCCAAAGCGGGTGACATCACCCCGACCTTTTTCTTTCCCAGGAGGCAAACAATGAAGCGACACATCCAGGTAATGCTGGACGTTTCAGCGTTTCCACTCGGGGAACTGCGCTACGACCGGCAGGGCCGTCGCGAAAGCGCGGCATTCTCATACACAGCCGAGTGGTTGGCTCATGAAGAACGCTTCTCCATCGACCCCACGCTCCCGCTGGTGAGCGGGTTCCAATTCCATGCCCGTCATGGGGAAGGCTCACTCTTCCATGGTGCCATTGCCGACACCGAACCTGACGGTTGGGCGCGTCGCGTAATCCTTCGCGATCACGCCAAGCGACGCGAGTCCGCACGGGCTCAGCAAAACCCGCCCACGATCAACGTCCTTGGGGAGCTTGATTTTCTCCTCGCTGTCGATGACGAGAGTCGTGTCGGCGCGTTGCGTTTTCAGGATGAGGAAGGGATCATTCAAGGCGCATCCTCCGATAGCGGGCGGCGCACCCCGCCACTGCTTGAATTGAGGCAACTTATCGCCTCGTCGCAGGCCGTCGAGACAAGCACAGAGACGGCCTGGGATCTGGCCTATCTGCGTGGGCGTGCCACCTCCTTGGGTGGCCTTCGCCCTAAATGTTCCCTGCGGGATGCAGACGGCCAACTGGCGATTGGAAAGTTTCCCAGTGTGACCGACCAGCGGGCCGTTACAAAGGGGGAAATTCTGGCCCTTCAGCTTGCGAAACGCGCCGGCATCCAGGCGGCTGAAGCCCGCCTGGTTATGAGTGATAACCTGCCCGTCGCCCTGATCCGCCGCTTCGATCGCAAGAGCGATGGCACCCGCATTCCCTACGTCTCTGCCGCGACGCTACTCGGCGTTGAGCGAGATGACCCCGAGGAACATACTTATACCGAGATCGTGGACGCCCTGCGAGTCCACGGCTGTGATGCCCAGCGCGACATTGAGGAACTCTACAGGCGCATTGCTTTCTCGATCCTGATCAACAACGTCGATGATCACCTCCACAACCATGGTTTTCTGCACGTCGGCCACGACCAGTGGCGCCTGGCACCCGCCTTCGATCTCAACCCCTTTCCCGACCGCGTTCCGGAATTGAAGACTTGGATTTCCCAGCGCACCGGACCGGAGGCCTCTCTCGAAGCATTGCGTTCCGAGGCGCCTTACTTCCGCATCAAGCCAACTCAAGGTGAAACGATCATTGGTGAAGTCACCGCAGCGGTCTCGGAATGGAGAAAGCGAGGGTCTCTGTTAGGGATGACCCCCGAGGAGCTGGATGCTTTTGTCGATGCCTTCAGCTAGGACTCCCCTCCCCATTATCCCTGAGGGGATTCCTTGGAGGGACGCGCTTTGTCGCGTCCAGGACGTTGGGAAGGCGGCCACGACGAAGCTCACCCCTCCCCCTTCACGGCGCCAAACACATTCAGCATATTGCTTAAATCCCGAATGAATACCGGAAGATACGCCTCGGCTAGGCACCCCTTGT
>CAJBSZ010000304.1 GCA_903958395.1 uncultured bacterium | reverse complement strand
CGGCCCTACGGTGCTTCGCTCTTCCTCTCTTCGTAGGGCGTCCGCTTGCGGATCGCCGGTGCATGAAGGGATGCAGATCCTGTGCCCTATCCCGACTTCCGGCTCTGCCAGGCCCCCCGCTTGCATCACCCCCATGCTCACGGCCAGCCGACAAGCGGCGGCCCTACGGTGCTTCGCGCTTCCCGTCACCGGATCTTGAACACAGTCCCAAATCCGAAAACAGGCCGATTCGTCCGGACGCTCAAATCATCAAGATAGGCTTGGCCTATTCCGGACATGGTAAAATGGCTCATGCTGGCGTTGGTCTGCACCATGTGGAACCAGGAGCCAGTCGGCGCTCCACCGCCTTCCGTCCAGCCTGCGGGATCGGACACAGGGGCCCCTTCGTTCACCCATATCTGGAACATGTGGCTGGAGTAGTCCTGCGCGACGGTGAAACGCACCCAGTGGGAGGTGTCGATCGTCGTACTGTTCTGCACCGTCAACCATTCGTTAGAATGAGGAACCACGGCCCAATTTCGGTGCCAGACCACCAACTGGAGATTAGTGCTGACATAGAACGCGTACTGGAGGTTGGTGTCGCATTCCGGCGCTTCCTGCATAGCCACGGGTTGCACCATGAAATCCAGATAAACCACCGGCGCCATCTCGCTATGGACGGCGACGCGCATACTATCCTTCACCGAGAGCGTTTGCCGATGGGTGGTGTTGAGGGGAAGCGAGACGTGACTCTGCAGATAACCCTGCAGGCGGGCGGTCACAGTGTCATCATTGGTAACAACCCCTGCGTCAGCATAGTAGAGCGCCTTCCACCCGTTTGTCCCGCCCAGCCACAAACCGTTGGCGTATCCCTCAAATGGTTCCGAGTAGGGCACCGTGTTGAACACCTCCAAATCGTTGAAGGTTACACTCAGGGCCTGGCTGTAGTGATCCACCTGGTTATAATCGGTGATACCAAACGCGCCGGCATGGAACGTGAATGTCATGTTGAGCACACTATCCCCGCTGGCATGGGCGGCGGCAGCGCCATTCAACATCACGCTCAACTGCGTGTCACCAACGCGGGTAAACAACGCCGTCAAACCGTCGGGTTTTCCGGCTACCGTGATGCAATTAGTAACATCCGCCGCGAACGTGTCATCCGAGAGCGTGAGGGTGATCGGTATGCTGTTGTCTATCCGGCCTTCCAGGGTCTCCATGAAGTTTGTCCGGCTATAGGTCAGCGCCGGCGGATTGGAGAAGGCGACGGCAAACACGAGCGGATGCCCCACAATATTACTGGCGGCGATACCGCCGGTGAATGCCGCATCCTGAAACGTCACGGCAAGGTCGCCAACATCATTGCTGACCCGATGGTTGCTCGCCTGACCGGACAACGTGGCGACGAGTTGCGTGTCGCTCTCGTAAGCCAAATGGAACGTCAGCCCCGGCGGCACGTTGGTGACAGCATAGTGGGTATTGGTCTCAAACGTCACGTTGACAAAGTGGGTGCCCTCCAGAGTGATCGTCTGGCTGTTCCCGATCGCCCCGTTGTTGGCCGCCACCTCTGCGAAGTTCGTCCCGGAGACACTCAACACCGGTTGATTGGAAAACACCACGGCGAAGTTGGTCGCGCTACCAACGATGTTCCCGGCGGCGACCTGCTGGAACGCGGCACTCCGGAAAGCAAACCCGGTGATAGCCGTACTGTTGGACGCCGCATGCGCACCGGCCGCGCCCGTGAGCGAGGCCGTCACATTGCTTGGATTGATATACGTCAGGACAAACGCCAAACCATCGGGCACAATGGGCGCGGTATAGTGGACTCCCGCCGTGAACGTGTCATTGGTGAACGTATCGCCTGTTAACGTGATGGCGACACCTCCCCCGATGTTTCCGTTGTTGGTCGCAGACTCGAAAAAGTTCGTTCCCGAATAGGTCAGCACCGGCGCGTCCCAGAAATCCACGGCCAGAAAGAATGCATTCGGGATGACGGCCGCCGCCGCAAGCCCCTGGAAGGCGCCATCAAGGAAGGATACATTCAGATTGGTGATGTTGGCTGTCGCATGCAGCGTCGCGCTATTGGCTAACCGCGCCACAACCGTGGATTCATTGCTGCGATCGAGAACGAACCCCAACCCAGACGGCACCCCGGAAACGGTGTAGTGCACGCCCTCCACCAGCGGCGACACATTCGTGAACGTCGCGACGGTCAGGGTGAAAGTGAGAGTGTTGCTAATCGAGCCGTCGTTGGCCGCCGCCTCACCGAAACGTGTGGCGTCTGGTGTGAGGGCCCCGGTCCCGGAACTGTTCTGGAACGTAACCACGATTGTTCCATTGGAACGTCCCGTCACATCGGCGGCGTTGCCGAGGGAGAAGGCGCTGTCCTTGAGGACAACCGTCAGATTCGAGATACTGTTCACGCTATCGCTGACGACGGCCTGCCCTGTCAGGCTCAGGCGTAGAGAAGTATCGCCCACCCTCGTCACCACGCCGGTCAGACCAGGAGGAACGTTGGTCACCGTAATCGCCCCGGAGCCCAACACCTCGTTGTTCGTCCCGGCGAAGGTGTCGTAACGGAGGGTAATGTCGAACACAGGCGTCGCTTCAATTGAACCGTTGGGCGCGGCGGCCTCGCCAAAATGATTGGTGCTCCACGTCACGCACCGGTTGGTCAACACCAGGTCATCCACATAGTTGGTCGTGTCTCCGTCCAGCATCACATGCGATTGCCAGGCGTTGGTCTTGACCATGTGGAACCAGGTGCCCGTTGGCGCACTGCCGACACCTGGAATGGTCCAGCCGACCGGATCGGAGAGAGGGTTGGCGCTTTCGTTCAACCGGATCTGAAACATGTTATGACCGTAGTCCTGGATCACCGTGAACCGGTTCCAGTCATTGGTATTAACGGTGATATTCCCATTCGTCAAGGCACGCCATTCGTTGTTGGTCGTGCCGCCGCTCCGGTTCTGGTGCCAGACGACAAGGTTCGCATTGGTATTGATATAGAAGGCATAATGCAGGTTGGTTGAGACAGGTGGATTGGTGGCCTGCGCGGTGGGCCAGGCCATGAAGTCAACCGCCACCACGCCCCCCGTGGTGCTGTGGACGTCATTAACGACCCGGGCCGTGGTCTGCAACACGTTGGTATGCGTTGCCGGGAGAGGATACGTCCGCCCACCGGAGTTCGTGTACTCGACCAGGAGATTGATGACCGTTGAATTCGTCACCACCACGCCGCTGCTCGACGTCTCGCCGGTCCAGCCGTTGGTCCCGACAACACTGGCGCCGTTGGTGTAGGACTCAAAAGAGTCCCACCACGGAACGGTATTGGTCACGCCTGCTCCCACCAAGTTAACACAAAACGTCCCCGCAAGGAAGGCGGCCAAAAAGGCCTGCTTACACTGGAGTTTCATTGTTCCCCCCCCTCTTCCATCGGACGCCTGTTAATCCACCATAAACACAAATCCCGGTTGGCGCGGCCGCACAACAATCGACTTGGAGTCGTCGCTCAGCACGGCCCGGTGCGAATTGGGCGAGACAGACAAGCTCGAGACGCTGCCCAAAATGGTATTATTGGGTGACGTGTACAGCGTGAACGAATCGGTGGTGCCGAAGCCAGTCGGCAGGTTCACGGTCCCTCCGTTAACCGTCAGCACTCCCTGTACGGTCATCGGCAATTGGTTGGTGGAGACGACGGCGTTGATGCAGCCCGCCTGCAGAACAACATTACTTTCGAACGTCACCGCGCTGTTCACAAACCGCAGAGTACCGCTGTTCGTAACTATGCCGGAGATGTTGACCGTGCCGTTCGACACCAGCATGCTCCCGCCGGCACCGATGGTCACTCCACCCCCCTTGATTGCACTGGTACCCAGCATTTCCAGATTCACGTAGTTTTTGGCCTCCATCGGCTGGTTCGTAGCGAACTGGTAGGAATAGCCCAATGCGTTCGTGGCCGTGGTGCCGTTTAAACGCAAGGTATTGTTGCCCTGCCAGGCCACAGTACTGCTCCCGATGCTCGAGTTCACCCAATTGTTGGTCAGATTGACCAGGGCGACATTACGAAACGACACGGTGCCGTTGGTGATCACAATCACGTTCTGCGGGGAATTATTGACCGTAATCGTAGGCGTTGCCGCCGTGAACTGCAGGATGCCGCCGGAGTTGGTCACGTAGTTGCCGGAATTTGCGGCGTTGCCTAAGATGATGCCGGTGGAAGTCGCCTCCAGCAACCCGCCGCTGGCCAGCAGCATGCCGTTGCCCGTAGAATTGACGGTATCCGCCACGGTTAGGCTAAAACCGGAACTTATAACAACCCGCCCTCCAGTCGTGACAGACAGACAGTTGTTTGTGACGCCAGCGCCTACTGTTCCCCTGCCGACGTACAAAATGGCGCCCGAGTTCAATGATGATCCGAGACCAGAGACAAGACCGGAATTGTAATTGGCGCCGGTCAGATAGCCGACGCTTGCTCCCCCCGTGGCATTCACTACTCCGCCATCGGCAATGGTCAAACTGTTAGAACTGGTGCTTCGGCCGACGAAGACCCCGTTAGCCGAATTGTCAAATCTCGATCCTCCACCTGTGACCAGAACTGTGTTGGAAATGCCGCTGTTGAAACCAATATAGAAGGAATTATTGTTGCTCATGACTCCGCTGTCAGCAATGGTCATACTGTTGCTGGAAGAGGAAGAGCCCAGATATATGACACCCGTAACCAGCCACCTCGAGTTGGAGTTGGAGACCAGAACCGAGTTGGCATTGACACCATTGCCGACATAGGAAAGTGCGGTATTAGTCACCAAGCCACCGCCGACAATAGTCAATCTGCTGCCGCCGCTGCTGGAACCGACCTGTATGGCAGCAAAACCCAGGACGGTGCTGTTATTGGACACCATCAACGTCCCAGCCTTGGAGGATGAGCCGATGTTGACATTGCCGCTGCCCAAGGCTATCTGCTCGTTGTTAGTCAGCGTGACCGTATAGTTACCGTTGATAGTGGCCGTGTCGCCATTGGTTGGATATTGACTCCCCCACGTGGCGTTGTTGGTCCAATCCCCGCTGGTCGAGGTGGTCCGTATCGCCCCCACCCCCGTCAACGAGCCCCCCGCGATGATCATCAAAGCCATTCCAAATACTCGAAGTGGTTTTTTCATGAATATTCCTCCCCTTAACTTTGCCAATATTATGATCTCCTGCAAGCCCGGCAAACAACCCCAAAATAGCGTAATGAAACCTAGATTTTGCGTAATGATAAACCGTAGATCGCCGGCTCTTCGTAGGGCGTCCGCTTGCGGATCGCCGGTGCATGACGGGGATGCAGATTTGCGCCTATCTGGACTTCCGACTCTGCCAGGCCCCCGCT
>CAJBSZ010000303.1 GCA_903958395.1 uncultured bacterium | reverse complement strand
TTGAAGGATTCTCCAGTTGGAATCTACTTGCACCGCACAAGCCCAGATTTGCCACCACAAGTTGGCGTTCTAGTTCAATTGACTAAGGATGCAGCTGAAGTCGGTAAAGATATTGCTCAGCACATCGCAGCCTTTGCACCACAGTTTGTAAATCGCGAAGATGTTCCTGCTGAACTAATCGAAAACGAACGTCGTATCGCAGAAGAGACTGCACGCGAAGAAGGAAAGCCAGAAGCTTCCCTCATCAAGATCATTGAAGGTGTAAGTCCCGCTTGTCGGCGCGTCGATATACCCCTTTACCGCCAGAACATTCATGGTGGGTGATTTGCGGACCCACACTGGCCCTTTGAGCGCCGGGGCCCAGGATGGGACAGGCATCACCCCTTGCTCGGCCGGCTGAAACGTGTCGAGCTTTTTGAATTCCTGATCAATGCGCTTGCCGGCCTCGGCTGAAGGAACCGTGGTATAGTAGGCATACGCCACGCCGGGCTGGGTCGGCAGGGTCTTTGCTTGGCGCGCTTTGCGGAAGTATTCCTGGAGAAGCGGGCTGTTCATGTCGAAGGCAAATTCGATTTCATTCACCGACGGGTAATAGGCGAACGGCAGCTTGGCGGCTACCGGGGTAATATATTGTGTGTTTCTTAGTCCGTATTTTTCCTGCAGGTAGCGGGTAAGTACGGCACGCGTAAGGACATCGGGCGTTTGATTTAACACAATCACTTCGGCAACTGCGCCGTGAAATCCACCGAGTTCGAGTATGGCCGATGCGGGGATTGCATTCATTCGCGGCGCTGTACCAAGTAACTCTCCATTCTCATAAATAGATTGCCGATTGTTTGACGGCTCTATGTCAATTTGCAAAATAGTAAATCCCCTATCGCGAAGCGGGCTGCCCTGCGGTGTAACCGATGGCGGCGGTGTGCCTTGAAGGACTAGTTTGGCAGCTGCGTTAAGCCCAAAGCTTTCCGGTCCATAACTCCGTGCACCATACCAGACAAGATTGCCGACCCCGCCCGGATGGTCTTTATAAGGCGGCGTGTCAACCCGTGCCACGACCACAAGGGTGATCCGCTCTCCCTCCAGCGGGAACTTGGCAAGGGACAGGCGAGAGTAGTTCGGATCGCCCCTCGGCGCATTCATACGCAGCGCCGGTTTCCCGTTCTGCGCCGCCGGGAGGAACATCGGCTGAAGCTCCGGCTTGGCCTGTTTCAACGTGATGCTGCGTTCGGGATCGGCCCATGCGCTCACCAGACCGTCGGCGTCCCGGGTCACTCCGCTATCGGAGCGCAACCACAAGCGCAGCCCCGGCAATTGCTCGGGCGAAAATGTCTTCGCCTTCTCCCCGACTTCATGCTCCTGGCCGACCGTGACGGCCATCTTCTTGTAGGTGTCCTGGATATTCTCTTCGGCCATCAGGTGGCCGGCGCGTCCGAACAGTAACGCCAGTGCTATGGCCGGGAGGAAAAGTAGGCGGAGTCGCCTCGTCCCCCTGCCGGGCGCATCCCGGAAAATTGAGCGGGTCAATTTCGTGCCATTCCGCCCCGCCCCTGCGCCGGAGGTCGGTGGATGGGTTTTATCCCTCATAAGTCTTCTCCTCTGCGATGACATCGATGTTCGATGTTCAAAGTTAAATGTTGGATATTCAAAACCTTGAAATTCCTATACGTGGACTTAACCGGCTACGCCGGGACTTTTACGACGCGTAGCGTCTTTCGGAGTGCGGCGTGTAAGCGCCGC
>CAJBSZ010000302.1 GCA_903958395.1 uncultured bacterium | reverse complement strand
GCCGAACCGGATCCGGGTGCATACCGATGAGCCAACAGGGTCATGACCACGGTCTCCAACAGGCACCGGATAAACCACGCGATCCCGGCCCCTTCCATCCCGAACCGTTTTGTCAGAAACCAGGCGATCCCGATCGCCACCGGGATCAGTACCAGATGCAGCTTCGCGCTGATATCCGGCCGCCCCACCCCCTGCAATAGTGAAAACGGCACAAAGGACAGGCTGTACACGAAAATGCCGGCGGTGAGCCATCGCATGACCCCGGCGCTCGCCGTCGCGAACGCCGCATCCTGCCAGATCATCAGGCCTTCCCACGCAAAGGCGAAAAGCATCAATACCACCGGGAAGGAAAAGAGTAACAGACTTTTAACCCCCTTGGCGTACAACGCCGCCAGGGCACCGGACTCCAGGGCATGCTGGGCGGAGAATGACGGAAACAGCACCGATACCCAGGCTCTCGGGAAAATCAGAAGCCGGATGATCATCTCCGCAATGGTTGCATAGAAGCCCACCATCGCCACCGGTAGGAGTCCAAACATCAGGGCGCTATTGGCCTGATTCAGCACCAGCATGGCAATGCTCGACACCGACATCCAGCCGCCAAGCGCAAATAGCGGACGGATCAGCTTGCGCTGGAATTGAACCCCGCCCCGAAGTACCGGCACATCCCAGAGACAGGCCGTAAAATAGATGAGGCATTCCAGCGCCTTGCCCGCCAACAAGGCCACCACTGGCGCCAGTAGACTGTGCGAGACCATCGCCACGGCCATCGGCCCGAGAAATGTGTAGATCTGCATCGGCAGCCGGATGAGGTTGATGAGCTTGAATTTCTGGTGTGCCTCCAGCACCCCCACCAGACAAGCCGTCAACACAAGGAACGGCGTCCCGAGCCCGGCGGCAAAAAGCGTGTAGGCGGCATCCAGCTGAAGCGAGGCCGGAATCTTACTCCACTGCCCCACGATCGGAGAAATCAGCGGAAAGAAAATCGCCATCCCCACCCCTGAAAATCCCAGCATCATAGCCAGCGAAGTCCAGAAAATGGCGGGCAACTCCTCACTTTTCCGGCTCGCCAACCGGGTGGACATGAATTGCGTCACCGCGCGCCCCAGCCCCAAATCGAGGATGGACAGGTAGTTGATCACCGTCAGCAGGAACATGAAGGCGCCATAGATGTCCTCGCCCATCCGCCCGCGTAGTGGCGGCAGGACAAAAAAGGCGACTATCATCGGCGTACACAACCCGAACAGGTTCCAGCCGGTGAACTTGAGCAGGCGACCGGTTGACGGAGCGGTATGAAGTTCCGGATCGTTGCTCACGATGGCTTGCTCCCGATCTTCGCGAAAAGCGCGAGGTGCTGCTCGGCCACATGGGTCATGCTGAATTTTTTCACAACGGTCTCCCGTCCTGCCCGACCCCATTCGGCCACCCGTGCCGGATTACTGATGAGGGTGTTCAATCCCGCCACCCAGGCCGCTGCGTCGTTCGGCAATGCCAGTTGGCCGTCATACCCGTCGACGATAATCGCCCGACACCCGCCGATATCCGATGCCAGGGTGGGCAGTCCTGTGGCCAGCGCCTCCAGCAGGGCCAGAGGCAGGGCTTCACTCTCGGAAGGAAACACAAAGAAATCAGACGCCTGAAGGTATTCCTGAACGTTGCTGACACTACCGGCAAAAAGAACCGAAGACTGCATTGCGTTCTGCTCCACAAAGTCACGCAGTTCTTTCTCACAGGACAGAAACTGCATCGCGCCTGAGCCGATCAGCAGAAGCTTGCAGTCCGGGTGACGCGGACCCCAATCTTTCCAGACACGAATCAGGAACTCCAGTCCCTTGCCGCGGTTCAATTTGCCAGTGTAGGCAAACAGGCGTCCTTCCGGAAGGCCGAGTTTTCGCCGAAGCGCCGACTTCGCGTCGGTCGCCACCGGGCTGAAGCGAACCACATCAATCCCGTTCGGAATATCCGCAATTTTCTCCTGGGGAATCCCGCAAGACTCGTACTCGTCGCGAATGACCGGGGCGATGCTCAGGAAAGAGTCCGCTCGCTTTAGAATAAGATTCCGAAGCAGGATTGGACCCATAGCCAGAAGCTTTAGGAAGGAGTTCACCCGGCCGTCTGGCTTCTCCCAGACAAAGGCGCCCGACACCTCGCCCCGCGACTCCGCCCTCAAGACACAGCGCTTACCGAGCAGGAGCGCGATCATAACCGCGACCAGACCCAGAGTGCGAATTCCGCACACATAAATCACATCATAGTCGCTCCGCATTAGGATCAGACGCCAAAAAGATGAAAACAGCATGAAATATTTGCCCATCCTCGGGTAGCCGGCGGGAGGCACACGATAGACAGGGATCCCATCCACTGATTCGAAGGCCTGCGAAGTCGCCACCTTATGACCGGTGAGAACAAAGACAGGAACCCTCAACCGCCGGAATTCGCCGCACATCAGTCGGGCATGCGCCTCACCGCCACCCACCACCGGATAGTACGAATCGGTAAGGAGACATATCCTCCCTTTGCGAACTTCGCGACTTCTGTTCAAATTCTTCATCTTGGTTCCGACTATGCCGGATTAGGCTCCTGAGAAGAAGTTTTTCCGGCCTTTGCCCGGAAGACAATACAGGTGCTGGTGCTTGAGACGCATCAGGCGGTAGGGTGGATCGCCGGGTTTAACAGAGCGGCCGCCGAACAGGCGGTCACCAAAAGCAGTCTCATAGCCGGCTTGCGCGGCCGCGATTTCGGCCGGCTTGCTGGCCACGGCCCAGGGAAAGCACATATGGCGAACGGTGTCGGTATTGAGTCGGGCATTAAGCTGCTCCTGGGCTGCGGCCAGATCGTCCCGTATGGCGGCATCGCGCCCGGCAGGGGTTTCCTGTCGCCCCTTGAACGATTCCGCAAGGGTTCGGAGTTGCTGCTCCCACCCGGTCCGGTCGAAGAATAATTCTCCGCCATTTTCCCGGACATGCCGGGTACAGGCCTCAAAGGCCCCGGGGTTATCATAGCGCAGCGCCGAAGAATACCGGGAACGATGGGTGTAAATCGGGGCGCCCCAATCCGAGGACAAGAGGTGCCGCTCCCCGGATCCGGTATCGAGCCACGGATAGAGATGGGGATGCCGCCTGAAATCGGGTTTCACAAACCCTCCGATAATCGAATCGGAAAATACCATGGTGTGACGCAGGGTATGGGCTTGAATATCCACCGTTCCAGAGGCCTGCAGGGCCTGCAATTCGCACCAGGCGGCAAAGGGTGTGCCTGACGCATCCACTCCAAGAGGCGCCCCTTCCGGACTGCCCAATACCGACCTGGGATGGGCCAGCTCAGGAACAAGGGCTGGGCTCACATATGTAATGGCCTGGAATCCATATTTCCGGAGTAACGGCGCAGCCACGGTCCAGAGACTGGCCCAGGCATCATCGAAACAGAGCGCCACGGAGTTCGGCCCCGGATGAATGCCGCGTCTGACATAGGCAGAAATGGCCGCAGAGGTGACGGTTCTGTAACCGTTTTCGGCTAGATACATCAGATAAGGCTCCAGCCGGTCGGCACCGGCTTCGTGAAAGTGAAATACGGGCAGCCAGCGCCCGAGGCCCCCGCCAAACAGGAACGCCGGGTAACACCCGGTGGCCAGATCAAGCACCCCCCGCCAGGGTGTGTTTCGCTCGGTAAATGGAATTCGCTGAATCATCCTGTCACGCCATCCTGAAAGCCTGTACCTTGCACTTATCAGGAGTCTGAATCAATCGTGTTTTGTTGATCCGGAAGCGTTAGCTTCTTTTTCTGCTGGCGCACTCGCGAGCGTATTTTTTTAAGCCATTTACGAACCCATCGGCTGAACCGGGTTTTGGGAGCCAGTAACAGGATGCCAAAGGCAAGCGGCGTCCACCCGGGCAGCACCGGCACAATAATCCCGACAAGCCCTATCAGGATCAGCACGATGCCCGTTCCGATCCGGAGTTCGCGCCTGAAACGTTTTCGCCAGGGAAGAATGGAATTCGCCGTGGAGTCGTTCTTTGGACATTCGCCTCTCTCCGCGTTTCCCGCGGGGAGTGCATTCGCAAGAACCTCGCGAGCGCGCTCGAGGTCGTTTTCGTCGACTTGAATGCGAATCCCTCCCACGGCATTGGAATAGAAGGGTTGGACGGAAACCGTATTCTGGTCCGGGATAAGCGCCTTAATTCCGCTCGACTCCAGGATGGAACATAGCATATCCGCCTCGTGCAACGAAAAGACTGTTATGAGTGTGATCAAAAAAAGCCCATATCCTTCAGGAAATTGGTTGCCGGACTAGGATTCGAACCCGGGATTTCGGCTTTTTCGAGGTTTCAACACTCCCGTCACAAATACTCTGGTCTTAAACGACAATAATAATAGGCATTCTATCGTTGATAGTCAATCTCTTACAACCAAATACCCTATTGCGGACTGATTCGTCATGTCGCTTCCAGTCATAGCCAGTCATACCCCGTCACGACGGCTTAAAGGTTGAATTGTCACCTTTAAGGAAATAGGGATCCATCCTGAACTCACCATCGCGCGCCACGTCGCCTACACCGTCGCCAGTGCCGGGGGCGGCTGCTGACACCGGCGGTGCAGGGCAAACTTTCCCCCCAGTGGCGCTTTTATAAATGGTCTCATCATTGGCTGGACATGATCGGGTAGGTCGCGCGCTATGAGCGCGACGGTCTCGGGCGGCCTCGTAGCGGCCGCCCTACTCGGCTCATGT
>CAJBSZ010000301.1 GCA_903958395.1 uncultured bacterium | reverse complement strand
GTTAGACTGTAAAAGTGCCAATAAAGACAGCCAGCCGACAAGCGGCGGCCCTACGAAGATGCCCCTGAGGGCAGAAGAATGGCCATAATTGCAATTAAGGCGTTCAAGAGGGGGCGAGGTCGGCAACCGGAATGAGCGGCTGAGAGCTCTGGCGCCCATGGGAAGCTTATCTGAAAATGACATAGAGAAACATCATGGTGACGAGCAAGACCCCGGAGACAAGACGGAAATCGCCCAGCCCCTGCCATGGACCGCGCAACGCAGCGAAGGGGTGAGGCCACGTCAGCTCCGCACGCGCGGCATCCGGAGCGTCCGGTTTCAACCGCGAGACCACGTGAAGGATGATGCTGCAGATTATGAAGAGGACGAATGACATCACCATGTAGTTGACGTAATATCCCTTCACGACGGTCGTGTCGAACCACGTCAGCACGCTCAGCCAGGTGGCGCCAAAACTCCCACCAACGCCCTGAGCCCACCCCAGCGGCGCATAAAACACCAGGAAAGTCCCCAGGCAAAGTACAAACCCGCCCCACAGTGCCGCCAACGCCCCGCGATAGGAGGCGCCTCTCCAGAAAATCCCCCAGAAGAAAACCGTCGAGACGGGTGGCGCCACGAAACATAGCAACATCGAAATCCCGTCGAAAATCGTCTTGAAGTTGGCCACCAGCGGGGTCCACAAGATGGCGATCACGATGCCCGCGAAGGTGGCAATGCGCCCGACATGGATCGTCTCGCGATCCGATGCCTGCGGACGAATCCGGCGGTAAAGGTCATAGCTGAACAAGGTGGCCATGGAATTAAGCGAGCCGGAAATCGGCCCCATCAGCGCCGCCAGAAGCGCCGCCGCAATCACGCCGCGCAACCCGACCGGCAGAAGATCCTGGATCATTGTCGCATAGACCTCGTCCGTCTTCTGCACCGGATTCTGATAGGTAAGCCCCAGGTAGATCAATCCCGGCAAAACAAACAAGAACACCGGCAGGATCTTGATGAACCCGGCGAAAAGCGCCCCGTTGCGGGCATCGTTTTCACTCTTTGCTCCAAGAACACGCTGGACGATGGTTTGGTCGGCACACCAATACCAGATGCTGATGACCGGATACCCGAGTACCATGCTGAACCAAGGCATGCCGGACGGATCGCCGGCGGGACGAAGGACGGACATCGTTGCCGCCGGATTGACCTTGCCTGCCTCACCGATCAGATGAAGCATCTCATTGAACCCTCCGCATTTGACGATGCCAAACACGGTGAGAAGACATGAGCCAGCCAGCAACACGATCGTGCCGACACTTTCGGTCATGACAACGGCAGTCAGACCCCCGACAGCGGCATAAAGACCGGTCAGGACTGTAATGGTTATCACCGAGACCCAAACGTCGATGCCGAACAACGCGTGCAGGATGAGGGATCCGGCATAGAGCGAGAATCCGATGTGGATGAAGATGGCGTTGAGGATCGAGATTACAGCCAGAAAATCGCGGCATCCCTGTCCATACCGTCGCTGAAGGAAATCCGGCAATGTCGGCACGCGCGTCTTGATGTAAAACGGCGCGAAGAAGAGTGCAAGGGCGATCAACGCAAAGGCCGCCATCCATTCGAAGTTTCCGTAGACCAGACCGTTGATATATCCCTGCTGTGCGAGCGAAACTAGATGCAGCGCCGAAATATTTGTGGAGAATAACGCCAGGCCAATGGTAACCCAGCTCAAGGAATGGCCGGCAAGAAAGTATCCCGCTCCTGTCTGACGCCCCAAGCGCTGACGCAAGCCCATGTAAAGGCCGAAGGAGACGACTCCGACGAGATAAACGCATAATACCGCCAGATCAATGCCACCGAATTTTACCGTGTCATTCATATGCCCGTGCCCTTCTCTCGAGAGTTCACCTTGCTATTCTTCATCATTGGATAAAACCGCCCGCTGATGCGGCGTGAGAATTCGTGATGGCCAGGACCAACAACATGCTCGCTGTCCGGGCTGGACGGTAGTATGACCCTGGCCTCTGTACCAACAGGAATCTCCACATTCAGCCGGAACAGGGACTTCCGCCGGGTCCATGATACGGCAATCCGCCCCCGTATGGAGTCGTAATACCCGGAAGCGGACGTAAGGACCCCGGTCAATCCCGGCTGGATGATGATTTCACGGAATCCGGGCACACCCGGCCGGATGCCCAGCACATGACTGAAGAGCCAGGCCTCGCATCCGCCTTTGAATGGATGATTCAGGGAGCCGCCATCGCCTTCCCATAGTTCCCATAACGTTGTCGCCCCCTGCGCCAGCATATGAGAGAAACCCGGATAAGTATCGGTTTCCAAAATGCGGCGGATGACATTCTCATGTCCGTTCTCGGATAAGGCTTGAAATACAAACCTCGCCCCGATGTGCCCCACACGCATATGCCAGTCGTTCGCCTGGATATCCGCAGCCAAGGCTGATGCGACTTTGCCCTCCAGACCATCTGGAACTAAACCGAGATGCAGGGCAAAGGCATCCACACTCTGACTGCCATAGGTGTGC
>CAJBSZ010000300.1 GCA_903958395.1 uncultured bacterium | reverse complement strand
TCGTGTCCGTCGTACAGGCATACCAGCCGAGCTGATTGATATAGGCGTCAGCCTCATAAGGCAGCCGCTCCCGGTCACCATCAACAAATATCCCGCAAAAACTGGACGCTTTGATCGTGTGTTTGCACAGACTCCATACAGCATTGAGCTTTGCGTCGGAACAGGAAAAATCGGCAGCCGCATCATCAAATGGATAATGCACCATCAATTGCCGAACGTTCTGCGCTTTAAGGCCGGAAGGCGCGTTCTCCAGCTCCACATACCGGAAAGGCATCACAGGGCCGATAGACACTGGCATTCTCCGCGAGTCGCCCTTGCCGAGCGCAGGGCGATAGAGTGTCTCTCCTGCCTTCAGTTCAATTGTGGTACAGTGATATCGGACCGAACCGCCTGGTTTGCGATTGACCGTACCAGCCCCGTCAAGTGACTCACCAAGATGAACCTTGATCTGCCTGCCCGGTTCCGGCGTCTCAATTTGAAGTTCCAACGCCGCAAAACAATCCTTCCCGAAATCAATGAAGTATTGGCCTGGACCCTTCTCTGTCATGACCTGTGGCAAGACCTGCGTTTGGACCAGATCCAAAGGCTTCACCGTGAAACACGGCGGCTCTGCGGAAATTACGGGAAGCATCATCCTGTATACTTCGCCGCCGGCAAGCAGAAATGCGCCGACGCCATAGGGTCTCGTTGTCTTAGGATCGAACGCCAAAGGAGTATCGCCCACCGGCTGAACATAGAGCAGACGTCCATCGGGTGTAAGGCAACCGGCAAGAGCACTCCACCCTTTCTCAATCACAGGCGCAAACCTCGCTCGCTCCAGTAAGCCTTCATTTACTCCATATGCCAGGCCATACAGAATTAAACCACTGCCACTGCTTTCAGGGTTAGGATACGCCTGCTGATCCAGCAAACCTGCCCGCCAGAGCCCGTCCGGCTGCTGCAACTCCGCCAGTCTGCCGCACATCTCGCGAAACTGAGCCTCATAACGGATCCGCGAGGGGCACTCCTTCGGAAGCTCCTGCAACACTCTCACCAACCCTCCTATCACCCAGCCGTTCCCCCGGCACCAGAAAACCTTCTTTCCATTCTTCTCACGCTTCTTGAAGAAAGTCTGGTCTCGAAAGTAGAGCCTCTCGCCTTGATCGTAAAGATAATCCGACAACTTCCACCAGCCGTCATCCAGAAACTCAAGGTACCGTTTATCACCGGTCGCCGCATAGAGCCGCGCATAAGCCGGCGGCGACATGTAGAGCGCATCACACCAGGTCCAGCGCTTCGTCCCCTTATGAATATATCTAGGTTCTCCAGGCTCTTCACTCCACTTCTGCATGTAGCGATCAAGTGGCTCTCGCACCGATTTAAGAATCGCTTCGTCCTTTTCCAGCATCCCGATATCCAACCAGGTTTGCAGCACCGCATGATCGTTGGCGACATGGATGGTCTGGATCGGCTTCCACTGCGAACGCCGTCCAACATCCCTGACCTTTGCGCTGTACTGCTCGCATCCGGGCAGCTTGCTAAGCTCATGGAGCCCGTGCCAGAATGGCGCATAGGACCAATCCGCTTCCGACTTTTTATAGGGAGGAATACGCAACTGCCAATCTGCCGCCAGCCGCATGGCCGCAACGACATTGGCAGCCGATGAGACACCAGAAGTCGAGAATTTAGACACTTCAGCATCAACCGACTCCTGCTCAGTCATTTTATCTGATACGGCAGACACGTTGCCGACTCCACCCAGCCACAGTCCAGCCAGAACTAATCCAAGACAAATATGCTTAACCCTTTTCATCATCAACCTCATAGTATTTCTCATAACTTTCAGTATTTTGGCAATCCGGCGGAACTGTTTTTCATCTTATTTAACGGGAGTCTATAGGTTTTGTGGAGACCGTCACAACGCCGTCTAAGCCGGTTTGCATCTGGCCAGAGGATTGAATAAGCAAGGTTAGCGTTCGCATGTGGTCTTTATTGGCTCCAGGCGGAATGGTGACTGAAATCGGGCCGGGCTCTGGAGTGTTCTTTTCGATGATTTTCCGTCCATCAAGCCAGACCTCAGCGATGCCGTGAATGGATTTCATTTGGATGATTCCTCCCTCGGTTTGGATTTTATTACGTGGCTTAAATGTCGCGCGGTAGAGCGACCATTCATGGGCCGGAAACGTTTGCAGCGAGCCCGGGGTGAATCCAATCCATGTGTTCATATCCGCTTCTGACATCGTCTGCAGCGGGTCAGGCTTGTTGACGGAAGGCGGGGAGTGCCTCCATTTCGAAATGGAGAACAATGGATCGATTCCCGCAACTACTGGGATTTCTGGAGTTGCTTTGACAGGGATTTTAATTTCCGCGGACTTGAGTCCCGGGGAGGTTGCCTTGACCGTCAGGGCTCCCGAAGCACCGGCGTTTGATTGGACAATCAGCTGCGCAAGACCGTGGAACAGTCTCCGGTCAGGACCTTTTTCGGGGTCATGGCAATTGTGGTCGCCATTGCCATGGCCGATATTTTTTCCGGGCCCGGCGACGGAGAAAGTCGCCAACGGGCTGGCTCGCGGAACGACGCGGCCTTGGGCATCGACAGCGCTGACAGTGATGGGCATTGCGTCAAATCCATCGCCATTGAGGGCAGTACGGTCGGGGGATAGCTGCAGGGCCACGGCTTCGTCTGTTGTTTCGACGACAGCTCGGGCGACTTCTTTTCCACCCTTGAAAGCGACCGCTTCCAACTTACCGGGCGCGTAGGGGACGTCCCACTGTGCGTAGTCAAAGCGGGTGGTTTCCTTTTCGCCGAGAGGTTGTCCGTTTAAGGAAAGACTGACCTTTTCGGCGTTCGTCATGGCGATGACCTTGATTGGCTTTCCTTCGCTTCCGGACCAATTCCAATGGGGGGCGATGGCAAGGACGGGTCGGTCGTGGATCCAGTGCGCCTGATGTATGTAGAAAGCAGTTTTTGGGAAACCGCAAAGATCGACAATACCAAAAACTGAGGAGACCGAAGGCCAGCTCAGCTTTTGAGGTTCGCCCCGGTAATCAAAGCCGGTCCAGACGAAACCACCCGCAAGGAAGGGCTGGTCTGCGATGACTTTCCATGCCATTCGATGGGATTTCCCCCAGGATGCAAATTCGGTGTCATAGGAATTAATGACATTACGCTCATTGCTGGATTCAAATTCCCCGCGCGTCATAAAGGTCGAGGTGTCTTCGGAGCTTGTGATCGGGATGTTCGGATATTTTTTATGGAACCTGACATAGTCTTTGTGACAGTAGTTGAAGCCCATGACATCGACGGCTTCAAACACGCCGTTCTGATTCATCATTCCGCCATTCATTGCCGCAGTCGTTGGTCGTGTTTTATCAAAGCGGCGAACCTCTGCGACCATGCGGCGAACCATGTCTCGGCCCTGGGTTGTTCCTTGCATCGGCTCTTCATTAAAGACTGACCAAAGAATGATGCTCGGATGGTTACGATCACGTTTCAACAACCACCGCAACTGATTCATATACTCCGGTGTGTAATTAAAATTACGGTTTTCATCCATCACCAGCATTCCCAGCTTGTCGCACGCATCCAAAAATGATTTCGAGGGAGGATTATGCGCCGAGCGATAAGCGTTGCTGCCCATTTCCTTCAGCTTGCGCACACGAAATTCATGGATCGAGTCGGGAATTGCCACGCCAACGCCAGCATGATCTTGATGGTTGCATGTGCCTTGGAGCTTTACAGGTTTGTCATTAAGAAAGAATCCATTTGCAGCATCGAATCGGATAGTTCTAAATCCACAATTGACCGATTCTGAATCGATTACTTTACCTTCCGAAGTCACAGTGACTTTGACTGAATAAAGTGTGGGTGTTTCGATAGACCAAAGTTTTGGCGCCGAATTGAGATTGAGAGGAATAGAAGTAATACTTGTTCCAAACGAGGCAATGCTGGTCTCTGATTTTCCTTTGATAATGCTTTTTCCCTCGGCATCAAAAAGCTCGGCAGTGACTTCTGTGGTCGCATCTTTTAAATTAAAGTTTGCCAAGGTCACTTCAACGGGAATGGACCATTTTCCTACTTCGTCGCGAACTGGATTGGCGTAAATTCCATCAGTCTCGATATGAACTGGGTTTCGTTTGATGAGCCATGTGTGGCGATAAATTCCTGCACCTTCATACCACCATCCTTCCTGTTCATTGGCATCCACGCGTATGGCGATGGAATTAATTTGATCTCCAAATGTTGCGAGGGGCGTGATATCAACACTAAACGAGGTGTACCCGCACCAGTTACGATGAACAAGAAGGCCATTAACCCAAACGGTGGCGTGCGTTGAAATTCCGTCAAACTGCAATTCCAAATGCTTCCCCTTATCGGCTTCATCAAGCTTGATGTATTTGCGATACCAGCCTAAACCGCGCGGACGGTAACCTTGCGAAATATTGGCCCCTTTATCAAACGGACCTTCAACAGCCCAGTCGTGTGGGAGATCTAATTTTCTCCAATCGCTATCGTCGAAATTATCAGAAGCGGCTGCGCCCCACGCCTTGCCGGCTTTTGCGTTATTATATGAATTTCCGTGCCCTTTTATGATAGGCATTGGAATGTCTCCAAGAAAAAATCTCCAATCACTATTTAAAGAAAGTCGCTCGCGAGTTGTTTCGGCCGTGAGATTGGCCGAAAATGATGTCATAAATATGGCTATTAATAATAGAAGATTTATGTGATTTAATTTTTTATTCATATTAATTGCGAGCGTCATAGGAATTTCCTTTATAAAGAATATAGAATCGTGGAACATATCATTAAGGCGTAGCTGATGGTTCATTACTTCAAACCATAGAAATTGACATCACCTTTAACAGCCAATGGCTCTATCTTAAACTCGGCCGGCTTCTCCCCCGAATACAGGACAATCTCCTCACCTTTGATCAACGGCACCTCGTAAAGCTCAGGAGCAAGCAGCTTCAGTTCCATCGGCCTGTCGGCAGCCACTTTCACCGCTCCATCAAATTTAACCTTCACGCGACAAGGTTCACCGGCCAGACTCTTGATTCGAACCCACCGGGTTTTGCCGCCCTCGCGAACCGCGCTCACCAGGAAAGATCCGGGAGTCCGAAGATTGTGAAACACCGCATCCTGCCATGTTTTCGGCATAGCGGGAAACACCCGAATAGCCGCCTGCAACCCCTCGCCCGCCGGCCATTCGTCATAACACTGCATCAGCATCTCGTGAACGCATTGTGACGTGTAAATCGGAGATTCCAGGCATGGATTATTGCCCTCCTGGTACAGCCCGTTGCGTGTGCAATCCCGCCAGCGCATGAACTGATGTAGCGCGGCCAGCGCGGAATCCCCTTCGCCAAGTAGCGACCACATCGCACTGCGCCCCGTGAATTCAAAAGCGCCCATCGCCCGTCCCCTTTCATTGATCTCCTGGTAATTCAGCACCGACTTCCGCATCAGCGCGCGTTCCTCCGGCGACCGCCCGGTGACAAGTTGCAGGGGATGCATCATCATCAGGTGAGACCAATGCCGGTGGGCTTCCTTGAATGTGCGGCCCTCGCCCACCATGTATCCCGTCACCTCGTCCACGGGATAGTCGACAAGGTTGGACAGCACGTCACGATACTTGTCAGATTCACCGGGCGCAATCCCCAGCCGCTTTCCCGCCGCCAGAAGCGCCTGACAGCCCCAGCGCAACAGTGACAATTCGTAGACGGCATCACGCGCTTGACACAATTCAGGCGAGATAGATATCGGCACATGGTACTTGCCATCCGTCCGCTTTTCGAGCCGGTGTATCTGGTAATTAACCGCGCGCCGAAGCAACGGATAAAGCGTCTCCTTCAGCATCCCGTCATCCATCGAATTCCGGTAGATCAGCCAGCAGGCGTGCATCGCCCAGACAAGATGCGCGCCGGAATTGGCTACATCCCGCCCATCCACATCCTTGGGCTGATAGAGATCCAGGCCGGTATTGACGCTGAGATAGGCCGAGTCGGACTGCCATTCCTCCGGCCTTACATTCTTCACCAGATTGTCGCGGTATTTCGAAAACGTCCTGATCAATGATTGCGCCAATTCAAGACGATTAGCCGTCGGCAGTGGATAGTAACAGTACTGGGTATTAAAATCCCAGGTGACGAACGGCCAGCGCGACGGCGTCTGCCAGATGCCTGCCGTGTCAATCATGACTCCATCCGCCCGTGTCGCCGAACCGAGTTTATACATCTGCGTCCAGTATAAAGTCTCGACCGGCGTTTCAGGCACCGACACGAAACTGGCGGGATAATACTCATGCCACCAGCGATAGTGACGCTCCTTCCATTCGGCGTATTCACTCTCCGGCATGGCAGCCACGCGGCGCACAAGGTCAACCGCATCACGCAAAGGATCGTTCGAACGGTCGGGCCACCGGTTGCCGATCGACACCACCAGCCGCTGTCTGACCGGCGTCGGTTGCGCCAGCCGCCATGCCGTGACGTGCCGGGCATTGCCCACAAGATCCTGAACGCAGAGCTCAACACCGTCAACTGTCTGGGTCTGGGCCGGTTGCTCAGGAACATACAACTCCGTTGGATACTTGCTCTTGTATTGCTTCTGCGCCGTCTTCAGGGCTGCCTCATTTACTGGACATCCCCTGCTGCGCGTCGGCATGGGCGATGCCGCCTCCCACCGGACAACGCAACCTTTCTCGCCGCCTTCTCCCTCCCACTCCGTCACGATAGCCATATCCCCGGCATGCGTGAAGTGCCGGATCTTGATCGTGCCTTTGTCTGTAAGCACGGTGCCGGCTAATTCTGCATTCCAGTAATCCAGCCGCCAGTCACAGCCGAGCAACTTGCCCACGGGCTGAAGATAGAACGAACCGATCTGAATCCGCGACCGGGTATAACCGCTGTGCCCCTGGGTCATGGGCCGGTGCGTCTGCACATCGCCCCGGAACACCTGCAGGCGCAATGCATCTCCCTCTCTCCAGACCATGGAACCCAGCATTCCATTGCCGGTCCAGGGCGCATCGGTCCACTTCCCCGGCAACTTTTTCCATAGCATATCATGCCGCGCCATGAAAGCCGGCCAGTCTATCGCCACCTGTACCATGGAATCACCATCCTGTTGCGCCCCAATTCCCGCCTGCACGGCCACTGCCAATACCAGCGCAAGAAAAACAGCCAACGGACTCATAATCCCTCTATTCATGCTTTGCTCCTGATTGCGATCCAAATGACTCCAACCACTTCCTCTGCGCCGCAAGGTCACCTTGAAACTCCCATTGTGTCTTATCCTTCCAATGGGATTGAACCAAATCATTACCGTACAGATACGTGCCGGTCGTCAGCGCTGCAAGCTTCCTGACGACTTCGACGGATGCTTCCATCTCACGAATAAATTCCGCACCTTTGTCCGCCTTGTTCGACTGCAACATACGCGCCTTGAGAATGGCCGCATTTTCCTTGTGAATCATCGCCTGTGTCGCCAGCACATACATCTCGCTGTCGTTCACGAAACGACGAAGCTCCTCTTTGTCCGGCCCCTCCGCCACCGCCGCTTCCGCAGCCCTGGCCAGCTCCACTGATTCCACCGCGAGTTTGTTCAGCAGTCGCGCCGCCCGCTCCGGCGTCATGGCGCTATCTACCTCCTCGCCTCTTTCCAGATATTGCGCGTATTGCGTCACCGGCATGCAATGCCGCTGTTCGAGATCCGCCACACCTACCCGTTGCTTGTAGGTTGCCATCTCTTTGTACATAACCGGCAATTTTCCGGTTTTCGGGAGCGCATATTCCTGATGATACCGCGCGACGAAATAACTGTCGAACGGCCGCGGATAGTACCGCCCGTCCACACGCCCCGTCTCGCGGTAAAGCGTATAAGGAGTGTCCGCCAGATCCTTGTTGAGATTAAGAATCATATCAACCTTCTGATTTAACAGCAGCATACTCGGCCAGTAGCCGGCGACCTTGGTGGCGTTCAGATTCTGCAGCCCCGGTCCGATCGGCCCCGTCACGATATACCACCGGTAAATCAGGCGGCCTGCTTCAGTCGAGCCGTATTTCCTGCCAAAATAACTCTCCCAGTACTTCTGCTCGCCGCCCTCATCACGTTCCGCCCTCCACAGGTACCGTCCGAATGCATCAAAATATACTGCATCGCGATCAAGCGAAAGAAGCTTGGGTCCTTCCGGAATATAACCCTTCTGCTTCGGGTCCAGTTTATCGAGCGTGTAAGGCCACTTCCAGAATGACTGACCATAGAATTCAACCCCTTGAACAAAACCCAGACGCTTCAAATAAACCATGCTCTCCTGAAGCAGGAGCGGACTGCCCCACCGCATCGGCACCAGGTCGGCCACCAGGTGAAAATTGACAATATGGCCCCTGGCAATTCCTTCCAATTGGAGATGCCGCACATCCGGAAACGGAGATGTAAGGCTTTCATCATTATGCTTGAGCTCGGAATAAACATTCTCATAGAGCGACTTCATCTGTTTGCGGAAGTCCATGTTCATGGTCCAGTCACGGACCACAATCACGGGATTCTTACCGCTTTTCTTCGCAGCATCGAAAATGACATCCCTGAACCATTCGAGCTGGTATTTACTCTCAATGGATTCCCCGGGACAGGCATACAAGCCAACCGCCGGAAACTCCTTGAAATAGCGCGTGAGCGCATAATGGGTGTACTCGCGCAGCAATGGGGTCGGTTTCTTCGGATTGGTTTTCATACCATGCTTCGCGGCGAAAGGCGGCGAAACGTGAATGTTATAGAACATCATGAGCACCTGGATATTCCGGCGATCACACTCTGTGGCGAACCAGCGGAACTGCTCCTGGTTTGCCGTAACCTGTTCCGGCGGCACATCGGCAGCCGCTTCCGGATAGTCCGGCATCTCGACGATATAAGGGAACAGGTGTCCCGCCCACAGGAAGATCGTGTTCAGCCGCGCCGCGGCAAAAGCATCCAGCGTTCGCGTCATGAATCCCTTATCATAGAACCACGGATAGTGCTTCGGCGACAGCGTGGCCTTGTAGTCACCGGGCATCAGGCACAAGGTTGTCCCGCGAATCGCGAAGTCGGGCTTTTCCACGGCGCCCGGAGTGAAATCCCCCTCCAGCATCGCCTGCACTCCATACTGAACGCCAGCCGCCGCCCCCCCCTCGATCACCGATTTTCCACCCTCCGTCTGGACACGATACGCTTCGGGGTGCTGGAGTCCGGCATCAATTCTAACTTCAGCCACTTTCCCGCCCCCGACCAGCCTCGCTTTGGCATACTCCATCCGGGCTGATTCAACGTCGGGCTCAGCCGCCGACACCTTCATCACCATCACCGCCGGCAACAAGACCAGAAATAGCTTCATTCTATTCATTTATACACCACCTCATTTTGATTTTATAGAAATCCTAACCCGGCATAGCCGGAATCAAATCTTGATCATAATCGTAATCCTCTTTCTTCAGCCCCCTTTCAAGCAGGCAAGATGAGATTACGATTACGAAGGAAAATTCAACAATCACAATCTAGCAAATGATTCTAAAATATCTGCAAATACGGAGTTTTTTGATCATGAAATGTCGCCTATGGGATGACGGTGAAACGCTTAAACGTCCACTACAGTTCATCACTATGACGGACGCTCGGAATTACCGACGAACTCCTCTTCACCTCACCGTAATCAGGATATTTGCTGACAGCAACCCGTCCGCTTCCGCCTTCACAGTAAAGGCTTTCGCCCCAGGCTTGGCCCTGACGATCACCAGAGCCAGTCCATTGAACGCCTTCCGCTGAGGCGCCTGGAACGACTCGAAACTGACCGGATTGCCGTTGTCCGTTGCGACAATCTCACCCGCACCCTCAATTGAAAAGCGGATCAGGCTGTGCGTCCTCGGCACAGTCACGCCACGTTCATCCGCAACGCGAACCGTGATAAAGGAAAGATCCGTCTTGTCCGCCGCATTCAATTCACTGCGGTCCGCCGACATCATCAGCTTTTTCGCCTCGCCGGTCGTTCTAACGGTCTCTTCCGCCCATGGCTTGCCCTGTTTCGTAACCACTACCTTCACTGTCCCGGGCTGATAAACCACGTTCGACCACACCAGCCGGAAGTCCCTGCCAGCCTGCATGGTTTTAATACCCTGGGATATATCATTCACAAACAGCTCCCCGCTGTCACCCGACGTGTAAACATGCACCGGTACATTGGTGCCAACCCGCTCCGGCCAGTTCCAGTGCGGCAGAATATGCGCCATGGGCTTTTCAGGCAGCCACTGTGACTGGTAAATGTAATAACGGTCTTTCGGGAATCCCGCCAGATCCACGATTCCGAAATAACTGCTTCGTGATGGCGGTTTCTTTTTCGAGAGCCGCTTGAGTTCCTCTTCCAGTTCCGCCTTCTTCGCCGGATCATCCCTGAAATTAAGCAGGTTGGAGGCATCGGAGTTATAGGGCGTCGGCTCTCCGAGATAATCAAAGCCCGTCCAGACAAACTCGCCCCACAGATGAGGATAGATCGCATTCAACATGAATTGCCGGTCCGGTGTGCAACCCCACCTCGGATGCTCGACATCATACGAAGAAACCTGGAAATTACTGCGGGTTACTCCATTAAAGAAATACTCACCCCTCGAACTGGCGCATCCGACCGTCTCCGTGCCCATGACCGGTTTTCCGGCATACCGCGGATCGCTGTCATACTTCGCCTGATTGTCGAAGAAATAATTGACGCCAAAACAATCCACCTCCAGCCCGGCACCGCTGTCACGCGCCCGATCCGGAATGTTACACGCTGCGGTAATCGAACGGGTCCTGTCGAGCTTTCGCACAATCTCTGCCAGTTCGCGCGTTATGCCGGCGTTGGTCTGTTCGATCACCTCATTCCCGATGGACCACATGAACACCGACGGACTGTTCCTGAAATGCCGCACCATGGCGGAAAGGTCTTTCTCGCGCCACGCCCCCCAAAGCTTTGCATAATCGCCACCTTTCTTTTTCGTCTTCCACGCGTCAAACGATTCCACCTGAAGCAGAATCCCCATCCTGTCCGCAAGCTCAACCAGCTCCGGCGCAGGCGGATTGTGCGAAGTCCGTATCGCGTTGCAACCCATAGCCCGCAGGATCTCCAACTGACGCTCCAAAGCCCGTACATTCACTGCACTGCCAAGCGCCCCCAGGTCATGATGCATGCAGACACCCTTTACAGGGGTTCTTTTCCCGTTCAGGTAAAAACCATCACGTGTAAACTTCAGTGACCTGATGCCGAATTTCGTTTCATACGTGTCCACGCATTTTCCGTCCACATACACCTGCGCAACAGCAACATAACGATTCGGCTTGTCCAGCTCCCAGAGAACGGGATTCGGAATCCGCGCAGTAATATTCGCCACCCGGGATTGACCGGCCGGGATTGAAACCCTGGCCGTAGTAAATTCCGAAACCATCTTGCCTATGGAACCATTCACCCCGATTTCGTGAATACCCGCTTTGACTGTTGTCGCCTGCTCGGTTCCACGCGCGTTATCAACGCACACCTCCAGGTTAACGGACGCTGAATCCGCATTGATTTCAGGTGTCGTAATGTGTGTACCCCACAAGGCAACAGCAACCGGACGCGTGGTCACAAGCCACACATTCCTGTAAAGCCCTGCGCCCGGATACCAGCGCGACCCCAGGGTCTCCGTATCAAGCCGCACTGCGACAGTATTCGTCACCCCGAATTTTACATATGGCGTCAGATCAATCCGGAACGACGCATAACCGTAAGGCCATGTTCCCGCATATCTGCCGTTACAGTAAATAAGGGCATTCGCCATGGCGCCGTCGAAATCAAGATAAAACCTCCCCCCGTCTTTCTCAGCCGGTGGGATGAAATTCTTCCTGTACCAACCGATGCCACGCCACGGCAGTTTTCCAGTGTGGCCATCAAGATCAACCCGGAACGGCCCCTCGATACCCCAGTCATGGGGCAAGTCCAGCTTCCGCCAGCCGGAATCGTCATAGTCCGAATGCATCACCGCCAGGCTGCCAGCAGCGCTGTTCGTTGCGGGTTCCGGCAGACGTGTTCCATCCGCCTGCAAGCCGAACCGCGCAAAACGCCAGTCGTCATTAAACGACACGCGCTCACGGCCCACTCCCGCCTGAAGAGTCACGCCAGTAGCAAGACTCCAAAGGACTGAAGCAAGTATTCCGCGTACGATCACCGCCCTGAACCATGTTGGAAATATCATTGTCTTTATTTTGCAACCGATTTCGCCGGCACCTCGACGTGCAGAAGATACTGCGGCGCACCGGTCTTCCAGGGACCATAGGCAAGAAGGACGTCTGCTCTGCCATTACCATCATGGTCACTGTAACCGTCATAGCCAACCGCAGGCGCGGCTGGGTATGCGTGGTTTCGCTTCGCGGGGCTCGGCAGATAAGCCATCCCGAAGAGCATCTCGCCCTTGCCGTTCCACACCGACCAGGCCGGATACAGATCCGGACCTCCTACGGCAAATACAATAAAGTCCTGTACGCCATCCCC
>CAJBSZ010000299.1 GCA_903958395.1 uncultured bacterium | reverse complement strand
GATTCCTGCATTGCTAAAACGTTTTAGCATACGATTATTGATCAGGCAAGGAGTCAATCCTTATGAATAAAAAGTGATTCGAAACTCTTTCCTTGCGTCTGGCCAGGCGAGGCAGCATAAATCTCCCATGAATGAGAGTGGGACGGGCACCTGGTGCCGGTGGCTGATCGGGGAAATTTCCTGGCGGAGGATGATGATCTCTTTTCTTGAAATCTATATCGCCGTGGCGGTATTGGCCTGGCTGTTCGCGGATCGTCTGATTTTTCAGCCGCAACCGTCTTCCTATCGGGAAGGCGGCGACATCACCCGCATTCCGCTGCCGAATGGGCAGAATATCGGGTTGCTGGCCCTGCCAAATCAGGCGGCGGCGTACACGATCCTTTACTGCCACGGCAATGCCGAGGATCTCGGCGACATTCACCCGGTCATGCAGATGCTTCGGGATCGTGGTTTCTCGGCTTACGCTCTGGACTACCGCGGTTATGGCATCAGCGACGGCAGGGCCGGTAGCAAAGCGGCCTGCGAGGATGGCGAGGCCGCGTTGAAGCATCTGGTCACCGAGCGGGGGATCCCACTCAATCGAATCATCCTCCACGGCCGGTCGGTCGGCGCAGGAATCGCCCTTCATCTCGCCGCCCGAAACAAGGTTGCCGGGCTGATCCTGGAGAGCCCCTTTGTGACCGCCTTCCGGGTCAGAACCGTCATTCCCATTGTGCCAATCTACAAGCTCCGGAACAACCGGCGCATTCGCGAGATCTCCTGCCCCCTGCTGGTGATGCATGGCGAGAACGACACCATCATTCCCACCTGGCATGGCCGGGAACTTTACAACCTCGCCACTGTTCCCAAGCGATGCTGGTGGGTTCCCGGGGCAAACCATAATGATATCCTCATGACAGATGAGCCCGGTTACTGGGCACACATCACGGAATTCAGGGATCTTATCGCCTCAGACACGGAGACCACAACTTCGGCCATTCGGCTGTAGTCAAGTCGGTCAGGGGTGTCTCCTGATTTGTGATAGAATTTGTTTCTGTAGAATGCAGTGTCAGTGACCATGGCGGCCTTGATGCCGTATGGCCAGTAGCTTGCATGGTCAGAAAAGTCCACGCCCGGGATGATTGATGGCGCGCGAATGGAATAGACGGGAAGGTCCGTCGCCCCCTTCATCCCCGCCTTCACGGTTTTGATCCAGTCGCCCTGGTCCCACCGGCTAACGACGCCGATGAAGTTTGCCCGGCTCGGATACAGGAGGCGAAGCATCGGGGCGGGATACGCCTGCGAGCCCCACTCGTCACTGAAACAACCGACCATCTCAAGCACGATGACACCCCTGACATTCGCCTTATCACCTGCAACACTCTTCGCATGAATGGCACTCCCCATCATCCCGGACTGAAAAAACGGAGGCTCCTCGAGGACATAAGCCACCACCTCAACCGGGGTGGCTGGAGGATTCCGCCCCAAAAGATACGCCAGTTCGATCAGGGCGGCGACCCCGCTGGCGTTGTCGTCTGCCCCCGGCTCCTCGCCGCAGGAATCATAATGCGCCCCGACAATGACTCGCGGCCCCCTGCCTGCATTGAATCTGCCAATAACATTCCGGTACTGATTTTTGCCCACGGTGAATTCCTGAAACTCGACATCGGCTCCGGCCTGTTTGAAATGCCCGGCAATATACTCGGCACAGTGATCAAGATTTTCCCGATGTTGCCAATCGCGGGGAAAGAACCGGTACGACAACGCCTCAACATGGGCTTTCAACTTCACCGGATCAACCCTTGTGCCTGAAGCGTGATTGCTACGACAAGACGGCTGAGCCACAATGAACCATGCTAGGAATATCCCGCCCGCCACCGCGCCCAAAACTCGGCCCATCGCTTTTATCATCTTTGTCTTCATTGTCTGAGTCAGACTGTTCTGATTATTATCCTGCAGTCATCTTACAGCTTGCCAGTGGTTTCCTTGTAGGTTTCACAGAAACCGCAACTCGCCCCACTCCTCTTGCCTGTGAAAGCTCAGCACTTTATGAGGCGAGGTGGACGACAAGACCGGATGTTCCTGCCCGCGTGTATAGTCGTACCGGCTGAATGAAAACAACCACCGCGTGTCGCTTCGGGGCTGCGACGTTTCACACACCAGGTCGAACGGGATCTCTGCTGCCACTTCCCATCGTTGAGTGGCGGCGTTAACGCGAACCCGGCTCTCAATAACACGATGGCTGATAAACCATTCCGGCGGAAGTCCTGGCTTGGCACGAGGCACCGCCAATGCGGCTGCTGAGGGAAATCTCAACTGGAGCTTCTGATTCTCCGGGGTTACATGGAATTCGAAATAGGCGTCCTGATCACAGGGACGCAGGAACATTTCGAACACATCGCCTTTCGTGAACGATAGGGCATTGAACTGTTTCTCGGGATTAAAGATGTCCACATCCTCAATCTCGGCATGGATATACAAGGCGTCGCGTGTCCACCCCGTCTTCACACGCATCGGGCGGAAGCCCGGCTCCAATTCGCTCCGCCACGCCTGTTTCGATTCTACTGCCTGGGCATCGGAAAGAACTGAAACGAGCTGGGGCCACGATTCAAGGCCAGCTTTTGCAAGCGATTTCACGTTCAAAAAGGGCACTTTATTCACACAATTCTCTCCATTTTTCGCTTGATTAACGAGTTTATCAGGCAGAATCGGGTCAGAGGTACAGAAAGATAAGATTTGGCCGAATTCATCAGATCCCTCCGCCCAGAAGGAACCAGCGGCGGATGGTTCCGTTCTCAATGGGCTTGGAAAGAATGGTGTTTCGGCCCACTGCCTGACCGGCACGGTGAACCGTCTCGTCGATCCGGCGGCCGGAGCCTGATGTCTTGCGGAGCCGGGGATGTCGCACCTTCATATAGGCCGCGAGCTGAACATCATCCCGCTTCATCAATGCGTAGGTCGCCGGACTCTCCGTCTCGATCTCTCGATCCCGGGTCTTCAACTTCTCCGAGAAGCCGCTCAAGAGGCCCAACGCAAAATCCACCTGGCGCCCGGAGGTGAGCGAACGCCCCTTCCGGAAAACCTGCCACTGGTCCTTGATCACCCGCTTGAGAAAATCATACACGTAGCCGGCCATCTTGACGTTTTCGGTGGTCCCACTGATTTCCAAAATACGGCCCATCTGCTCCTTGTCGACCACATAGGCACCAATCCACACCGCTTCAACGAAATAGAAATCCTGCAGCAACCGGCTCAACGCATAGTCGTGCGCCGACTGACGCAACTGCGGCGCGCCAAGGCACAGACTGCTGTACTGCCGAGCCCCTGTGCCAGAAAGCAGGTCAATATGATAGCGGGCAATCGTCTCATGGACTTTTGTCATGGCCAGCTCAGCCTCGTGCCGGTTCGAACTCGCAGAGAGGGCCAGCAGCTTCTTCACGCGAAGCAGGATCCGGTCGTTTTCATCGAGTCCGCCGGTATGGCCCATTTCATAAAGCGAGGGGTAGTCGCCCGCCGCACGGGGGTCCGCGTTCAGCAAACGGCATGCCTCCTGAAACCGGACGCCGTGTGGCTGGTCGGTTCCGCCCAGAAGCTCATCCGTCACCTGGTGGGCCAGCTCGTGGAGCAACACTTCCCGGACAGTCATCCAGGGGTAGTTCATCACCAACTTGCGACTGAAGGCCATGACCCGCCGTTCGCGATTCCATTCGGCCCACCGCCTGTCGAAGTCACGCAATTCGAAGCCCGGAAGCGTCAATCGGGATCTAAGCGCGGATGATAGAAAAGCCACGGCATTCTTCCATTCACAGATCAATCCATGAAGAATGCGCCGTTCCAGTTCCTGATGATGACTAAGCGTGATGGTTTTCCTCCCAGGCTAGAATGGCACTTAGTTCTCCGTGTTCTGTGTCACCTTGTTCTGATGCTGTTTCAGTCTCATTTCTCAGGACTCACTTCCGTCCAGGCCACCGAGGCTCCCCGTCCATTGCGTGACGGGGTAACTGCCAGGGACCCGTATTGGTCGCCCTTGACCAGTAACGCTGAATGGCCAGCCTGGCCTGGCCTCATGGATGAAGCGAACATCGGACGCCAATTCCCTCTTTGCAGATTGGCCAGCGCTTCCCTGAACGCACTGACGGGGGCCTGTTGCTGATAGGTGATTTTAGTCTGGTAACGCTGGTCACCACTACGTTCCACAAAATCCATATCGCGAGGTTTCGCGGCACCTCCGACATCAGGAGCGGACAACCAGGGGTCGGCAAAATCATTGATGGAGGGGATCGCCGCACCACAGATTGTGACCATAATCCAGCCGGCCTTGGCTTGGCTTTCCTCCGTCGCCACATGAACGGACCAGGCTCCGCGATTCAACGCCAGACAGGAACCCATGACCTTGCGGTAAACATCCAGAAATTGCTGATCTTGCAAACCCGCGTCCCCGGATTTTTCACGATGTACCTCAGGTTTTAAATTATAACTTTCTTCGGTAACATCCCGCCACCTGCGCGCAGCCATCTGGCTTTTATAGTAGTCCAATACCGTCTCCCGGGGCGCACAGGTTTCCCAGCTTTCGGTAATATAATCGATCCCGTTGACAACCAACTCTTTCCGTCGCACGGGGGATGACGCCGGGAAATGCGGCCACAGTGAAGTCGAGCCCCGCGATACGGCGCGTCCCCTGGCTGATACTTTCTCCCTTTGTACAACCGGGTCAGCCCCCCCATCCCCTCGGTGGAATGAGCTCTTTAAAAAGATATTCAAACATGCGGCCAAAAGCCAGACGACCAGACCCGAGAGCACAATACGGCCCACCATCCCCATGACGTTTCTGAAATTCATCAGGAGAGAAGGCTTCCGATCCACTTGAGTATCCCCCCAACAGAATTCGCGATTTCCGACAATACTCCTTTGAGCGCTTCGCCCCGATCCGTCCAGGTATTGTCAACATCCGCCGGCCAGGCCGCGGATGACTTCACTGATAAATAGTTCGTCAGAACAATGGAGGGCATGAAGGGTATCCGGGCCTTCATCAGCCCGAACGGATAGACATCGGGCTCGTCGAATTTCTCCATAGTGATTCCAAACGACACTGTCGCACGCTGGGCAGTCGCCGCAGCCCCGCTCCAGCCTTCACCGATTGCGCTTAAATTCAAGGCCTCAGGCGCCGCAACTTGCGCATAACTGACATCCCTGCCGAAAAAGAAACTTTCCGCCGCGCCCCCGGCCTCTGCATTATGTCCCATCATCCAGGCTGCGTGGCGTGCCGCCATGACGGTTCGCACATGATTGATCCGCATGTAACTCACATGACTGATCAGCACCCAGGTTAACGCCATCAAAGCCAGCCCAATGCAGGCTTCCACCAGCGCTTGCCCGGAGGCATTCCTTGAAAAGCGGAGGTGCGGACGACGCCGAGGTCGTCCCTCCCGTATTAGAGGCAGATGATTCATTTCCAAAAAGCCTTAGTGATATATCCCTATCGGACTCAACTCATCACCCCGCGTGGGTTTTTTATAGTTAAAGGGCAGGTATACCGGGATGAGGGTGCCTTTGGAATTAACCTCGTCGGTATACGAGATCACTGGCGTCCCTTCGACCTGACTGCTGGCCAGGGCAATAAAGGCCGGCACACGCAATTTGTCCGGATTAACAACCTCACCGCTATACATCATGTTGGTATCCACAAAGGTGGCCCCCTCCTTCGCTTTCAGCCACCGCATGTTGCCGAGCCCGGCCACTTCCTCCTGATTTTTCTTTCCCGCAACCCAGGTCATATATCCCGGATTTCCCTGATAATAGTTGTCCGCCCAGCCCCAATCATCTGGCGAATCCTTCATCCATGAAAACGCTGAGCCGTATTCCCATGCCGACGAACACTCCGTTTTTGCCACTGGATAGATTGTTGAGGCCATGTCGTTCCACCACTCTGGCGTCTTCCAGGGCAGTTCCGATCCAGCATTGGTCACAATCCCCATCGTAAAAAAAGTATCATCCCCAATGATTGTCCAGGGAATAGCGGCTATCGTCAGGGAATTTAGCGGCGCGGGCAGCCCCTCTATTCCGGATAATACATCCTCCGTCCCCCCCCAATTCACCCCCCCCGCATCCATCAGGCTGCCCACATACTGGGGAATGACCTCAAGCAGATTATCCCCCCCGCTGGCCTGCGCGATCTGGTTTGCATATCCCACCGCCAAAATGGGGAATGCCGTTCTTGCCACTTCCTGAAACCCATTTATCGCGCTCGCAAAATACTCCTGACCCTCGTCAATAATTGGTGCAAGTCCACAGGCCCCGCATGAAACCAAAGCAGCAATAACTGCAGCAGGATAGAGGATGGGATAGGCTTTGGCCGCATGGACCGCAGGCACGGCAAATATCGCAGACCCACATCCTACCAGCGCAGCGGATTCCGCTACGAAAAGTATCTTGTTTCCTTCATAATGAATATTGTTCAGGTGCTGTATGACATTACACCCACGCGCCTCCCAGAGCGCCGCTGCCTCCGCGGCGGCATCCACGGCATTCTGCGCCACGATACGGTCATAGACCGCCTTATTCATATCCCCATTCAACACCACTGCCATGACGATCAGAAACATCATCGTTCCAGACAGCAATAAAGCACTTCCAGAGGCGTCCTTCCGAAGATTCAGTATTCTGGCTATGATTTTCATTATTTCATCAATTCATTTAACTGGTCCGTTTTCGTGCGGACGTCGGTTGTTGCACTCTCGCAGGAAGCGTGCTTTTGCGCCTCCAGCGCCTGGGCATTCTGCAACTCGCTCACTGCGGCGGCGTGTTCCGGTGTACCAGGCTCAGTCTGATCCACCTTTGTCTGAGCGGCAATCCTGGCACTCTTGGCGTTTTTATAGTCCCCGCATTCCTTGTCCGCCCGCTTCTCGGCTTCCTCCAGATCTTTCCTCAATTGATCCATTTCTTTGGCTTGTTCTTCCAGCGCGGGATCGGTTACTTCTTCGGCATCCACCGTGTTTGGCAACCGTGGACGAAAAGTTTCAACCGCACCCCACTCCGCATACCCGATCGAGCATTTACTGCGGATGTTCACATGCGGACACATGCTGAGATACTCATCGAGTACATCCGGGATATCAAACCCGACCAGTGACTGTCCCTGTTCTCTTAGCATTTGGTACTCGCCATAGGTCTTCGGCATTCCCTCAAGTCCCTCGCGCATGTTCTCAAGGCCCGTGAAAATCTTTCTGCCCCCAACGAGGTTCCAGAGCTCCACCAGACCCGGAACGTAGATGGGCTGGGGATAGTTGATTTCAACATCCACCTGCTTGGGACTGCCGCTCGTCTGAATGGAAATGCCGCCCCCCAGAAGGCTGGAGTTTAATCTTAAATTCTTGGCCACCAGGTAGCCCTTAATCAGTTTCTCCACATGGGACCCCGTAAGCTCGAACTCCGTGGGATCATAACCCAGGGCGGTGAACTCGCCCGGCATGAGTCGGGCGATCGGGGCCAGCGCCATCGCGGCGGCGCTGGTGGCAAAGTCTTTCGCGCGGGCATCATCACCGGTTTCATGGATACTCAAGGCGGCATGCACGGCATAGGATCGCGCGGCCACATACGCGGCATAGTTTCCCACCTGATAGGCCTGCACGATGGCGACATATTGAAGCATGGCAAAAAACAGCAACAGCACGATCGGAATGACCACCGCAAACTCAGTTAACGACTGAGCGCGATCGTCTTTCACAATCCCGGGGCCGTTTTTTCGCAAATTCACCTTGAACAATACCTTTTCAATTCACGCCACACAGGAACATGGCCATTTCACACCCGATCGCAATCGCCAAACCATAAGGAACCATGACCGGTTCCATTATAACCGGCTGACCGCTTGCCTCCTGCCGCCAGAAGGCCAACCGCCGGAGCCCCCCCCCTACCCGCGCCCACCAATCCTTCCGCCAAATCACCATCATGAACGCCAGACACACCCCCACCAGCGCGGTATAAAACAACGCCGGCTGAATCAACTTCGCCCCCATCAGGGCTCCAGCCGCCCCCATGAGTTTTACATCCCCACCGCCCACCCCCCCGAAAATGTAGAACAGAAACAGAAATCCAAAGCCGATCAACAAGCCGCCTAAACTCAACCAGAACGCTGGCATTCCCTGCAGATAGCCCAACACCAGTCCGGCCCCCATGCCGGACAGTGTCAGCCAATTCGGTATCCGGCTGTGCTTTATTTCACTGTAAACGGCAAACGTCAGCAGCAAGGCCAACACCACCAGGGCCGCTTTATTTTCAAATGTCGCAAGCGTCATCATAGCAAGGGGCCAGACACGTTCATGGCCCTGGATATAACAAAAGCACGGTTATGAGGTTATATTGATCCCGGAGTGCGGTATACAACTGGTTATCCGGATGAAACAGCCAGAATATCAGGGGCAGTGTAATTCCCAGCAACACCACATATTCAGTCATGGCCTGTCCGCGCCTGTCGTCCGGTTGTTTCTGCCCTGTTTTCAATTGATGGTAATCTCCACGGGCACGTTCACTTCCTGGTTTTGCGGTGTCACACCCTTGAGCGTAACGCGTCGGGTTTGTCCCTTCGCAGCCGCGAGATTTTTGGCATCGACATAGATACGGCAGTTTGCGGAAGCAGGGTCGGGATCAATTACACAGTGGAATTCGCCCGATGAAGGCACGGCATCCACCAGCACCATCGCCACTTCTCCATGCTGTCTCAGCCACACAGTACGGGTCTGAAACTCATCCTTCGCCTCAAAGGATAATTGGGCAGGAATCACCTCATAGTCCTGGGGGAAATCAAGCCTCCCCACAATACGACAGGGAGGATCGTTCGAATTTTGACTGCGTACAACCACTTCGAATACGGAACGGCCCCGGGGCATGTTTTTTGACGCCTGCGCCACAACATGAAACCGGCCTTGGGGTCCCTCAACCACATCGACGCAGATATTCGCAGTGTCACAGTCCACTTCAGAAAGGGGCTCGCGCAGGGGGACGAGAGGGATGATCGCCGCTGAGCTTTTCCATTGATTCACGCCTCCCCCAAGGGTCAGCTCCAAAGGCGATACCGCATACACCTGCGCGATGGAGGCCCGCAGTTCAATGGCCCCGGCCGAACACACGGGATCGTTGGATTCTAGCATGACATGACGCAGGATATCGCCACTGAGCTGACGTGTATCCAGAACACAATGAGCGGTCGTGCGCGCACCCGGTGCGATCACCGACTCATCGAGGTAAACCTTCAGGCAGGAGTCGCAACTCGTCACGACGCGATTGATTTCCAGTTTGACATCCCCGGCATTTCGCACAACAAAGTCATGCTTCACATGGTTGACATTCGTGACACATCCAAAATTCCAGACGGGATTTTCAATCACGATACGGGGGGCCGCGCCCAATGGGCTCGCGGGACCATACCCAACACCGAGCGCCAGCACATAAAGAGAGGGCTTCACGACTAATTTGAAAAAAGGGCTCCTCACTGCGCATTATCTTTCAATTTGTTGGAGGCCCTAATGTAATAATCTTCATCCGGCGCACTCAGCTCAAGGGCCGTTCTGAATGCCTGCCGGGCAAGATCTGTTTGCCCCAACTCTTCATGAACAATTCCTCTTTGATAGGATGAGCGGGCTGCCGCGGTCATCTTTTTCTGCACCTTCTCCAGGGCTTGCGCCGCATTAACATTATTGGTGTCAGCCCGGAGGGCTAATTTATATAATCTCAAGGCTTCCCGTTGATTGCCGACTTTCAAAGAAGACTCCGCCATGACATAGTTTTCACCGGACAATTCTGTCAGTCTGGCCGCAAGCCGTTTTTTCGCCTCCCCCGCTCTTTTACGTAACACATTCAGGGGGTCATCCTCAACCTGGAGCAGACTATCGCACGCCTGCAGTTGGCTTCGCAACATAACCACATCATCCGGAGTCCCCATGGCCTCGGCGTTTGCCAGCGGTCCGATCAGCGGTTCAACCCGCCGGATACGGTCACGCACGTCCAACATCCAGGTATTCGCGGGCGAGGCCTGAAGTCCGCTATCACACTCAAGCAAGGCCTCAGCAATCAATCCCTTCTGATACTTCGCCTTCGCGCGGCTTAGGTATTCCGCCACTTTCCGATTACTTGCGATGTTATCCAGGCGCTCTCGCGCTTCGATGTAGTATACGCTGGAATCCGGAATGGCTTTCAGGGCCACTTCCGCCAAATCCACCTGCTGATGCTCAAGACACTTCTTCGCCCTGGCCAAATTCTGTTCCGCCAAAGATTCATTCGTCGCGACATCCAGGCGCTGACTCACGAGGGTGGATTCCGGGAAGGTTTCCTTTGCCTTCTCCAATAACGCGACGGCATCACCCCAGTTTTTGGAGGAAGCCGCAACTTTTGCGTTCTCAATTGACTTGATGACCGCCTCCAGATTCAGGGCCTGCTGGTTATTGGGTGAATTCCGTCTAACCTGGAAGCATAGCTCTTTGGCCCGATCATAGTTCCCTTTCCCGGCCACGGCTTCCGCTTCGGCCAGAGTGTCCCTCGCGGCCAGTTCCAGCCTCACCGCTTTAATGCCCGCTTTGGCCTCGGCACGATTCGCATCTTTTGCCAGCGCAGCCTGATACCCTTCTAGAGCTTTTGTCAAATCACCCCGCTTGTACAGCCCCTCCGCATCAGTCACATATTTACCCGCCACATCCGTGGGCTGCAGCAGTTTCGCGGCTCCGAGTAGCCCCGCCATGATCACCGTGCCCAGAATCACTCTGTTGCGCAATTGGCGCTGCTTTCGCAAATTAGTCTTTTTGTAAAAAAGCGTCGAAACACCGATCTTGATCCGCTGGCCATTCTCAAGGGTCGTCCGCTTAACCTTGATCCCATCCACAAAAGTGCCATTGCTGCTATCCAGATCTTCTAAAATATGGCGTTGGGCATCGCCGGTGATTTTGGCATGACTGATGGATACCGCATCATCGAGAAGGACAATATGATTCTCCAGGCCCCGTCCAATCATCAGCGGGGACTCCCAGTCGGCTACTTTCCCACCCGCAAAGGGCCCCTCTACGATATTCAACAGAACATGCCAGTCCTGTTGTCCCGTCTTGGCCACCACTTTCTGCCCGAGTCCTTTGCTCTCTTTTTTAGAAAAATCCATCACACGGGTCGCCCCGCTTAATGGCTCTTCAGAGTCGGGGTGCCCCGGGTCCAGGATAAACTTCAACCGCGTTGTCCCGATGTCAATTTCATCACCGTCATCAAGCCTTTTGCGTTCTTCGAGCGGACTTCCATTTAACAAGGTGCCATTCCGGCTTCCTTTGTCCTGGATCCAATACACATCCCCCATCCGGGTCAGTTCAACATGTTGCCGGGAGGCCATGGCCTCATCGCCCAGAACCAGGTCACATTGGGAGGATCGCCCGATCATGAAAACATCTTGAATAACGGGCGCTTTTTGCACCTGTTTCTTTTCCCTGGTCACTACCAACATCGCGGTCATAGAGCCTCATTTCTTGGGCGATAGTTGCCGCAGCAACTGGAAGGTTTCCTGGTAATTCGCATCTTTTTTGTCCGGCAGCATTTGCAGGAGTTTACTGGCGGCCCAGTACGCCGTCTCTCGATCTCCCTCCTTGATCGCGCGATTGATTTCATAGCGCTGCTGCTGGATACCCTGATTGTATAAATTCAAGGCTGACCGCAAGCCAATAGCCGCATCCCGATAGCCTTTTGCCCGCTCGGGCCTTGCAATGGATAGTTGCAATGCCTGCTTATATTCTTGAATGGCACGATATAAATTGTCCTGTTTTACATTGCGATTGGCAACCAGGGCATCGCCGGTACGCTTGTGCTCATCAATCATTTTCTCAACCCCTTCCGGGTCACCCAGCGCCATTTTCTGCATGCCGTCGTCAGGCAGGGGAAAATCCAGAGTCTGCTGCATTTCTAAAAGGGTAAACCCCGTCAGGAGTTTGGAGAACAACGCGGCTTGTTCCTGATAACAGGAGGCTGAGCTGAAGCATTCCACGACAATACGGGTCCCCCCATTCAAAAGAAAAAGGCCTTTCCCCTGCCCATTTTTGAGTTTGAACCCATAGAATACACATGAAAGCTCGTTCACTGTCATGGGTTTCGACCCGAGAAAAACATGAGTGGATTTGACTGAATGTTGATAGTGAAGGAAGCCTTCGGTCAACCCTGTCGTCTCGTACTGGATACCCCGATCCACGTCCACCCGCATTCGCGTCCAAACCTTCTCATCCAACTTACCCAGGCCAACCATCAAGGGGGTCTCCGGTCTGGCGGCGAAACGCGACCAGGAACTCGGATAGGAAACGCTCAGCGCGTACACAGGGTCGGTATAACGATCAAGGGCGTCCCCTGTGGCAAGGCTGGGTTGCTTCATGATGAAAAAACAGGCGACAGTCACGGCCATCACACAGACACAGGCCGCGAGACTATAAATCACGACCGTCTTCCGGGACCGGCTTCGGGAGGTGGGTGGAGCCTTCCACTTGGGCAGGTCGTCCGGATTTAACATTCGCGTCTTCTCTCCGACGATCCCCCGCGTTGCGTCTGGTTCCGGATCTCCCTCATAGCCACCCAGCAACTCATCGATCGGCTCCATAAATTGGGTACCACGGGTCCCCGTGGAGCTTGGCCCCGGATCGTCCGGCGGTGCAATAGGCCCCTCCGCCGTCTCCTCGAACCGGATCTGAGTGTCTTCCACTTCCAGGATGTCCCCGCAGGATAGGGTCGCGACGCCTTTCAACCGTTTTCCATTCAGGTTTGCCCAGCTGGAGCTTTTGTCTTCAACCAGCACCCGATCCGCTTCAACCTGGAGTTTCAGATGATGGCGTGACACCCGGGGATCATCGATACGAAAATTTGCAGAACTGGACCTGCCGATTATGAACAGAGGGGTATCCAGAGGGACCGCTTTCCCTGAATCCGCACCGGTTAAAATGATAAGCTGTCGCTTCATATCATTCTTTTATTGGGTATAGCTGGTGATCATCTGAATAAAAACAGGCGCGAGAATCATGAGGAAGACCGCCGGCATGATGCACAAAACCAGAGGTGCCAGCATTTTTACCGGGGCCTCCTGGGCCGCCTTTTCAGCGCGTTGTCCGCGCCGGATCCGGAGCATGTCGGACTGCACCTTTAATACAGGACCGATACTGGCACCCAGGCGATCGGCCTGAATTAATGAAGAGACCACGGCCCCCAGATCCTGAAGCTTAACCCGGTTGGCCATCTCCCGGAGCGCATCCCGCCGGGGACGGCCCAGCTCGATCTGATTGAAGAAAAACGATAGTTCATCCTTTAACGGCCCGGGTCGGTGCTTCTCAACCACCCGCCTCAAGGCCGTGAGGAAATCCAACCCCGCTTCCACTGAAATCGTCAACAGATCCAGCGTGTCGGGTAGTTCAAGGGCAATGGACTGTTTTCGCCGTGCGGCGCGCTCACTGATGTTGGTGGCGGGAAAAATGAACCCACCCGCCATCAGGCCGAGGTAAACGAGGAGCTGCTTCGGTCCTTCAAACAGAAAGTCAAACAGTCCGAACTGAAACAGCAGGCTGCCCCATACGACCGGAAACAGAATCATCGAGACCACCTGGATACCCAGCAATTCGACCCCCAGCAATCCGCCCGGCTGCCCCGCCGAGATCAGCAGGGCATCATGATGCCTGACATACGTGGCCGCCGGTGACCCGAAGCGCTTCACCGACAGGTCACCTGCCGATGCAAAGAATTGTCTTAATTTCACATTCATGGGGTTAATACTTTACCGCTGCTATTTTTCGAACCCAGATATATCCCACCACATCCATGATCACCACCAGAACCAAGGCCACAAATCCATAAAAGGTTGTCCACATTATCTGCATCAACTCCGGATTGACCTTCCATACAAAGAAACCGAATACATACGGCAAGAGTCCGACAATCAGCGCCTGGAGCCGGCCCTGCGCCGTAAGCGAATCCGCCTTGCCTCCCAGCACCTTGCGTTCGCGCACCATGAACACAATACGCTCAAACACCTCAGACAAATTCCCCCCCAGTTGTCTCGTGATCTGAATCGCCGACACCGCCAGATCCAGATCGGCGTCCTTGGTGCGGGTGACACAATTTTGCAGCGCCACATCAAGATCAACCCCCACCCGGTATTCCCGTCGGATCAGCTCAAATTCCTGCGATATCGGTGCAGGCATTTCCTCAATCAGCATATCGATCGCCTGCTGCAGCGTGAATCCCGCACGCATGCCGTTCGCCATCAGCACCAGTCCGTCCACAAGTTGTTCGCTGAACTCGCGGCGCCTCCTGATGCGCATCACCACGATGACCAGCTCCGGAACAAAATACCCAAGCAGGGCCATCATGAGGGCGACCACAAGCGGTGCGGGAGGCGTCGCCTCCCAGCTCAGGAGCAGCCCGACTAAAGCGCACGCAAAAGAAACGGCCCACTTCAGTTTGTGCAGGCCTTCTACCGAAATGAAAATAAACATCTCGTCCAGGCGGCGGGCAATCTGTTCCTTCTGCCGGAAACCGGATTTCTGCACGAGGGATTGCACGGGACGGTAGGCCGCAAAGCACATGGCCACCACCGCCAAAAAGCCCAAAATTAAGATGAATTCTAACATAGCCCTATTGCTCCGCTGCGGGGACAAACATAGCCATATCCACATCCAACCCGGCCTGCCGCAATTCCTCAACAAACGTGGGAATCACCCCGGTGGCGGTGTAAACCCCTTCGATCAGACCCTCATCACTGATACCGGTGCGTCGAAATGTGAAGATCTCCTGCAGCCTGATCTCCCCCTCATACATCGAGGCCACCTCCGCTATGGAGGTCACCTTGCGTGTTCCATCAGAAAACCGGGAGATCTGAACAATCATGCTTACTGCCGAAAAAATAAGTTCGCGAATCGCCTTCAACGGTAAGTCCATCCCTGCGTAGAGCACCAGGTTTTCAAGACGGCGGACTGCATCGACCGGCGAATTGGCATGCACTGTCGTCAACGAGCCATCATGCCCGGTATTCATGGCCTGCAACATATCCAGGGCCTCCCCGCCGCGACATTCCCCCACCACAATCCGATTAGGCCGCATGCGGAGTGAGTTTTTGACTAGATCCCGAATCGTCACATCACCCTTCCCCTCGATATTGGGAGGACGTGTCTCCAGCCGCACCACATGATCCTGCGGCAGGCGCAATTCGGCCGAATCCTCAATCGTCACAATCCGGGCGCCATCCGGTATAAACGCAGCCATGATGTTCAGCAGTGTCGTTTTCCCGGATCCTGTCCCGCCCGATATCACCGTGTTTTTTGCGGCCAGCACGGCGACACGGAGAAAATCCGCCATCGGCTGGGTCAGGCTCCGGTATCCCACCAGATCGTCAATCACAATACGTTTCTTGGGGAACTTCCGGATGGTAATGGTGGGACTGTCCAGAGCGAGTGGCGGAATAATGGCATTGACGCGGGACCCGTCCTGCAAGCGCGCATCAACCATAGGGCTGCTCTCGTCAATTCTCCGTCCAATGGGCCCCACAATTCGCTCGATGGCTGTCAGAATCTCATTCTTACTCAAAAACATCTTGGTCGATTTTTCAAGACGACCCTTCCGCTCGACGTAGATCTTCTGGGGGCCGTTGACCATGACTTCTGTTACGTCCGGATCGGCCAACAGATCTTCAAGGGGGCCCAGTCCAAGCGCGGCATCCAGAACCGCTTTTTTCAACTCACCGCGATCATAGCCTGCTGGAATATCTTTTTCGCAGGCCCGGATCAGCCTGTCCAACACCTCACCAGCCCTCTGGCGCAGGGAGCTATCCGCCATCTGGGACAACGATAGTTTCTTGAGATTGAGTTCAGCGATGAGTTGTCCGTGGAGCAGGCGCCGGAACTCCTCCATGGTGGCCTCTGCCTTTTCTTCGAATACTTTTGTGCTTTCGGAAAAAGCAAAGCGGTATTTTCCAATGAAAAACTCATCGCCGGGCGCCAGGACATTCTGGATAATCCGTTTATTCTTCAGCGTGGTGCCATTCGTGCTGCCAAGATCCTGCAGCCAGTAGATTTTTCCGCGAACCACTAGCTGGGCGTGCTTGTACGACACATTCTTATCACGAAGAATAACATCGCACTCGGTTGAACGGCCAAACAGCACCCGTTCCCCGGAAATCTCAACCTGTTCGCCGCTATACTCCCCACCCGATATTACTACAACCGCCATGTATACCTGATTTCAATAATCCGCCTCAGGGCGCTGCTTTTTCTTTAAGAAGGTGCTCCCGTTCCTGGCTGAATGCGGGCGAATTGTCGGTCTGCGGGAAAACCGGTTTGGGCGAGATCAGGACAATCAGCTCCCGGCTTTCGGTGGACTTCTGCTTGTTGCTGAAGAACATGCTCAGCAGCGGGATATCACCAAGAAGCGGCGTCTTTTCCTTGAATTGGGTCGCCAACGATTGAACCAGGCCGGACAGCATGATGCTTTCGCCAACCTTGCACATCGCCACGCTCTTCGTATCGAACTTCTCCAGCGAGAAGGTCCCCTGCGGCTTCGCGCTAGGCACACTGACTTCAATCGTCACCTCATTCATAATCCGGTCACGCCCTTGTAACGTGGGTTTCACCTTAAGAATGATCCCGTATTCGATTTTCTCCAGACTGCCGGCATTGACCCCCGACACCGCGAAATACGTCGCCCCGCCAGAATGAAAAGTCCCCTCGCCCCCGCTCTTGGTGCTTAAATGCGGCTGCGCCAGTATTTTGGCACTGCCGTTGCCCACCAATGCATTGATCCGGGCGGACAGGCTCGCGTTCACACTGAAACTGTTGACCGTAGGCTTCCCGCTCCCACCCTGAAGGTCAAATTTTGCGCCGACACTGGCGTTCTTCAGTACATTAAATCCAATATCGCTGGCAGAGGCCTTGTCCAATTGCACAAAATGAACATCGGTTTCAATCATGACATCCTGTACGCGCAATAAATTCTTAACTACCGGGACACGCAATCTGGCCATCTCGCCAGCCCGGGCCAGATCAGCCTCACTATAAACCACGCCTTCCAAAATGGCGGTATCCTCCGAAACACGGACTTTCACGGTATCGCACGCGATATCTCGGATGATGGCCTCCTCAACATATTTGCTCATCTCCGTGCGGTCCAACCTGGCCATGTTCAGGATTACCCCCGCATAGGCTTCGGCGATCTTCATGACCCTGTCATAATCAGACTTGGTCAGGACGTTTCCCTTCAGGACAATTTTGCTCCCCACCACCTTGACATCCAACCCGTCAACATCCGAGAGCAGCTCCTTAATCTGCCCCAGCATGTCCTGAAGATCACTTGAGACATGTACCTTATACGACAAGTCCGTTCCCTGCAGTCGCTCAACACGAAGGTCCGTCGAGCCCTCGGTTAATCCCTGGACCAAAACCGTCCGGCCGTCTCCATCCGGCCGGGCATCCGCTACGGAGGGGTTAGAAACGCTAATTCTGCGAATTCCCTCTGCCACAGGAATGCGGCTGGTGGCCCCTTTAACCACCGTCACCTCTTCAGCTCGGACCGAACAAGCCAACACAGCACTCAGTCCCATACACAGCAACACCGAATTGCATGCTTTCATGTTACTTATCTCCCTGTGTTTTGCCTGAATTTGATACCGGCACTGACTCTGATTTCGAACCCTTCTGAACTTCAATAATCCGCATGGCCCGTTTCCCGTCCAGATCCCCCACAATCGTATCGATAGCGTCAAAGGTTATCCGCGGTAAGTCAGCTCTGACCTTTACATCCAGAGCCCCATCCCGACGCAATACCGCCCCCAACTCACCGTGGGCGGAAGCGAACATCAGCAACTGCGATTCCTGCAGGGTCAACGAGACCGTCACGTCGCCACCACCAGATCCTCCGGTGGCTCGAGACTCAATTCCAAACGAGTCGCCTAAAGCAAGAACGGTCACATTCTGCAACAACACCACATTCACCATATCAGAACCCTGACGCCAGCTCGCCGATGTGTTGGGAATGGACTGGACCGGCTTGGGCACAGCAAAGGAACCAATAATATCAATATGGTCGTTAGGCTGGATTAAACCGCTTTTGATCCCCTTCGCGATTGAAACGGTAAACGCCCCCTCCCCAGCCGGTATGGCGCTCGACAAGCCGCTCTTGGCCTCGCTCACCAAGTCAGACCACAGAACAATCTGCCCCGCCTTGACCGCAACCCGCAACTTACGCCCCAGAATCTGCTTTAACTCGGCACTCCCCTTGATCGCCTGAGCGGGTATAAACTGCTCGGGAACCTCTTTCGGCGTGAACATTTCCATGGACAATTCCACCCCGGCTGCAATGTTCACTCTCGCCGCCACTACCGGCGTGCCTTTCAGCTTATTCTGCGTTGTCTGCTCAACACGCTTTACGTAGGAATGAACGGAAAAGATCGCTAAAAGGCCGATAATTACAGCAATAATAATAGGAGTACGATTTTTCATAGCAGCTTTTTCCTGAAACGGCAAAACCGCGGGTATTGCACCGCGCGAATCGCCATGATGACTTTAAGAATTGAGATAATCCCGACCCGGAAAACCAAATTACTCTTGACCCTTGGCCGCGTCCTTATCGAACGAGTTCATAGAGTCCGTTTTCTGGGCTTCTGCTTTCAGAGAAGCCGCTGCTGCAGTCGACTCAGCCGCATCGTCTTTTCCGGAAAGGGCCGCGCCTTCACGCGAGAACACGCCTTTAATCTGTTTCCCGAAGAGTCCAGCGATCAAAAGACAACCGATCGCAATCACCGCAATGATGATGATGTACTCTGTCATCCCCTGCCCCGACTTCGCCGTTTTTAACTTCATATTGAATTACCCCTTCGTGTTGAATTTATAACCTTGTCAGTGATAGTAAATGCTTGTTAGATGATGACAAGTTTTTTTTTTCAGCTCCTCGAAGGAGGGATCCTTATGACGACCACTGGTGAAGGCGAGCTCAATAAAACGCAGAAGACAGAGGGTTCCGTTTCACTCAAGCCCAAGGCAAAGGCGTCTTATCTTTATCTCTTTTTCGCGCCGGTCCAGGAGTATTTGATGGATGACGAGGTGTCGGAAATCCTGATCAATGGCCCCCGTCAGGTTTATATCGAACGTAAAGGGAAACTGATGTTCACCTCGGCGAATTTTATCAACGAACAGGCCCTGGAAGCGGCGGTCATGAATGTGGCCCGCAGCGTCGGCCGATTCTTTAATGCCGAAAACCCTCAATTGGACGCCCGTTTGCCGGACGGCTCCCGTCTCCACGCTGTCATGCCGCCACTCTCTCGTGCTGGAACGATGGTCGCAATTCGAAAATTCCGCCGCGAAAAATTGACGCTTCAACAATTGATCGATTTTGGCAGTGTTACCCCTGAAGGAGCCACTTTACTCGGTGAGATCGTGAAATCAGGAAAAAACATCATTGTCTCCGGCGCAACCTCGTCAGGCAAAACCTCCGTCTTGAATGTGCTGAGCGCGCTGATCCCCGAAAACCAGCGCATCCTCGTGCTGGAAGACGCCAGCGAACTCCAGCTCCAACAAACGCATGTCGGGTGTTTTGAAACCCGAAAGCCTGACGAACACGGCAAAGGCGAGATCACCATCCGGGATCTGCTCCGCTCTGTGCTTCGGCTCCGTCCCGACCGGATTATTGTAGGCGAGATCCGGGGCGGCGAGGCCCTTGACATGCTGCAAGCCATGAACACCGGCCACGATGGCTGCATGTCCACCATCCATGCCAACAGCGCCAAGGACAGCTTATCCCGCCTGGAAACCTGCTCGCTATTGAGCGGCGTGGAGATCCCTCTGGCTGTCATCCGTGAACAGGTCGCCTCCGCCATCAATATTGTCGTTCAAACCGCCCGCCTGAGCGATGGTTCCCGTAAAATCACAGGCATTACCAAAGTGCTTGGATTAGAGAACGGCCAATACAAGCTCGAAGACATTTACTCCCTCCCCGCCCATTGACACGCCGTATCTGAGGGTCATTCTTCCCGCACGATATCGGCCCCGAGGGCACGGAGGCGTTCCTCGACGCGCTCGTAACCGCGGTCAATGGTCTGGGCGTTGTGAATCACGCTTTCGCCCTTGGCGCAGAGAGCGGCAATGAGAAGCGCCATGCCGGCGCGAATATCCGGACTGGCCATGCTGATCCCATGCAGGCGGGACGGGCCCGTCACCAGGACCCGGTGCGGATCGCACACGACAATTCCCGCCCCCATCCCGATGAGGTAATCCACAAAATACATCCGGCTCTCAAACATCTTTTCAAAAAACAGGACCGGCCCCTTCGCCTGCGTCGCCGCCACCAGTAACACACTCATCAGATCCGAGGGAAACATCGGCCAGGGACCATCCTCGATCTTGGGAATCGCGGAACCGAAGTCCCTGACAATCCTCCGCGTCTGGCGGGCGGGTAGCGTCAGCGACGCCCCGTCAATCTGGAGTTTGATCCCGAGTTTCTGGAAGGTCTTACTGATAATGAGCATCGGCTCGGCTTCCACGCCGCCCACCTTCAGTTCGCCTCCCGTGGCCGCCGCGGCGGCCACAAAGCTTCCGATCTCGATGTAATCCGGCTGCACCGTGTGAGTCGCCCCGCCCAGCGTCTCCACGCCGCAAACAACCAGGCGATTCGTCCCCAACCCCGTGATTTGCGCTCCCATTTTATTCAGGAGCAAGGCCAGGTCGGTAACATGCGGCTCGCAGGCGGCGTTGAAAATCGTTGTCTCGCCCTTGGCCAGGGTGGCCGCCATGAGCACGTTCTCCGTGGCGGTCACACTCGCTTCATCCAGCACCATCGCAGCACCCTCGAGACGTTTGCGTCGGAAAACAAAATTTTTTCCGCCCTCCACATCAATCCCCAGCGCCCGTAATCCCAGAAAATGAGTGTCCAATCGCCGTCGACCAATCACATCACCGCCCGGCGGGGACAAGGTTACCCGCCCCAGCCGCGCCGCCATCGGCCCGGCCAGCAGGATGGAGGCCCGCACTTTCCGGCACAGTTCCGGATCCAGCTTGCTGCGACGAAGCCCCTTGGCGCAAAGCCTGACCGTGTGGCCCTTCAGTTCGATCTCCACCCCGATGCCGGACAGCAGATCCAGCATCGTACGAACATCCTCAATCAAAGGGACATTCTCCAACACAACCGGCTGCTCCGTAAGAACACAGGCCGCCAACATTGGCAGGACGGCATTTTTATTGCCGCCGGGAGTATAGGTCCCGCTCAACCGTTTCCCGCCATGTATGATGAATCGAGCCATAGCTACTGAGGACGGGATGAACCCGTTGAACCTTTCCGCCTCGCGCGAACCGTCTTGTACGTCGCACTGGCTTCTTTCACTCGATTGGAGCCGACCACAGAGGTTGCGATGTCGTCGTCCTGCGCCGAAAGCTTGAGGCTCGGCAATACTTCCTGGGGAATGGAATCGAAGTGCGCATCCCTGTGAACCAGCATGGCACCACAAACCGCCGCGCATGCGGCAATCAACGCATCCACAGCCGGTAAGCGGCCAACCGCCGCATCGCGAATCTCCATGGCGCGCCTGGCCACTCGCTCGTCAACCGTCACGACATGAACGAGCTCACCTGCGTAATCATTTACAGTCTTCCGCCGAGCCGCTTCTTCGATGCCGATGTCGCAAAGACAGGCATCTAACTCGAGAAGTGACGGCGCGGCAATCCACAGAACCGCGTCGTCATCATCAAACAAGGCCTGCACACGGGCATGGCCAACTTCCTTCCTGTAATGCGCAACCACTGCTGAGGTGTCCAGAAGATAGGCGCTCATGAGTTCCCTAAGGCCTTCACGCGCTCATCATCATCACGGACGCGCTGCTCGATGAGCCTGGCGACCGCCTCTGCATCAGGGCGTCCCTTTACACTTCCTGCACCCCAAAGTTTACGTGCGGCTTCTCCGCGCGTCGGCAAAACCCGCACCTCTACCGAATGGCCATCAGCCAAAACCCGCCAATCCAGGCGCGACCCGCGATGAATATCAAGCTGTTCAGCAACCGTCACCGGGATGGTGACCTGATTTTTCCCTGTTACCTTCGTTATCATAACCACTCATCAATCCTTGAAATATTTAATCAAGGAATATTGTTAATCAATGACAACTTGTCGTCAAGGAATAATCAAAACCGGTCAACCCAACACTTCCTTCGCGAGTTTCACCACATTCGCGGTGGTGTAGCCGAATTTCTCGGCGATGGTTTTAGCCGGGGCGGAGGCACCGAAGTGATCCACCGTCAGTTTCCGGCCCTGGCAGCCCACATACTTACTCCAGCCGAAGGAGCAACCGGCCTCAACAGCCACCCGCTTCTGGCAGTCATGCGGCAATACCTCAGCCCGGTACTCGGGGCTCTGCTTGTCGAACAAATCCCAGGACGGCATGCTGACGACGCGCACGTTTTTACCTTCCTTGGCCAATTCCTTCGCCGCATCCAGCGCGAGGCTGACTTCGGACCCTGTCCCGATAAGAATCAGGTCAGGCTTGCCCTGCCCGCTCTGCCACAGCGTATAGGCCCCTTTCTCAAGATTTGAGGCGGCCGGATAAACCGTCCGATCAAGCACTGGCAAATTCTGGCGGGTCATCAGGAGCAGCGTCGGGCCGGTCGTGTTCTTCAAGGCAGCGAGCCAGGCGGCGGCCGCCTCGGTGGGATCGGCAGGCCGGATCACGGACACATTGGGCATACAGCGCCAGCTGGCGATCTGCTCGATGGGTTCATGCGTCGGGCCGTCTTCGCCCACGTGGAAACTATCATGGGTGAACACATATACCGTCGGCAGGTTCATCAACGCCGCCGCCCGGATTGTGGGCCGGCAGTAATCCGAGAACACGAAGAAGGTCGAGCCGTACACGCGGAATCCGCCATGAAGCTGCATTCCGTTCAGAATGGCCGACATACCCAGTTCGCGAATACCGAAGTGGATGTTACGTCCCTCGAACTTGCCCGGCATCACCGAGGCGAATCCGTCCAGGAACGTCTTCGTGCTCGGCGCCAGATCCGCCGCACCGCCCACGAACCAGGGCATGGCCTTGGCGATCTTCTGCATCACTTTTCCGGAAGACACGCGCGTGGCCTCGGGTTTATCAAAGACCGGCATTTGTTTCTCGAAATCGACCGGCATATCCTGCTTCATGCAGGCATCCCACAATTTCGCCTGCTCCGGATAGGCGGCAGCATACTTTTTAAAATCCGCTTCCCAGCCGGACACCTTGGACTCCATTTCCCGGGCACGCGTGGCAAACAAGTCGCGCACAGCATCCGGAACATAGAAATCCTGGTCTTCCGGCATGCCCAGGGCCTTCTTGGTGGCCTTGACCTCTTCTGCTCCCAGCGGCTCGCCATGAGCCTTGTGGGAATCATGCAAATGCGGGGAGCCATGAGCGATGTGCGTATGAGTGACGATCAGGGTCGGGCGATCCTTCTCGGCCTTGGCGGTGAGGATTGCCTTGTCGATTTCCTCATAATTATGCCCGTCAATTTCGAGGACATTCCACTTATACCCGACGAAGCGCTTGCGCACATCGTCGCTGTAGGCCAAATCCGTATCGCCCTCGATGGTGATGTGATTGCTATCATAAAAGACCACCAGCTTGTTCAAGCCAAGGTGACCAGCGAACGAGAACACCTCATGCGAAATGCCCTCCATCATATCGCCATCGCCGCAGAACACATACGTCTGATGATCCACCGGGGTATAGACTCCGCTATTGAACCGGGCGGCCATCATGCGCTCGGCCAAGGCCATGCCGGTTCCCATGCCGCACCCCTGCCCCAGCGGGCCCGAGGTGGCCTCGACTCCCACCGTGTGGCCGTACTCGGGGTGGCCCGGGGTTTTGCTGCCCCACTGGCGGAACTGCTTCAATTCCTCTAAGGGTAACGCATACCCGCTCAGATGCAGCATGCTGTACAACAGCATCGAGCCGTGTCCGCCTGAAAGCAAAAACCGGTCCCGGTTCGCCCAATCCGGGCGCGAAGGGCAATGATTAAGATGTTTCAGGAAAAGCACGGCGGCTACATCCGCCATTCCCATCGGCATGCCGGGATGTCCTGAATTCGCTTTTTGAACGCCGTCCATCGCGAGACCGCGAATAGTGTTTGCCGCCAGACTTAAGGGTTTACTCACAACTGATTCTCCTCATTTTTCATTCCCCGCAAGAAACGCCTTGCGATGTTACTATGCATCCAATATATTGCGCCGGTTAATCGTAGCGATTCACGTTCGGTTGTCCAGTCCGCATTTCTCGCGGTCGACAGAACACCTATCACGACTTTCCTCGTGGCAGGATTATGTCGAGCGCGTGTTTTTTTGTGGCGTCGGGCCGCCATCCGGCGTCGTTATGATCCGATTTGAGGGTTCAGGTTTGACAATCCGCGCCGCAGAAACGGCGCGATAAAACATAAACAGGAGTACAGAGCAATGGCATCGAATAGTGGCAAGAAGTATGTGTATAGTTTCGGCCCCGGCAAAACCGAGGGCGGCGCGAGTGACAAGAATCTGTTGGGCGGCAAGGGTGCGAATCTCGCCGAGATGTGCCACCTGGGCCTTCCGGTTCCGGCCGGGTTCACCGTTTCAACGGATTGTTGCAACGATTTCTTCGCGAACAAATCCAGATTTCCGAAAATCCTGACCGAGCAGGTGGATGCCGCGCTTCGCCAGATGGAAGCCGATATGGGCTTGAAGTTCGGTGATCCCCAGAATCCCCTTCTGGTGTCCTGCCGGTCCGGCGCCCGCACCTCCATGCCGGGCATGATGGAAACCGTCCTGAACGTAGGTCTGTGCACCAAAACCATCCCCGGCCTGATCGCCAAAACTGGCAATGAGCGCTTTGTATACGACTCCTACCGCCGCCTGATCATGATGTATTCCGACGTGGTCATGGAAAAGTCCGAGGGCCTCGAGCCTGCCGAGGGCAAGGGCATCCGCATGCAGCTGGAAGGCATCATGCACGAGCTCAAGGCCAGGAAGGGTTACAAGTCCGACACCGATATGACGGCCGATGACCTGAAGATCCTGTGCGAGAAGTTCAAGGAGCGCGTCAAGAAGGCGCTTGGCAAGGCATTCCCGGATGATCCGATGGCCCAGATGTGGGGCGGCGTTGGCGCGGTGTTCAAGAGCTGGAACGGCAAGCGCGCGATCTCCTACCGCCGCATCGAGTCCATTCCGGATATCTGGGGTACCGCTGTCAATGTCCAGGCCATGGTGTTCGGCAACATGGGCAACACCTCTGCGACCGGCGTGGCCTTCACCCGGAACCCGGCCACCGGCGATAACAAGTTCTATGGCGAATGGCTGATCAATGCCCAGGGCGAAGACGTGGTGGCCGGTATCCGGACCCCCAGCCCCCTGAACAACGACACCAAGAACGACCAGAACAAGCACCTGCAGTCGCTCGAGGAGCAGATGCCCTCGATCTACAAGGAGCTGCTCAAGATCCGCAATGCCCTTGAGAAACATTACAAGGACATGCAGGATATCGAGTTCACCATCCAGGAAGGCACGCTCTATATGCTCCAGTGCCGCAGTGGCAAGCGCACCGGTACAGCCGCTCTGAACATGTCCATGGACATGCTGGCAGAGAAGCTGATCGACGAGAAAACCGCCGTGCTGCGCCTGAAACCCGCCCAGCTCGACGAACTGCTCCACCCGATTGTGGATCCGAAGGCCGAAATCATGGCCAAGTTGCTCTGCAAGGGGCTTCCTGCCGGCCCGGGCGGCGCCTGCGGTCACATCGTGTTCACGGCCCAGGAAGCCGTCATTCAGGCCAAGGCCGGCAAAACAGTCATTCTGGTCCGCGAAGAAACCAATCCCGAGGATGTCGAGGGAATGCGCGCGGCCGAGGGCATCCTGACGGCCCGTGGCGGCATGACCAGCCATGCGGCGCTCGTGGCCCGCGGCTGGGGCAAGTGCTGCATCGTCGGCGCTGGTGGCATGCATGTGAATGCCCATAAGAAAACACTCGTTGTTGGCACCATGACCTTAAAGGAAGGCGCCCTGGTAACCCTAAACGGGACCCGCGGCCATGTGTACAACGGCAAAGTGCCTCTGGTGGATTCCTCGGAGAACCCGCGTTTCCAGCAGTTCATGAAGATGGTCGACAAGTTCCGCACCATGGGTGTGCGTGCTAATGCCGACACGGCGGAAGACGCCCGCAAGGCCCGCGCCTTTGGCGCCGAGGGCATCGGCCTGTTCCGTACGGAGCACATGTTCTACGGCAAAGGCAGTGATGAACCGCTGTTCCTGCTCCGAAAGATGATCCTGAGCTCCTCCGTGGCAGAGCGTACGGCGGTCCTGAAGAAACTCTTCCGCTTCGTGAAGAGCGACATCAAGGCCACGCTCGCCGCCATGGACGGCCTGCCTGTGACCGTACGCCTGCTCGACCCGCCGCTGCACGAATTCGTGCCGCAGAGCCTGATCAAGCAGAAGGAACTTGCCGCCAGTCTCGGCATCAGCCCGAAAGAGGTTCAGGCCCGCGGCGAAGCACTTCATGAGTCCAATCCCATGATGGGCCATCGCGGCGTCCGGCTGGGCGTCACCTACCCGGAAATCACGGAAATGCAGATCCGGGCGATCTTCGAGGCGGCGGCTGAGCTCATCAAGAGCGGCAAGCACTGCCACCCGGAAATCATGATCCCGGTCACCTGCGACATGAACGAGCTGAAGCACCAGAAAGCCATCGTCACCCGCATCTACGCGGATGTGATCCAGCGCAAGAAACTCGACTCCATCCCGTATCTGTTCGGGACCATGATCGAGATTCCCCGCGCCGCATTGCTCGCGGACCGGATGGCGCAGGAAGCTGACTTCTTCTCGTTCGGGACCAATGACCTGACCCAGATGACCTTCGGATTCAGCCGTGACGATATCGGCGGATTCATGAATGATTATCTCGAGCAGAAGATCATTCCGGCGGATCCTTTCCAGACCATTGACCAGGATGGCGTGGGCCAGCTGATCAAGATCTCGGTGGAAAAAGGACGCCAGACCAAGAAGGCCCTCAAGGTGGGAATCTGCGGCGAACAGGGTGGGGATCCCGAATCGGTGCGGTTCTGCTTCAAGACAGGCCTGAACTACGTGAGCTGCAGCCCGTATCGCGTGCCGATCGCACGCCTGTCGGCCGCCCACGCGGCGCTTCAGGGCTAAGCAGAGCAGCCGGTCGAAAGACAAAAAAACGCCCCGGATTTAACTCCGGGGCGTTTTTTTTAGTGTCGTTCCGTTACTTTGCCTTGCCTTCTGAATCGCCTTCCGGCCCGCGCTCAGGGCGCTTCATCCGGCCGCCTTCTTTGCGGTTTTTTTCCATTCTTGCATTCATCTTTTCACGCATTTTCACGCGCTGTTCCGGGGTGAGAATTTTCCGGGTCTCCAGCATTTGCTTCAGGCGGATGCGCCCGATCTCGGCGCGGAGTTTGGCAATCTCATCCGCCCCTTTCAAAACGGCCTCCTCATTCGGCATATCCTGGCTCATCAATTCCGCCTGTGCCTTGGCCGCTTCCTGCATTCGGGATTGCAATGTCATCATCTCGTTTGTGGAACCAGAAAAGAGGCTCTTCATTTGCTTCATCTGTTCTTTGGATAGATCCAGTTCCTTGTGCATTTGCATCATCGGCATATCGCCCTCCATCGGGCCCCTCTCCAGCCCGGCATGCCGCGCCATACGTCGCTCTTTTGGTTCTGCTGGTTTATCCTGGGCCACGCTCATCGTCACAAGCCCGATCAAACATCCTGTCACCATCATGCTTCTTTTCATTTTCGTCTCTCCTTAATTAAGGGTTGAAGGTTACAGCTTAAACGAACCAACTGCCCGATTTATTTCATCCAAATATATATTTTCGCGTCTCCGTCAGACGATTTTTTGCCATTTTAAAGGGGGTTTGCCCCCGTCCGGAGGAGGCTGTTCACTTCTTTCATTCTGCATACCCTTCAAAACGAATAGGTTAGGACTGTGCTAGCCTTTCGAATCCCCATTCTGGCTAAGCCGTCCGTCTAAAATCCTCTCTTAGATTTAAAGGGATAAAGGGTCATTAACGCTACATATTGTGGGCGCGGGGCTATAAAATAACTACCTGTCGTGGGTAAAACAAAATCAAAAGAAATCTCATAAAACCCCTTGCCTGCTTTGTTTTTCTTCCCTATTGTCCTGCGTCAGCGGGTTCAAGAGATGAGAAACGCCGGGCTGTTAACAACCTGTTAATAAGTCATAGCGACTCGGAGCGAGCCCGTAAAACGGGCTTATTATTGAAGCCGGCCCCTGTGGGGCGGGTTTATGTGTTCAATTTATTTGAGGCGTCCTGGCTGTTCCGGATCCGGAATAGCCGTCAGGAGGAAGAATGTCGGGATCAGTAAATAACGCACAGACAGTGTGGCGGGCGGCATGCGACCATCTTCGGAAGGTTTTGCATCCGGATGTTTTTTCGCGGTGGATCGAGGTCATCGAACCCGGATCACTGGAAGATCAAACGCTCTCGTTGATGGTGGGCAATAATTTTTACCAGACCTGGCTCGAGGAGAATTATCTATCCCTGATCCAGTCGGCCGTCACGGCGGTCTCCGGTGAATCCTATGCCATCACGTTTGTGATCGGGCGTCGCACGACGCCGCTTCCCGAGGAAGTGGAACCGGTGGCCGAGATCAAGCCCGCCGCGCGCCGTCATCCCGCCGCCCCCCGGACGGGGGGTAATCCCGTCTTCAATCCCCGGTTTACATTCGATGATTTCGTCGTGGGCTCTTCGAATAATTTTGGCCATGCCGCCGCCCTGGCCGTGGCTCAGTCCCCTGCCCGCGCCTACAACCCCCTGTTTATCTACGGGGGTTCCGGACTCGGGAAAACCCATTTGATGCAGGCGATCGGGCATCATGTTCTAAAAAACTCCAATGCGAGAATTGCCTATCTCTCTTCTGAAACCTTCACGAACGAATATATTGACGCGCTGCAGAACAAGTCCCTGGTTCAGTTCCGGAAGAAATACCGGGGCATGGATCTGCTGCTGATTGATGATATTCATTTTCTGGCGGGCAAAGAGCGGATGCAGGAGGAGTTTTTCCACACCTTCAACGCGCTGTTCGACGCCCACAAACAGATTGTGCTGACCAGCGACAAGCCGGCCAGTGAAATCCAGGGACTGGAGCAACGCCTGGTCACCCGATTTGAATGGGGTCTGGTTACCGAGCTTCAGCCGCCGGATCTTGAGACGCGCATTGCCATCCTGCGGAACAAGCAGGCGCTGAGCGGGTTTAAACATACCGATGAAATTATCCTGTTCATCGCCAAAACCATCCGGTCCAATATCCGGCGCCTGGAAGGCGCCCTCATCCGGGCGACCTCCTACGCGTCGCTGATCAACCGCCCCCTGACCATCCAGGATCTCGAAACCCTGCTCCGCGATACCCTGGACCAGGAAAAGCAGGAGGACCTCACTTTCGAACAGATCATGAAGACCGTGGCGGACTATTACGACATCAGGCTCGTCGACATGACCAGCAAGCGCCGCCCGGCGGTCATCACCATGCCCCGGCAGGTCGCCATGTATCTCTGCCGGTCACTGACCCCGTCGTCGCTCCCCGAAATCGGAAACGCCTTCGGGAAAACCCACGCGACCATTCTTCACGCGTGCCGGCTTGTGGAGAAGAAAATGGAAACGAATTCGGAGCTCAGGCAGACCGTGTCGCACCTGTCCCGGGTGTTGGAGAAGAAAAGTTGACAACTGTGTTTATAACTTGCAGAAATGGTGTTGGTAAGTCCGGAGAAGCATGTTATCAACTGTTGTCTTCAAAGTATTGGGGGATGTCATGAACAGGCGGGTCGGATTTTCCGAGTCCTGTTTTCAGGCTTTCCGTGGTTGTTTTGAAGTTATTGACGTTGTTGACAGGGTATAATACGGATAGTGTTTAGATAAATAGAATAAGAATAATATTCTTCAAGTGTTGATAGTGTGTCAGGAGGATCGATGAAACTGGTCATTAGTAAAAATGCTGTCATGACGGGACTTCAAATGGTGCATGGTGTGGTAAACGTCAGACCCACCCTTCCCGTGCTTTCCAATGTTCTACTGGAAGCCAAAGAAAACAAACTCTGGATGACCACCACGGACATGGAAGTGACCATGCGCTGCGCGGTGGAGACCCAGATCACGCAAACCGGGGCCACAACACTTCCCGCCAGACGGTTGCTCAGCATTATCAGGGAACTTCCCACGGATAATATTGAAATTGAAATTGATGAGAAAAATGCCGCCTCCATCACCTGCGGATCCGCTTTTTTCAAGATTAACGGCCTGCCGGATGATGAATTTCCAACCGTAGCGAAGAGTGAAGAGGGTCATAGCTTCACCCTGGATCAGAAAATTCTCAAGGACATGCTCCAGAAGACCTTCTACGCCGCTTCCACGGATGAGACGCGGTTCATCCTTAATGGCACCCTGATGAGCTTCAAGGGAAACAAATTAACCCTGGTCGCCACGGATGGACGCCGCCTGGCACTGACAGAAAATGAAGTGGAATTTCCGAAAGAGGCGGAATGTGAAATCATTGTGCCCACCAAGGCTGTCGTTGAATTGATCCGGATTTTGAAGGATGAGGGTTCAGTCAAAATCCATGCCGGAAAAAATCAGGCCAGTTTTGAATTTGATGATGTCATGCTGATGACCAAGCTGATTGAGGGGATCTATCCGAACTTCCGCCAGGTGATACCGGCGCAGTGCGAGCAGCGGATTGCAGTGGATCGCGAAGTGCTATTAACGGCCCTGAAGCGCGTCGCACTTCTGACCAGCGAGAAATCCAGCTCGATCAAGCTGACCTTCGGGAAGAACAAGCTGAAAATCAGCGCGTCATCCCCGGATGTCGGCGAAGCCCACGAATCCATGGCCATCAAGTACAATGCCAAGGAAATCCAGGTGGCCTTTAATCCGGAATACATCATGGAACCCCTGCGGAACCTGGTGAACGACGAGATTTATGTCGAATTGACGGATGAACTGAGCCCCGGCGTCATCAAGTGCGATGTTCCGTTTATTTACGTACTGATGCCGATGCGGATTTCGTAATTTTATAAACGAAATTTCTTGCCTCTTCATCCTAAATCCGTATTATTCCCCGCCTTGTAGTCCGGAAAGTGTCCGGACGGAAGCGAGTGTTGCGCTCTCCGGCGCAGCCAAAGCGGATTGTCCTGCTTAAGCGGGACTTAATAATATGGAGGCAAGTATGGATACTGTTCAAGTACCGGCGGATGTTACCGTCAAGGATCTGCTCGACGCAGGTCTTCATTTCGGTCACCAGACCAAGCGTTGGAATCCCAAGATGAAGCCGTTTGTCTTCGACAAGCGCAACGGGATTCACATCATCGATCTCACGAAGACCCTCTCGCAGCTTGAGAAAGCCAAGCAGTTCGTCTACGAGACCGCCGCCCGTGGCCGCCCGATCCTGTTCGTCGGGACCAAGAAACAGGCGCAGCAGGTCACTCTGGACATTGCCACGGCCTGCGGCCAGCCTTATGTCACCACCCGGTGGCTGGGCGGGACCCTGACCAATAGCACGACCATTCGCAAGCGTATCAAGTATATGCACCAGATCACGAAAATGGAGCAGGATGGTTCGTTTGACAAGATGCCCAAAAAGGAAGTGGCCGTGCTCCGCCACGAGCTTGAGCGACTGCGCAAAAACTTTTCCGGTATGGCCACCATGACGGAAAAGCCCGGCGCGATGTTCGTGATCGATATCAACCGCGAATCGATCGCGGTGGCCGAGGCCAATCGCCTCCACATCCCCGTGATTGCCATTGTGGATACCAATACCGATCCCGAGCCTATTGATTACCCGATTCCCGGCAATGATGATGCCATTCGCGGGATCCGGCTGATCGCAGACGCCTTGGCGGTCTCGATCCAGAAGGGCGCCTCCGAATACTCCAAGATTGCCGTCGAGGAGAACAAGAAACGTGAAGCCCAGCAAGGCAGTGGCGGGGGCGACGAAAATCGTCCCTCAGGGCCCCGCAAACCGCGTGGTGACCGCGCCCCGCGCCGTCGTGCACCCGTGCATCAGGCGCCCCAAGCCGTGACCCCAGAAGCCGCTCCCGAAGCCCCGGCCCAAGCCTAAGACATAGAGGAGTTGATTATGGCTGAAATTACAGCAGCAATGGTTCAGGAATTACGGGAAGCCACCAATGTCGGCATGATGGAATGTAAGCGTGCCCTGGTGGAAGCGGGCGGTGACAAGGATACGGCGATCCGACTGCTTCGCGAACGCGGCGTGGCGATTGCCGCCAAAAAGGCGACCCGTGCGGCCAATCAGGGTCTGATTTCCGCCGCAGGTGACGGCAAGGTCGGGGCGTTGATTGAGATCAATAGCGAAACCGACTTTGTGGCCAAGAACGAGAACTTCCAGAAGTTCGTCAAGGGGATGGCGGAAAAGGCGCTGGGAATGGCCGATAATACCATCACCGAAACCACCAAGGCCGAAATGGCGGCGAAAGTGGCTGAAATCGGCGAAAATCTGGTAGCCAAGCGCAATGTCCGCTACACCGTTCAGGGCGCAGGGCTCGTGGCCACCTATATCCACTTGAACGGCAAGCTGGGCGTCATGCTGGAACTCGGGTTCAGCAAGGGAGACACCGCCGCGAGTCCGGTGGTGCAGGCCTTGTCGAAGGATCTCACGCTTCATATTGCGGCGTGCAATCCCAAATACCTGGTTTCAGCAGAGATTCCTGCCGATATCCTGACTGCGGAGCGTGACATCTACGCCAAGCAGGTGACGGGTAAGCCGGCCAACATCGTGGATAAGATTGTGGATGGAAAGATCCGCAAGTTCTACGAGCAGGTCTGCCTGGTGGATCAGGGCTTCGTCAAGGAACCGGATATTTCCGTGACCAAACTGCTTGAGGCCAAGGGCAAGGAAGTGGGCGATACGCTCACCCTCCGGCGCTTTGTCCGCTGGCAGCTCGGCGAGTAAACACGAAGACCCTCTGATCATGGCCTACGCGGGCAGGGATTTTCCCTGCCCGTTTTTTTGTGCCTGCCTGCTCGACAAGGCGGGCTTATTCACGCTATACCCTTCTCATGTCAGCCGCCTATTATAAATCTCCCCGCCAGTCCAGGCAGCAGCCCGGCCCCATGGCCGATGGCGGAATCCCCATCGGTAAATTGATCGGCACCATGCTGAAGGCGGTGAAATTGGATGACCAGTGCAAGATGGGAATTCTTGAGGAACAATGGGCTACAGCCGTGGGTAAAGTGATTTCCGCCCATACCCGGCCTGGAATTTTGACCAACAAAAACCTGACGATTTTCGTGGATAGCTCGCCCTGGCTGAGCGAACTCCATCGGATCCAGAAGGAGTTGCTGGCCAAATTACAGACGACGTTCGGGCGCGATAAAATTCTCTCGATCCGCCTTCAGCTCGATCCCGGAAAACCCTAATAACCTGTGTCCAGTGGGACGCTACCGACCTCTTTTCATCATCACCGCCAGGATCGAGAGATCGGCCGGGGTCACTCCTGAGATTCGGGATGCCTGCCCCAGGGTTTCAGGACGAATTCGTTTCAACTTTTCGCGGCACTCGAAACGGAGGACCTGTAATTGATCGTAATCGATCCAATCCGGGATTCGCTGATCCTCCAGGGATCGCGCCTTTTCAATCTGTTGCTGCTCCCGGGCAATATAGCCGGCATACTTAACCAGAATCTCAACCTGAGAAGTGACCAATCGGTCCGTTATTGGCGACTTCGGAAGGTTTCTATACGTAACCTCCGTTCTACGAAGATGTTGCATCAAAGACTGACCTTCGTGATGGGTTGTCTGGAGCCGATGAAGTTCATGATTAATGTCGGACTGAAGTCGCTCAAAAGTGTGAATATCACGCTCAGGAACAATCCCAATGGTCTTTGCGAAAGGGAGCATTCTGAAAAGCGCATTATCCTGCCGGAGCAGCAGACGATGCTCCGCCCGCGAGGTAAACATCCGATAGGGTTCATTCGTTCCCTTCGTCACAAGATCATCAATCAATACCCCGATATAGGCGTCGCCCCGCCCCAGCACGAAGGACGGCTCCCCTCGAAGTTTCAGAACGGCATTGACCCCGGCGACAAACCCCTGCCCCGCGGCCTCCTCATAACCCGTGGTGCCATTGATCTGTCCCGCGAGATAAAGATGCTCCACCAGTTTGGATTCCAGGGTGTGGGTCAACTGGGTCGGATCAGAATAGTCATATTCAATCGCATAGGCCAGATTGGTAAACAAGGCATTCTCCAGGCCGGGGATAGAATGAATCATCGCCACCTGGACATTCTCCGGAAGACTGTTTGAGGTTCCATTGGGATAGATCTCCGGAGTGGTTCTTCCTTCAGGCTCCAGAAAGATATGATGCTCATCCTTGTCGGCGAATTTGACGATCTTGTCCTCGATTGACGGACAATATCGCGCCCCCGTTCCCGTGATCACTCCGCCATACAGGGCGCTTTTATCAAGATTATCGCGGATAATCTGGTGCGTTTCCGGAGTGGTATGCGTAATATGGCAGGGTAGTTGGTCAGATCCAGGTTTCCAAGGCCGCAAGCAGGATTGTTCCACGTGGAACAGCGGTGAGGAGGCTGAAGGCAGAATACAGGAGTCAGAAGCAGCAATACCAGCATTTCCCTCCCTGCCCACCGACCCCTGATCCCCAACCCCTAACCCCTGAACCCTGAACCCTGAACCCTGAACCCTGACCCCTCGCTCCTGTTCCACGTGGAACACAGACAGGTTCATACCGATTTCATAGGAAAAGAATGGTGGTGGGATCTCGCCTGGCTGTTCCGTTGTTTTCCCCCAATCAATACTATCCCTGTGTAATCGAGGTGGCGTGCCGGTTTTCAGCCTGCCGAGCCTGAATCCGAGTTTTTCAAGGGAGATGCTGAGCTGGTTTGCGGCCGGTTCACCCTTCCTTCCTCCTGGGAATGCGGTTCTTCCGATATGAATCATCCCTCTCAGAAAGGTTCCGGCAGTCAAAATAACCGCTTTGCCCTCGATTTTTGAGCCGTCTGAAAGAATAATCCCCCGTAAACTTCCGTTTTCAATCCACAGACCCTCAACGAGTGCTTCAAGAATCGTGAGGTGACGGGCGGTTCCGGTTACCCGCTGCATCCGCGCGGAATAGGCGTGTTTGTCACACTGGGTTCGGAACGCCTGAACTGCGGGTCCCTTCTTGGTGTTCAGAGTGCGGAACTGGATTCCCGTGTAATCGCTGTTTTTACCCATCTCGCCACCAAGCGCATCCAGCTCGCAAACAATGTGAGACTTGGCTATCCCGCCGATGGAGGGATTGCACGACATCCTGGCTATAGCCGCGCGTTCCAGGGTTACCAGTGCCGTTTTGGCGCCCATCCTGGCGGCTGCCAGCGCCGCTTCGCACCCAGCATGGCCAGCGCCGATCACTATGACTTCAAAGGAATTCATTACTTCCCAATACAGAATCGGCTAAAGATGTTATTGAGAAGTTCCTCGTGATAAATCCGGCCGGTGACTGTCCCCAGTGTTTCAAGAGCCATTCTGAGTCGCGAGGCAGCCAAGGTCGGATCCGCCTCAGCTCGCGAGAGAATCAACCCGGCTTCGACGATATCCTTGTGTGCTGAAATCAGAAGATGGCGATGGCGTTCGGATATCACGGCATGATGGGGGATGCCCTCCCGAACACCAAGATGCTCAATGATTCCTTTTTTGAGGTCTTCCAATCCCTCTGACCGAGCGGCACTGATATATCGGACTGACCAGTCGGACGCAAGAGGCTTAACTGTTTCGTTTATTGATATATCAGATTTATTGATTACTATAATTGTCTTATGTTTTTGAAGCCTTGCAAGGTGATCCCTGTCTTCTTGGCTGAAGGGAAGGGATCCATCAACGACGTAAATAATCAAGTCTGATTGAAGAACGAGCTCTCTGGCGCGACGGATTCCATCCTGCTCGATCAGACACGAGGAATCGCGAAGGCCGGCTGTGTCGCATATTCGGACTAGATAGCCATCAATGGTTATCTGTTCCTCAATCGTGTCGCGCGTGGTTCCGGCAAGTGGGGTAACGATAGCTCTTTCCTTGCCAAGAAGGGCGTTCAGAAGGGTTGATTTTCCAACATTAGGCCGTCCTGCGATGGCGACGCTGGCGCCCTCTCTGAGAACATGACCTTCGTCCCAGGAGTCAAGAAGTCGTTTAAATTCGGCTCTGATGCTCTTCAATTTTAGTGCAACATCAGCCATTAAGGTCGCCGGAAGTTCATCCTCGGAGAAATCCAGTGTTGACTCAAGATCGCCGCACGCGACCAGCGTTTTATCGTAAAGAGCATTGAAAGCCCCGCTTAAACGTCCGTTCAGTTGTTCCAGAGCCGCCTGGGCGGCCCGATCGGTCCGGGCCCGGATGAGATCCAGCACGGCCTCCGCCTGAACAAGATCAATCCGGCCGCTTAAAAAAGCCCGTTTTGTGAATTCACCGGGTTCGGCTAACCGGGCTCCCGCATCCAGAACCGCCCGGAGAATACGTTTTGCCGCCGCAGAACCCCCATGTCCCTGTATTTCAACGGCATCTTCCCGTGTATAACTGTGTGGCGCCCTATAGATCAGGAGAATGACCTCATCAGTCACTCCCGCTGGCCCCTCAAGGAGTCCATGCACAAAGGAACCCCCGGGTCGAAACGAGGGCAGGGGAGCCTTGCCCTTGAAAAGCCGGTCGGCAATCGCCAGGCTCCCGGGGCCCGACACCCTCACAATCGACACGGCGCCTTCTCCCGGCGCCGTGGCAATCGCCGCAATGGTTTCTATGCCGGATGTATTCATAAGCATTGCAATTATTCAGAAAACAACTTTTTTCACCATCAAAAATGCAATAAGGCCGTGTCAGCAAAATCGCATGTTCCGATGCTACTATTTCCAGACTGTCTATTACAGGCTTGATAATGTTGAGCGAAGGAAGGTAGCCTAACAACCAATTAGTTGGAGTGAGGAAATGGGGGCCTCGCTGTTATGAATCACGCGAAAGGTCGCCATGAGAAGATGGATGTGGATTTGTTGTGCCCTCACTTTGAGCCTGTTGCACGGTGTGCAGCCATCCTTGGCGGATGACCCCTCCAGCAATGCCGTTACCGATGCCTTGATCCCATGGGGTGACTCAACCTGTGTCAGCAATGAGGATGTCCTGTTTTCGCCCTGGCCGGAGTGGATGGTGTCGGCGTTCAAAATTGGCGGCGCGTGGGACACCAATATGCCCGCCTGGATTGTTGAGGCCGGGGACACCAATGTAGCCTCCTTGAACATTGAGGTGGACCGGTTCCGCCTTACAAACAACGTGCTGATGCAGTTGGATTATGTGGATCATAGCAATGCAACGATGATGCTGGATCTTTATGCGTTTCCCGGGACGAATGAACCGAACGAACCTGTTTTTACCTCCAATCTTTTCAATAACCTGCTTTCTGGAAATGGCGGGGTGACGAGCAGGACGTTTACCATTCCCTTCAGTCTCCATACCAACGCGGTGGGGATCCGGCTCAGGCGTGATGCCGGGGCGATGACGATTTTCGACACCCTGCTTTCGTCTGATCGCGATGATGATGGGTATGCTGATTCCGAGGAATTGGCTTTGGGGAGCGACCCTGATTCAGCGCTTTCGGTGCCCTGTGCCGCCATCACCGGACAGGTGTTTTATGCGGGCGTCCAGACGGGAGTGATCCATGTGCTGGCGACGACCAATGCCGCAGACTGGGTCTCGGCGCATTACCTGACCCTCGGAATGCCCGGGATCTATACGCTGGCCGGTTTACCTCTGCGGAAAACCTGGCATCCCCGGGCCTATCGGGATGTGAACGACAATGGGGTTGCGGATGACTGGGAACCCCGCGGGGAATACCTGACTTTCGGCAGTACAAACCCCGTCTCATTGGTTCTCACCGGCAACACCGGCAGCATCAATATCACAATGGCAGATCCAGACTCCGATGGGGATGGCATGAGTGACGCCGCTGAACGGGCGTTGGGGCTCGATCCTTATTCCTCCAATTCTTTCACCAGACTTCCGTTTTTGGAGCAGTTTGAAACCGACACGGTGCAGGTGGGTGATGTCAATGGTCAGAATGGCTGGATCGCAAGCCCGATCAACACGGCTCTTGTGCAGACCGGTGTTGTCTGGGAGGGCGAACAGGCTGTCCGATACAACTCCGGCTATGTAACCTCTCAGGTGCGCCGTCTTTTCGCCCAACTGCCCGACCAGATTTCGTGGGTGGATTTCCATGCCGTGGCAAAGGTGGCTGACATCCCCCAAGACATGACCAATCAAGCGGCCGCCTTCCTGTTCGATCCCCAAGGTAGGCTGGTTGTTCAGGATGGGCGCAAGCCCGCAGGCCAGAAATGGGTGACACTCACGAATGTACCGCCTGTCAAACAGGAGAGTTGGGTCCGACTCTCGATCAGCATGGACTTCGCCGCCCAACGCTGGCTCATCTGTCTCAATGGCATGAAGGTGGCTGAGGATCTGGGTTTCGGCATCCCCGCAAGCGAACTCCACGAGTTTGCCATGGAGGGTGGGTCGGGTGGCTTGGACCAATTCAGCGTGAGCACAAACGTGCCTGCCGGATTGTCTTTGGATGGCGACACACTACCGGATGATTGGGAGCGGGCGCAGTTTGGCAATCTGGATCAGGTGAATGGCGGGGATCTGGATCAGGATGGAGCCTCAAATCTCGAGGAGTGCCTCCATGGCACGGATCCGAATTCGCCCGATACCGATAATGATGGTCTTCCCGATGGATGGGAACTCCATAACGGGTTTGATCCGAAACATGACATCGAGGCCAATTTGGATTCCGATGGTGATGGATTGACCAATTTGCAGGAATATCAATTGGGTACCAATCATAACTCCCCTGATACCGATGGCGATGACATGCCTGATAAATGGGAGGTGGATCATCAATTGAATCCGCTCGTCAACGATGCCGCCCAGGATGGGGATGCCGATGGTCTGGCCAATTCCGTGGAATTCCAGAAGGGGGCCGACCCGCAAGACCCAGACTCGGATGGAGATGGCCTTCTGGATGGCGCCGAAATCAATACCTACAAGACCAATCCAAACTGTGTCGATTCTGATGGGGACGGCCTCCCGGATGCGTGGGAAGTCACCAACGGGACTGCGCCTGACCTGGCCGATGCCGCCGCGGATATGGATGGCGATGGGATGTCGAACATGGAGGAATATCTCCGGGGAACCCCGCCGGCCAATGTCACCAATGCGCTCAAGCGTTTGACATGGAGCGGCGTTCTGGCGACCGGTACGTGGACTGAGGCCAGCTGGTTGAATTCACCCCCCGACTATCCGGGTGCCACGGAGGATGCCTGCCTGGTGTCCAACGTTCTGCTGGTGGTCAATGACAGTCAAAAGGTGAACGTCCTACAGGTGTCCAAAGGCGAGATCCAGGTAGGCGGAACACTTGCCCCGTATTCCGTGGTTTTGTCCAACGGGGTGCTTTCTTCTTCCGGTACCGGCTTGATCGAGTCGCCCAACACCAACAGGACCGCCGGTCGCTTCGCCTTTGAAATGGTTGCGGGGACCAATAGTGCGGTGCTCACAGGCGCTGGCGCGTCACTGCGCAAGTCGGGGAGTGGTTCCGTTCTGGTAACCGGGCTCAACTATTACTCCGGCCGTACGCAACTGGATGCGGGCGTACTTCGTGCCCAGGATGGAGCCGGCCTGCCGTCAGGCAGTCAACTCTGTTTCAACGGCGGTATCCTCGGTGCCACCGGGCTTTTCTCGCGCACCATCGGTTCTTCCACGGGCATGGTCTATTGGACCGGTAATGGCGGGTTTGCCGCCCTTGGCGGGCCCCTGGCGGTAAGGCTCAACGGCGGTGCGGCCATTGAATGGAATTCCACCAATGGGTTCAATGGCAAGCTGTTATATCTGGGCTCAACGGTGGCGGATAACCTGACCGATCTTCAGAATCCCATTTCCCTCAAAGGGAATTACACTGTGCAGGTGGATGACAACACCGCCTCGACGCAGGATGTAGCGAGGCTTTCCGGCCCCATCGACAACGGAGACGCCACTGCACGCGGTTTGAACAAGACCGGCGCCGGCATCCTTGAACTCACAGGCACAAACACTTTCAGCGGTACCTTCACCTTGAGTGGCGGACTCCTGCGCGCACAGGATGGGCGTAATATCCCCGGCCCAAGCCTGCTGGCGATCAATGGTGGCGTCATGGAAACCCTCGGCACGATCAGTCGTTCCGTGGTGAACGCGGCCGGTGGCGTGTATTGGTCCAACAACGGCGGATTTGCCGCCCGGGGTGGGGCGCTCACGCTCGCCCTGGCCAGCGGTCAGACGCTCAACTGGGCAGCCTTGACCAACGGGTTCAACGCCAGGACGCTGGTCTTTGGTTCAACCACGGCGGATGACATGACCGAACTACCCAATTCCATTGAGTTGCGCGGCGACCGCACGGTGCAGGTGAATGATAACCCCGCCAGCCCGGCCGACCTCTTCCGCCTGTCAGGCCCGATCGCCAATGGCGATGCCACGCCCCGTAAATTGACCAAGACCGGTTCAGGCGTCCTGCAGTTGACTGGCACGAATAGTTATAGCGGCGCCACCGTTCTGAGTGCCGGCACCTTGTGTGCCAACGATGGGCAGGGCTTGCCCGGTGTGAGCCTGCTCCAGTTCAATGGCGGGGTGCTGGAATCAGAGGGCGCCTTCAGCCGCGCGATCACCAACACCGCCGCCAGCGTCTATTGGAGCGGGAACGGCGGCTTTGCGGCCAAGGGTGGCCCGCTCACCGTGTCGCTCAACAGTGGCATGTCGATCAACTTCGGCTCGACCAATGATGGCTTTAGTGGCAAGACGCTTTTCCTGGGTTCCGCTACGGCAGATAGCCTGGTTGAGCTGACCAACCCGCTGATGCTCTTTGCGAATCGCATCATCCAAGTAGATGATAACCCCTTCGCCTCGACCGACTTTGCCCGGGTCTCGGGAGTTATCAGTAACGGCGATGCCACCGCCCGCGCGCTCTCGAAATACGGGAAAGGCTTGCTGGAACTTACCGCCACCAATACCTTCACCGGGAATGCCTATGTGAATGCCGGTACACTCCGTATAAGTGGCTCAATCGCCTCCCTGGCAACCGTCTACACCAATGCCACCCTCGCTGGCTCCGGCACGGTGAAGGGCTTTAACCTTGCCAACGGGGCGATCCTGGCGCCGGGCGGCGATCAGGCGGGCACCCTCTGGAGTTCTGCCGCAGTCACCTTCGGGTCCAACTCGGTTTACCAATGGAAAATGGGTGTCACCAACCACGATGTGATGGTGGTAAGCGGGAATGTGACCCTCGCCCGGTGTCGGCTCCAGCTCAGGGAGTTCGGGGGCTGCACCGAACCGGATAGCCGTCTAACCTTCCTGCGCTACACGGGCACCGTATCCTCGGTCACCAACTTTGTGATTGATACCAGCCTGGTGGAGGGCCTCACCAACTGGGATGCCTCCGGCGCCATGGTGGTGCATGACGCCACCGCCAAGCGGTTCTATATCACAGGCCTGCGCGTGACCCCGCTCCATGACAGCGATGGCGATGGTATGGATGACCTCTGGGAAACCCAGAACGGGCTTGATCCTGCCGATCCCGCGGATGCGCAGGGGGATGCCGATGGCGACGGCCTGACCAACCTTGAGGAATTCCACCTGCGGTTGTTGCCGGGGTGCGTCGATAGCGATAACGACGGCCTGGCGGACGGCTGGGAAGTGGCGCGCGGGACGGATCCGGCGGAGAATGACAGCCAATCCGACCCGGATGATGACGGACTTAGTAACCTTCTTGAGTGCCAGTTCGGAACCTGGCCGTTAATGGCGGATTCAGACGCCGATGGCCTGAATGATGGCGAGGAGGCGCTGATCTTCAAGACGGATCCCCTGAATGTCGATTCGGACGGTGATGAGACGCCGGATCGGGTTGACCTGGTGACTCTCAATGGGGTGGATACCTCAAGCCGCACGGGCCAGTGGGCCACCAATGGAACGGCCGTCGTTTCGCTCTCCAGTACCAATGCCCGACTGGAATACGCTGTGAACGTGGTCCAGCCGGATATGTACCGGCTGTGTGTGGAGTTGGATAACAATGGGTCCACGCTGACTACGGCCCTGGTCTTCCGACTCCAGGTCCTCGTGGATAACTTGCCATGCGGTTGGCTCCGCGCCGTGACATGGTCGAATGCGGTAACCCGGACAGGGCTCGCCCTGCCATGGCTGACCCCGGGTCCGCATACTCTCCGCCTGGCCTGGCTGGACGACAAGAGTACCAACAAGGTCCTCGAGGTTCGTCAAATCGTCCTCCAGCAGGTCGACGGCCCTGATGCCGATCAAAATAGTCGGCAGGATGGAGTCGATGCCCTGCTTGCCACGGGGATGGATACCGATGGCGATGGCCTCTCGGACAAGGATGAACTGGATGTCTATGGCACTGACCCGCTCAGGCGGGACACGGATGGCGATACGCTGGGCGATGGCGAGGAAGTGGTGTTGTTTGGCACCAATCCCTTGATGGCGTCAAGTGGCACCAATGGAGTCCCCGATGCCGTGCTGGTGGAGGAGAAGAATGGGGTGGATTCGGCCAAACGCGAACAGTGGCATATTACCTGCCCATGGTCGGAACAGGGGCCGGTATTGGTGAACCCCGGCGCCAGCGCCCGTGTCAGCTACGACTTTGCCGTTAGTAATGCGGCGATGTACCGGTTCGGGGTGCAACTGCGCAACATCAATGATGATCCGCCCGACAACTACAAGTTCAAGGTGATGGTCTCGGTGGACGGAATCTCCAACAGCGTGGTGGAAATTTTTGCCGATATGGATCTGAGCGGCACCGGGTATGTCCGGACGCCGTGGCTGACCCCGGGCACGCACCGCATCACCCTCCAGTGGCTGAATGACGCCAGTGCCCTGGGCCGCGCCGCCACGCTCGGTCTTGAGAAGATCCTCCTCTATGCCGTCAATGCCCCCGACTCGGATGGCAATGGCTTCCAGGATTGGATGCAGGCAACCCTTGAAAGCGCGGCCGACTCCGATGGCGATGGCCTTGCGGACAATGACGAGGTTCGGGTTTATGGGACGAATCCGTTGAGCAAGGACACAGACGGGGATGGTCTATCCGATAAAGATGAAATCACGCATGGGACCAATCCCAATCTTACGGATACAGATAGCGACGGCGTATTGGATGGTGAGGAAGTCTGGGAATCCTTGACCGACCCCCTGGCCGCTGAGTTTGATGGTTCCGTTGTCGATGTGGATGTGGTCCCGGGTGTGCAGACCAACCAGGCTGCGGGAACTTGGGTGGCACAGGGCTCCGGAATTGAGTCCACCAGCCTTCGAGGGTGTGTGGATTATGTTTTGAATAGCCCGACAGGGGATGTCTACCGGATCAAGGTCAATGCCACTCATTATTTTAAAAACAGCTCGTGCAGTCCCGTGGTGCCCATCGGGGAGAGTGACGTTCAACTTTATATTGATGGACGTTACCTGGGCAAGAAACACCTGGTGGCGTCGGACGGCATCTACGACTCCGTTGAGTGCTTCACACCGTGGCTCGCGAGTGGCCCGCACACTGTCCAGGTCTTCTGGGAGAATGTGCATACCCGACTTTCCGTGAGGATCAAGGATGTCAGGCTCCAACAACTAGGCGGACCGGATGCTAACGGTAACGGCATCAAGGACTGGGTGGAGGCGACAGTAATGGCTCAAAGCGGCTGGGAGTCGCCCCCCGCCGGGAGTGTGGTGTCGCCGGTTTGCCTCGAAGGGAAAGCCCGTTTTATTGATATGATGACGCTCACCTCGGGTGGGATAACAGGAGTGGTGAACAACGGTGTTCTGGGGCGTTGGTATGCGGATGTTCCCCTCGCCACTACAGGCCCGACGCCAATCACGGTTTCCTATCAGGGTGGTTCGGTTGTGCGCTCCAATACTGTCTCCTGGGTGGCGTTAAATCTGCTCTCGTCCGGGAATATGACAATCAGGAAAAATGATGCCCTAAAACTGACTGCCTTTCCTGAAGGGGAAACAAATGGCGTGGTGCAGGTGCTTGTCGATGGGTTTACGAACGCCATGACCACAGTTGACGAGCCGGTGATTTGCGTCTTTACGCACGGTGGGAAGTACACTCTGACCGGCATCCATGACGCTGAGGTGTGCCAGACCAACTCGATCACGGTAACGGTCATGGATGGAGCGTTTCCGTCCGAACCGCCCGCCTGCATGATTGGGGCTTCGCGAAACTGGGTCTGCACCAATATGCCTGTGGATGTGGCGCTGGAATCTGATCCCAGTGTGACGCTCAATTGGACTAACCAGACGGCCACGCTCCGGATGTCTGCGATTAATGAGGATCATTATCTCGTTTCGCGGCTCTATCCCAATGGCCCCATTCTGGCGTCCACCCGCTTGGACGGCTTCTGGGTGCAGGGCGCGGTGGACACCTATGTTTGGGTTGTGGAGCGATATCCAGACAGCCAAGTCTGGGCGAACACCATGGTGACTAAGCGGGTGCCTCCCACGGTATCCATTCAGATTCATATTTTCGCGGCAGGTGTCACGTTTGACGACATGACGATGGATCGTTGGCTGCTTGTCCAGGATTTGGGCGCGACGGGAGACTACACCTTCAGGATGATCCATCCCAATTCGGTCACGTCATCGACCTGTCATACCATTAAGGCCTACCAAGGCGGGGAATTTATTGGCGAAGCCTACTATGGCGGCATTCTCATGCCCGCAGAATAACAGAGCAAAAGGCAATGATTAAACGTGTTATCAAACTTATTTCCGCCTTGGCGATCATCGCTCTCATTGCCATGGGGATCATCCATCTGTTTCAACCGAAGACTTCCCATCCCCCCGCCAACAGCCCCGGGATTTCATTGCCTGCCCCCGCGCCGGCCCCCCCGTCTCATGCCAGCAGACAACTCTCCCCGGGTGGCCATTCTCTGCGCACAGTCAACAGGCCGCCGAGTAACGTCCTTCCTGTCAACCTGCGTATTCTTCTTGGCCTGGCGGGCGTTCCTGCGGACTTTCGCAATCGGCACTCCTCGCTAAAAAACCTAACCCGCCGCCTGCCAGCATCTGAAATCGCCCCGTTGCTGACCTTTCTGGAGACTCCGTTCGGTGACTCGCAGGGGCTGAGGCCCATGGAGTTGAGCGCCCTAAAGAACGACATTCTTGATGTTCTAATGAGGCAGGATCAGCCGGTTCCCGGCCTGGGGGCGCGCGTGGCGGCCATGTGCCGAAATCCCGAACATGATGATATCTGGCGAGATTATTGCATTCAATATCTCGCCGGGTGCTACGAAAATTCCCGGGCGGCCGGGTCGGTCGCTGAGCAGGAAGCCGTCAGCGCGGCCTGCTGGGCTGCTGTGACACAGTCCGGCAAGAGCCTTTCCGGCACCGCCTTGATCGGATTGGAAAGCCTTTCTCGCAAGTACCCGGAGATTGATCGCGAGCGGGTGGGACAAACCGCCGCCGCGTTGGCGGATGATCAACGCGCCTGCGAGGCCACGCGCATTACGGCATTACGTCTCTCCGGCATGTTGAAGCGTTCCGAAGCCCTGGATGCGGCCCGATTTGTTGCGCAGGTAGGGGCAACGGTTCCGTTGCGCATGGCCGCCATCGCCACGCTAGGGGAGTTGGGTGACTTTGCGGATTTGATCTATTTGCAGGAAACGGCGGTTCAAGATACGCCACGTTTTAAGCCTATCATCGAGGCCGCTGTCCAAAATTTACGAACCCGTCTGGGACTCAAAAAAGGCTAACAACAGGTGGAACATCGCCAGGGGATACAACCGATAATGAATAGACAAATGAAAAATTGGATGGTGCTGGGCTGGCCGGGAATCCTTTGCTCGGTGATCCTGGGGTGTGGCGGGATGAGTGAGTCCTTGGCGGGCTGCAATTCGCCAACGGGAGTTGAGTACGGTTTGATTTTGGGTAACGTAACCTTGTCGCCATCCTGGTCGGGGGTCGGGGAAAATGTGCCACCTCCCAGCGCTGTTGCCACCTACAGCGACGATGCGGGAGGGGCTTATGTCTCAAACGAGCCGCTCCCATTTTCCGTGCAATCAATGGGGTTGGGTGAAACCGTATTCACTGGATTTGGTGTGCATCAGGGTGAAGGGGGGTCTTCCTGTTCTGTCAGTGCCGGTCCTTATTATTTTTCCAGTGGTTTAGTGGAGGATATTTCGGATGACCGTGACGGGGAAACTCCTCCTGGCGGCAACAATGAACATGAGGCCCAAAACAGTTCCAATGAACCGGTCGATGCCCGGAATGGGAACTGCTATTTCAGCGAAACGGATCTCGTTTTACCCTGTCCTGGGATCCCGTTGGTGTTTGCACGCCGCTACAACAGTGTGCAGGATGCGCAGGGAACTCTTGGCCGGGGGTGGCGCCATACCTACGAATGGCAAGTGAAGGAATTCTCGCAACTGATTCCGGCGAAAGTCGAGTATGTGATGCCGTTGCCGAATGGCGGGGGAAGCTTGGTGCGACAGCCTCCTGTTGTCCAACTTCCCCGTTATGGCAATGGTTCTTCGCTGCTCCTGAGTCAGGGCATGTCTGTATCGCTGCCCGCGGGGGCGCCTCTTGGGCTGCCGCAAAACACAAGGGTGATATTGCAAAGTGGTGAAACACTGGAGCTGGATGGTCAGGCGAGTTTGACATTCACTGCGGGCCAGCCGGGGGTGCTGAATGTGGTCGCCGGGAGCGAGGGGGCGACACGGTTTGTTCCTGCAGGAGTTCCCGCCATCAAGTATGCCGATGGCCACCTTTCGAGCGTTAATCTTCAAGGCGCGGAGATGGAATTCAAGGAAAATTCAGGGACACTTCCGGCCGGGACGCAAGTTGAACTCAAGGATGGGGGGATTGTCAGTCTGCCAACCGGGGGGACTTTCCGTCCCGATTCGAAGGCATCTCCATCCGGGCAACGATATTGGTGGAACTGGTCGGGTCCGGGAATCGACGGTGACGATAATAATCCCTTTTTCCCAGCCTACAAAAAAGCGGCAGGTATAATGGACGGTGGTTATGGCGGATTGCCCGCTGACTTCGGAATCGGGTTTATGAGGAGGGCTTCCACTCCATTTGCAACGGCAAAGTTCGATAATTATCTGGCCACGATAGTCATAAGCGCTGAGACTTATCAGGAAAAGGTCGTGTTTTCGCTGATGCCCGAAAATGGCACGCCGCAAGGTGATGGATCGATCTATGGAGTAAGCTCGGCACAGGCCACGTGGTCGCTGACTCATACGGCGGGAGTTTACCAGGTGATGGAAGTATCCAATATGGTTTCGTATGTTGTGAACGGGGGCGGCAGTGGCTTGCGAAGCGTGCCGACACCCCCGGAAAACAGAAGGGTTTTCCAATTCAGTGAAGATGGCGCCATGTTCGCCGCTTCGGTAGGTGGTGTTTCATTCAACGTGGAGACAACCCGGACCGTCACCTCCTATCTGACCAATGCCTGGGTCACGGTCTGTATGGGGGATGGGGACGAGGTGAAGTTTAGACGGGCTTCTGACGGGACATTGACAGCGCCGCCGGGCAATTCCTGGGGACTGAGTTTGACTCAGGCGGGCTATCGGCTGAAACTCTCGGAGGGGCTGGTTTACCAGTTTGATGGCGGCGGAAGCCTTCAAAACATTGCCGATGCCTGGGGGAACCAGGTGTCACTGGAGTATACCAATACCACGGATAACGGCAGACTGCTGACGCGGGTGGAACACAGTAAAGGCCCAGCGCTGGAGTTGACTTATCAGGCGGGCCGGTTGAGTGGCGTCTTGGCGGACACCAACCTTGTCATGTCATTCGCCTATAATAACTGGGGGCAACTGACCAACGCCTTCCGGCATACCTCTCAGGGCGACACCGTGACATTATACGACTATGCGGGGGATTACCTGAACCGCAGGACAAATATGGTGGGAGATGTGTTTGCTTTTTCTTATGAGCAGCGTCTGCTCGATTTGGGGGCGGATACGAACGGGACAAACTATATCACGGCGCCGTACGAATACACGTCGCGCTGCATCGGGCTGGCGGTGGAGCCTGCCTATTACAAACACACCCTGTCTTATGGCAGCAACACCACCAGCATTACTTATGAGCGGGGCGACACCAATCAGGTCTATGTCTATTTCTACACCAATGGCGCGCTTACCCAGGTAACCGATCCGGGCGGTCTTGGCCGCACGGTCTATGGGTACGATACGAACAATAATATCACCAGCACCAAGGTTTACGGCGAAGAACCATCCGAGTTTTTTGAGTCCCGCGTGGACTTTGACGCCATGAGCCTTCCGGTCCGGACCGCATTTGGTTATAAGAGCGACGCGACTCAGAGCGTGACCCATATCACCTGGGATCCCGCCTATAAGGTGCCCACCTCGATCACCGACCCTGCCGGGAACCTGCAGGAGGTGGAATATGAAAAGGGTCGTCCTATTCTGGTCCGGGAATGGGCCGGCGCCACGCAGAGCAACGAGACACGCCTGGGTTACACGACAAACGGGCTGCTGGCTGCCGTGACCAATGCCAACGGGCACTTTATGACTCTCGAATACGATGACAACGGCTTCCTGAAACGGCTGATACCCCAGATCGGACCTGCGGTGGATTGCACCTTCACTCCGTTGGGCCATCTCCAACAGGTCACGTTGGCCGGCGGGCGGACGGTTCAGCTCGATCCTGATGAACTGGGCCGAGTGCGGAGCGTGACCTATCCCAATGGAACGCAGGTTCATGCCGGTTATGATTCGATGGGCGGTGTGACAAATGCGGTGGATCCCCTGGGCCGGGTCACCCGTTATCTCTATGCGCCTACCCATAAACTGGCCGGGATTGTCCAGGTGCTGGAAGGGCCGACCAATCAGGAGGTCGGCACGACCTTTGACTATGACAACCAGTTCAACACGCTTCGGATCAAGGATGCGTTGAGTCGGGGGGTGGAGGCCTACCAGTTGGATATCCATGACCGGCCGGTCTGCGTTACCAACGTTGAAGGACAGGTCATGACGGCGACCTGGGGTGTGGGCGACTTCGTCAAGTCGGTGACGCGGTTCGACGGCACGGTGGTGAGCAATCATTATGATGCGGCAGGCCGGGTGGTTGAGGTGGCGTATCCCGGTAACCGCCTCGGTATGAATTACTTTGCCAATAGTCTTCCCCGGACGCTCAGCAATGGCGTGGGCGTTCTTGAGTTCGCCTTTGACGGGGCAAGCCGTTTGACGAATGCTGTAGGTGTGGGGCCGAACGCCGCAATGGACATCGGTTATTATCCCGCCGGGCAGGTATCGAACGTGACTACGGTGGCGGGCAGCGTGACCTACCGGAACGATGAGGCGGAACGGCTGGTGAGTCAGGAAAGCCCGGTCGGGGCATTCCAATATTCTTACAATCCCTCAAACGGGCTGGTGGAGTCGGTCGCTTATCCGAACGGAATGCAGGCACGATACGCCTTTGACGTGATGGACCAGGTGACGGGCATCGAGTGGGTGGGGAGCGACAGCAACGTGATCCGGAGTCTGGGATATGGGTATGATGCGGCTGGAATGATTACCAATGTCACACGTGAGACCGGTGAAAGTACGTCGTACGCCTACGACAGCCTTTATCGGTTGATCGGTGAAAGCACGCTGGATTCGTCGAGCAATCAGGTTCATGGCGCCACATGGAATTACGACCTTGTCGGCAATCGCCTCTCAAAAACAGAGGACGGAATCGCAACGGCCTATACGCTGGGCCAGGGCAATCGGCTGGCAAGTTTCGGCGCGGAAGGCGCGGCGTATCAGGATGCGGCGGGTTGCGTGACGGCGCTGGTGTTTAATGGGTCGAGCCGCCTGGACCTGGCCTGGAACAGCCAGTACCAGATGACGGCGGCCAGCACAAACGGCGTGGTGGCGAAACAGTTCTCGTATGATGCCACAGGCCGCCGGGTGCTGACGGTAAGTGGAGGCGTGACGAACTGGCATGTCTACGCCGGCCCTCATGTGGTGGCGGATCTGGACGCCGCCGGAGCGATGGTGCGGTCTTATGTCTGGGGTCCAGGAATTGACAATCTGCTTTCCATGACCACGTATGGCGGGACGACAAATACTTACTACGCACTCAAGGATCATCTCGGTTCCGTCTTGGCTCTGACCGATGGAACTGGAAATATCGTCGAATCGTACCGTTACGACGCCTGGGGCAGGACCACGGTCTATGCTGCCAACGGCAGCGCGTTGACCGCCTCCGCCGTCGGCAACCGGTATTGTTGGCAGGGCCGGGAGTACAATTTCAGGACGGGGCTCTATTATTTCCGTGCACGATGGTATGACCCGGTTACAGGGCGCTGGCTCTCTAACGACCCCATTGGCATCAGCGGCGGGCTCAACCAGTATGTCTTCTGCAACAATAACCCCGTGAACTTCAGGGATCCTTTTGGGACGTGTCCAGATGGCGAATCTTTTGCCGCATCCTACAATGAATTACTGATGCGTAATCCGTATTGGCCTCCCTACGTGGTTAATACCTTTCTCGCTCGTGGTGATATTGATATCGGGGAAAACCGCAGGAACACGCAATATCGCTACATGGGAGGGCGACTCCCTGCTGATGTTGTGGGTAACCGCGTGGCTGGACAGAGCCTAATCAGCACCTACGGTGCATTTGCTCCATTGCTCGCTGTGATTGCTGAAGGGGCTAATTCGCTTGATCCCACGAAAAGAGGACAGGATAAACTTGCAGCAGCAGACGCGAGTATCCGAGATAATTTCATTGGCATGGGCAAGGAATGGGCCGAGCACCCAGTGCATACCACTGCAATTACGGCAGGAAGTCTGCTTGTTCCTTATCTTGCTCTCCCTGTAAATTGGGCATCCGATCGCTTAGGGCGTTGAGGAGGCGTATCATGAAACAAAAAACATCATCATCGACTGGGTCAAGAAAAGTTGCTCTTGTTGTCATTGCCGCGACTATCGGTTTTTTAATCCTCACTCCGATCATTCTTGTGCGTCAAGCGGAACGTCAAAGGATGCGTATCTATCAAATTGATCCAGGCACGCTTCTTGTAGCCTGTAGAACTTTGATTGCCGAGAAGGCTGGATACAGGCATGACGATTCGACACTAGCTGTGCGCACTGATCCGGGGACGGTTGTTCTCGATCCATCAGTCGCCCCATTGCAAACTAACATACCAAGCGTAATCCGAGATCTGAATCCTAAGTTGATTGTTATCGGATCAAACAAGGTTACTGTCTGTCTCTGGACCTTGCCTAAACGGTATTTATTTGGTTTCGCAGAAGGAGCCAGCGAGTACGGGTCTGAGAAGATCGCCAATGGACTGTGGCTTTGGTACGGCAATTGATTCCTGATGTGGGGGAGACGCACGTCTCCCGGTAATTACGATCCTTCGGACTTTCTACTAACTCAACAATGACGCTACGCCGCTGACACGGCGGTTGCTGAAAAAGGCCAACCGCCGCGCCAGCGTCTCCGCTACAGGTGGCGCCGCTGGGGACTGCCTGTTATCCTTTTAGTTGCCTGACCAGGGACAAGGCGGCGCATCGTTTTTGAACCTGACCCCGTACGCGCTCGAACCTCCAAGTATTCGGTTCCAGCGCTTGAGTCCCTGCCGCCTTCGCCAAGGCTACGGCGGCCATGGAAGAGCTCACGTGCCGGGGGCACGTTCGCCTGGTACGCGCCCGCCTGCGGGAGTCGCGCCGGTTGCCCCCTGAGCGGATGAGCCTACGATGTGCCTGGGAATGGCTGGGGTGGACAGCTCAGGGAGCAGCCCGTCACGCCTCCCGCTCTCACGCTCGCCTGGGGCGGCTCGCTGCCGGAAACAAAACTCTTTTTATGCGTTCGTTCGGCGTGTACGCCTCACACCCTGATTTGCGCTGGGCTACGCCCTGACCCGCGCAAAGCAGGGTCGCATAAAAAGCTGTTTTGTTCCCGGCGAACGGCGGGCGCTCTTGGTGGCGCGGGCATCCGCCCGCTTGTCCCCCTTGCGCCGGACGCCCCCGGCCATGCACTCTCTCCCGTCTTCCTTTTAACCGCCTGTGATCCAGGGGGCTGGCGCGGTGGTCGGCCCGCCGATCGGGCGGCGGTCCTTCGAGGACGGCGTGCGGTCAAGCCGTGCTTCCCGTCTCCGCCCGGCGTGGCCGCCGTTCTCCGCCGGGAACCCCGGCTTCACCACGCGCCGGGGCCATTGTTCAAGGCGGCGGTGCTGGTAGCCGTCTCCGGAGTACCGGAGTCGGCAACCCACACCGCCTTGCGGGAGCTTCGCGCCGGGGCCTTGCCAGCCAGCTGCAGCGACATGCCGAACGAGGTGCTAAAGCGCTTTAGCATTGGCTTTTTTGAAGAGTCGGCGTTCGCCGCCGACGGCTGGCGACCCGGTTGGCCAGACTGTCGCCGGGCGGCTAAAGAGAAATCTGGCTTCGATGGAAAGACGGTTCGGCGGGCTCACCGCAGAGAAGAAAGCGGACCGGGCTGGCGAAGTTCATTGAGAACGGCCCGGCGTTCCGCTAGAGTGCCGGGCCATGACAACGACGGAAATCCTGGCGCGCGTGGACCGGCTGGCGGTGGCCTTGCGCGAGTTGACGGAGCAGCAGTTCCACCTGATCGAGACGGTGGTGACGCAGTTCCGCAAACCCTTCCTGAAGATCGAGCGGGATCCGCTCTCCGACATCGTGGACGCCCGGTTGTTGCGCGACTTTGGCGACGTGCTGCGCATTCATCATTGCTTCTCGAAGGAAGCGCTCTCGAAGGACCGGTTCGAGTATGCCCTCGAAAAGACGCTCACCCTGTGCGGCAAGACGGCGGCGCTGGCCGCCTCGCGAACCAATCGCGGCCATGATCTTACCGTGGACGGCGTGCCGTTCTCACTCAAGACCCAGGCGGACAAAGGCATCAAGGAAACGGAAATCCACATCTCGAAGTTCATGGAAATGGGCAAAGGGAAATGGCCCAAGACCGCCGACGGTCTCAAGGTGTTGCGCGAGACGTTCCTGCGGCACATGGATGCGTATGAGAGAATCTTCATGTTACGCTGTCTAGCCAAAGATCCGGCTTGCTGGCGGTACGAACTGGTGGAAATCCCCAAGGCGTTGTTGCAGGAAGCCGGGGAGGGCAAACTCGAAATCCAACGCAAGACCAAACAGGAAACCCGGCCCGGCTATTGCCGTGTCAAGGATGCCGCCGGGGACTTGAAGTTCGAACTGTACTTTGATGCCGGTTCGGAGCGGAAGCTCCAGATCCGGCACCTGCGCAAGGATCTATGCCGGGTTCACGCTCAGTGGGAGTTCGCCACCGCGTAGAGCGGCAGCGCCGGGCCCGCCTTGCCGAGACGATCCAGTGCGATCTTCACATACTCCGGGTTGAGTTCAATCCCCACGCACTCACGGCCATACTCGCGGCTGACCAGGCCGACGGTTCCGGACCCGAAGAAGGGGTCAAGCACCGCAGTGCCAGGCTTTGAGCCGGCGAGCAAGCACATGCGCACAAGCTCCGGCGGGAAGACGGCGAAATGCGCGCCGTGGAAACCGTTCGTGTTGATGTTCCAGACCGTGCGGCGGTTCTTCGGATCCTGGCCGTTGGCGGACGGCTCGCGGATGGCCTCGAAATCGTAGAAATACGACTCCGCCTTGCTCATCAGGAAGACATACTCGTGCGCCCGGGTCGGGCGATCCTTGACGGACTCCGGCTGGCAGTTGGGCTTGTTCCAGACGATGTCCGATCGCAGGAACCAGCCGTCGGCCTGCAGGGCGAGCGCGAGCCGCCACGGCACGCCGATGAGGTCTTTTGGCTTGAGGCCCTTGGGGGTCGGCGGGCGGTAACTCATGGCCCGTCCCGCATTCTTCTTGTCCGGTGCGCGCCAGCGCCGGTCGCCGCTGGTGTAGGAATCGCCGATGTTCAGCCAGAGGGTGCCGTCTTCGCGGAGTGTGCGCCGGACTTCGCGGAAGACGCCGACTAGGTCGGCGATATAGGCGTCGGGGTCATTCTCCGCGCCGATCTGGCCGTTGATGCCATAGTCGCGCAGGCCCCAGTAGGGCGGACTGGTGATGCAGCACTGGAAGGTGTTGTCGGGGATCTGTGCGAGCGCCCGGCGGGAATCCCCCTCGATGATCCGGATGTCGCCTTCGTGATAGACTTCCCTGACGCGCGTCTTGCGCGCCCCGCTCTCTGCCGTTGGATAGATCGTCTTCATGCCTGCCTCTTCAGTTGGCCGCGTTCGATAAACATGTCCAGCATCTGCATGGCCTGGCGGCGTTCCTTGGCGCCGAGCTTTTCCAACTGCTGCAACTTGCGTTGCAGCCGGATGCTGGCCGGTACCGGCGGCGCCTCGCGGCGGCCGCCCCCGTTGAGGAGTTCATCGGCGGAAACGCCGAGCGCCTGGGCCAGGCGCGGCAGGATGGTGGTGGGCGGGTGCTCGGTCTCGCCTTCGTAATAGGCGATCATGCGCCGCGAGACGCCGAGTTCCTGGGCGAGTTCCAGTTGCGTGAATCCCGCCGCCTTGCGCAGTTCGACCAACCTTGCTCCGAAACCTGAAATATCCGTTGTGCTTTTCTTGGGCATAAGACCCTCCTCGGTCCTGATGATGCCCGGAGTATAAGCGAGGGTTGTGTTCATGGTGGTGTCTCCCGAAAAAAGTGCTTGCGTTAATGTACGTTATTCGTACATCATGCCGTCCAGAAAAGCAAGCGCTCTTTCAGTCGTAATCCGGCTTGACAGGGTGTGAAAGAAAAACGGCCAACCGCCGGTCCGGGAAGACTTAAGGCGGCTGGCCAAACGACACGAGCCGAAGCTCATGACGTGGGGAAGGCTACCACACGGCGGGGCGGCGGTTCGAGCAGAAAGGAAACCGATGATCGCCGCCGCATTGCCGCGAACGAAAGACCCATCGCCCAAGCCCAGGGCAGGCCGCATAGACCTGAAGGCGTTGAAAGAGTCCGTCGACCTGTTGGCGCTGGTGCGTTCGCGGGGACACGAGCCAACGCGACACGGCAGCGCCACCTGGAAAATCAACTGTCCGTTCCACGAGGACAAGGACGCCAGCTTCGTCATTACGCCGGCCAGGAACCTGTGGCGGTGCTTCGGGTGCGGCAAGGGCGGTAGCGCCATTGACTTCGTGTCGCTCGCCGAGGGCATCAACACCGGCGAGGCGATACGCCGGCTTGCCGGTGTATCCGGCGGCCTGATCCGTCCGGCGTCGAGCGCCGTGCTGCCGCCGTCCATGCCACCAACACGGACGCCGCAACAGCAGACGCTGCTGAACAGGGCGGCGGAGTTTTACCACAAGGCGCTCTTCCTTCATCCGGAAGGCCGGGCCTACCTGAAAGGCCGGGGCTTGTCCGAACCGGCTTTGCTGGAGTCCTTCCGGGTCGGCTTCGCCAATGAGTCGATCCGTGAGGCCATCCCGCCGGAAGGCGAGATCCTTGACGACCTCAAGGCCGTCGGCCTTCTGGATGCCCAGGGCCGTGAACACTTCCGGGACTGCGTGGTCTTCCCCATCCTCGATGTCCAGGGCAACGTCGCCGGGCTTTACGGCCGTAAGGTGGTGGCGGCCTCCAAGATCCGGCATCTCTATCTGCCGGGGCCACACCGTGGCGTCTGGAATCGCGCGGGCGCGCGTTCTTATAAGACTCTTCTGTTAACTGAAGGAATCCTTGACGCGGCGACGCTGTGGCAGGCGGGTTACAAAAACGCGCTGGCCTGCTACGGCACGAACGGCCTGACGGAGGAGCACCTGCAGCTCTTCCGGGAGAACCAGACGGAGTCGGTCTACCTGGTGATGGACGGCGATGATGCCGGTCGCGAGGCAGCGGCGCGCATGACGTTGCGGCTTAAGGGTGAAGGCCTCGACGTGTTCACCGTGGCTTTGCCGGACGGCGAGGATCCGAACGAGTTCTTCCAACGCCACACGGCGGCGGAGTTCGATGCACTCTTGCAGGAAGCCGCCACCCGTGGCGGAAAGGCGGCGGAAGCACCGCAGACGGAAGAGGCGGCCAAGGCCGGGGTGGAACACATCGAGGCGATCCCGGACGGCTTCCGGGTCAAGTTCTCGCCATCCGACGCCGTCAAGGCCCGCGCGTATGAGGTGCGGTTACTCGAAGCCGATCCCCGCAAACTCCGGGCGACGGTCAAGGCGGTGACGGCGGACCGGACGCGCTTCCATATCGACACGGTGGACCTGCTCAGCGCCCGCAGTCGCAAGGCGTTCATCGCCGACGCGGCGGAACTCTACCGCGAGGAACCGGCGGTCATGACGCTGGACTTGAACCGCATCGTAACGCACTGCGAGGCGAAGGCCGCGAGGCCGGACAGTTCCGGCGAAGGGGAGATCATCCGGTTAACCGAAGAAGACCGCAAGGAGGCGGAGCGGTTCGGTCGGCGCAAGGATCTGCTGGAGGCGATTGCCCAGGACATCGAGAAGGCGGGCTATGTCGGTGAGCGGGCGAACGCCCTGGCGGCGTACCTGTGCATGACCAGCCGCAAGATGGATGACCCGCTGGCGTTCCTGATCGTGTCGGGCTCCGGCGCGGGCAAGTCGGCGTTGCAGGACGCGGCGCTCGCGTTCTGTCCACCGGAAGACCTGATCAAGGTGACGTCGCTCACCGAGCGGGCCTTGTTCTACAAGGACGAGAACAGCTTGAAACACAAGGTGCTGGCGCTGGAGGAACTGGCCGGGGCGGAGGACGCGGCCTACGCGATCCGCAACCTGATCAGCTCGAAGGTGCTGGTGATCGAGAGCACCATCAAGGATCCGGTGACGGGGCGGCTCACGACGATGGAGAACCGCGTCAACGGCCCCACGGCGGTCTTCCAGACCACGACGCGGCCCGATGTGGATCCCGAGACACGCAGCCGCTTCCTGGTGACGACCATCGACGAATCGCGGGCGCAGACGGCGCGCATCCTGGAGTCCCAGCGCAAGGCGCACACGCTCGCGGGCTTCCGGCGCAAACTCAACCGAGCCGACGTGCTTAAGCGACACCATGCCTTCCAGCGGCTGTTACGGCCGCTGCCGGTCTTCAATCCGTTCGCCGACCTGCTGACGTTCAACGACGAGCGGTTGCTCATGCGGCGCGACCAGCCGAAATACCTGGCCTTGATCGACACCATCGCCTTCCTACGCCAGATGCAAAAGCCGGTGAAGCAGTTGGCGGCCGCCGGGGATGAACCCGGCGCGGTGCCGGTGGACTACATCGAGGTCGGCCTCGGCGATATCGCGCTGGCCAACGAGATGGCCGTGGAGATCCTGGGGCGCAGCCTGGACGAGCTCAGCGGGCCGGGGCGGCGGCTTCTTCTGTTAATCGAAGATCTTGTTGCAGGGAAAGCCCGCGTACGCGGGGAAACGGCGCCGGGTGTGTTCTTCACGCGGAGGGAACTGCGGGAGTTCACGCGGTGGAGCGATTACCAGATCCACCACTACCTGACCCAACTGGTGGGCCTTGAATACCTGGTGCCGGTGGCGGGGCGCAACGGCCAGCAGTATCAATACCGGCTGGTGTGGGATGGTCAGGGCAAGGACGGCGAACGCTTCGTCCTGGGACTGAAGACGGAGGCGGAACTCCGGAAGGAAGCCAACCTTTTGGGGTTTTCGGCGGACCTTTTGGAGTAGAGCGGTAACCTTTCGGCAACCTTTGGGACGGCTTTCGGGAGCGTGAAAATGAGTGAACCGGTTGAAACAGCGGGTGTTGCGCCAAACCTTTTGAAAAATGACGGCGAAGTTACTACGCGCACGGGTGCAATGCGGGCCGCCGACCCGGCGGCCGCTCTCGATCCGGCGTCGGTCAAGGCGGCCTTCCGCGAGTATCTCGCCACCCTCAAGCGCGACCCCGGCACCATCAACAGCTACGCCGGACGCCTCAACCGGTTCTTCGCCTTCATGGCGAAGCGGGGCCTGGGCGATCTGCGCGCCGTGACGCGGGGCGACATCCGGGACTACCAGGCGGAACTGACCGCCGCGACCTGGACG
>CAJBSZ010000298.1 GCA_903958395.1 uncultured bacterium | reverse complement strand
TTGAACCGGCTGGTCCCGCTGAGCGCCTTTGATGACCCGCCGAGCGTTACGGAACCGGATGACGCATTGAAGGTGCCATTGTTGGTCCAGTTTCCCTGAACCGTCAGTGGAAAGGAAGATCCTGCAAACGTTGCGCCGCTGTTGATAACAAGGTCTCCGGCAACGGTCGTCGATCCGGCCAGCGTCTTCGGACTGCTCCCCCCATTGGATAACACAAGATTCCCGTAAGAAACCGGCGAAACAGTCTGGACTCCGCCATAGTATTCCACTGTGCTTGCTGCCGACAGTGTCTGCACGGCAAAGTTCAAAGGGAAAACATTGCCTGAACCAATCCGCAGGAGGGCTCCGGCGCCAAGCGAAAACGTCCCGCCAACCGCACTTCGTCCGGCCGTATTCGTTGAAAGATCCAGCGACCCGGATGATACAAGGAGATCACCCCCCAGGATCAGATTTCCGGCCACTATCGCTGCACCCCCCGCTTTATTGATGATCAGGATATTAAACGTTGAAGCCGCAACCGTTTGGGTTCCCGATCCGTTGAGCGTCACCGTGCCGCTGTTCGGATCGAAGGCCCCGGAGCGGAGCCAGTCCCCGCCCACGGAAATCATGGAGCCACCCCCGTTCATCGTCGCCCCGGAAAGAATTTCGACCTTACCGGAAACGACCAGGGAAGCGTTGACCAGAAAGGTTCCGCCCGTCGCCACCAGCAGATCCCCCCCCACGGTTGACGGGATGGAGAGTGTCGCCGTGCCGCCGGCTTTACTTAACACGAGCTTATTGTAGTTGATGCCGCCGGCGACAGTCTGGGCAAGTGACCCGTTATAAGTCACGGTTCCCGTGCCGGCCGTGAACGCACCTCCTCCGTAGTCATAATCTCCGCCGATGCTCATCTTGCCGGCCCCGGAAAAGGCAATGCCCACCCCCGCCGGCTGGGTGAGGGTCCCTGCCACGGTGACTTCGCCGGCGCCGATATTCAACCCGATGGCATGGCCACTGGTTCCATCTCCCAGGATCAGATCGCCATCGACTGTCAACGACCGATCATTCACAAAAATGTTATGATTGGCATTCGTCGTCCAGTTTCCGCCGATGTTGCCAGCAACCCGCAGGGCGCCACCGCCATCCAGCGAGAATTCCACCGCCTTCACACTTCCGAAGGTCATGTTTTTAATGACAACGGGCGTTGTTATCCTCGGCTGATTGCTGAATGTCTGCACTCCAATTTGAACGGTATCGTTCGTGGAAGGTGGAAGACTTGGACTTCCATCCATCACAGTCCAATTTCCGACCGCCTCCCAGGTGGAATCAACCGAACCATTCCAAGCGGCAACATTCGCATTGTCAGAGAATGTCCAGCGTCCCGACACATCGGACAGCCCACTTTGCTCGACCCAGTTGTCCGTCGAATTGTCGGACGTCTTGCCTGACTCCCCCCATGAACCGGCATTCCTCCAAAGCGTCATGGTGGTCTCACTATTTCCATTAAGCTCCGCATCCTGGTAATGAAGCCGCAAGGTGGCGCTGTAGGTTCCCGTCGGCGAAAGGCTGACCCCATAGTGGCGGTTGACCGAGTTGCCGAAGGGGAAGTCGGCGGGCGCATCAGCCGTCACCCCCACCGTCACGGAAGTGACGCCGGCTACCGAAGCAAAATCGATCGTATTAAACGGCCCTTCGAACGCATAGGGAAGACCGGCGACAAACGCATGAGTCCGCGTGATCGTACCGAGGATGATTCCATTTCCCGTACGGGTGGAAGTGATCGTCATACTGTTCGTACCCGTGAAAACCGTCCCCGTTGAAACATTCACCGAGGCGGCGCCAACACTGTTGTTCAGTGTGACAAGGGCGCTTGAAGCGTCTTTGT
>CAJBSZ010000297.1 GCA_903958395.1 uncultured bacterium | reverse complement strand
GTCATACTCTTCGCGGACACACTCCTCGTTGTCTCGACGTGACTGCATTTCGCAGGTTAGTTCGGACCAGACCTGTTTCAAGTCGGAGACTTTCGCCTGGTAAATGATCGTGTCGCCCATTTCGAAGGTGAGGGCCTTGTCCTCGGATGGACTCCCGAGCATAAAGGCCAGATTTCCGATAGTGTGTCGTTTCAGGATTTCATTCACCCGGGGAATGTCGCGGTCTGAAATCTGGATCACGGCACCCAATTCCTCCGCAAACAGAATGGCGAGCGGATCATCACCCAATTCATCGATTTGTGCCCTCAGTCCGTAATGGGCTCCGAATGCCATTTCAGCCAGGGTGACGAACAGGCCGCCATCGGAGCGGTCGTGATACGCCAGCAGCAGGTTTTCAGAAATCAACTCCTGCATGGCGCCGAAGAAATTGACCATGTCGGCGGGGGTGTCGAGATCCGGCGGCGTGGCGCCCACCTGGTTGTAAACCTGGGCGAGGGCTGAGGCTCCGAGACGATTCTGGCCTTTTCCCAGGTCGAGCAGGATCAGGACTGAATCCGGCACAGGCTTCAGTTCAGCGGTCACAGTTTTCCGGACATCCCGGACGGGTGAAAAGGCACTCACGATGAGGCTGAGGGGCGAAATCTGGTGCTCCGCTTTTCCGTTGGAATCCTTCCAGGTGGTTCGCATGGACAGGGAATCCTTGCCGACCGGAATGGAGATTCCCAGTTGAGGACAGAGGTCGATTCCCACGGCCCGCACAGTGTCAAAGATCGCGGCATCCTCGCCCTTTTCCCCGCAGGCGCACATCCAGTTGGCTGAAAGCTTGATGTCGCCGATGCTGCCGATCATGACGCCGGCAATGTTGGTGAGAGCCTCCCCCACGGCCATTCTTCCAGACGCCGGTGGATTCAGCAAGGCGATGGGGGTGCGTTCCCCCATGGACATAGCCTCGCCCTCGAATCCTTCGAATGTGGCGCAAGTCACGGCGGCGTCTGCGACAGGCGTCTGGTAGGGGCCGGTCATCTGGTCGCGCGTCACCATTCCGGTGACCGACCGGTCTGTGATTGTAATAAGGAAAGTCTTATTAGCCACGGCGGGCAGGCGCAGCACTCGTTCCACAGCCTCCTGAAGGTCGATGCCCGAACTGTCCAACTCCGCATGAGTTTCGTTTCGACGCGTGACCGACCGGAGCATTTTGGGTGGTTTTCCGAGGATGACCTGGAGGTCGAGACTGATCGGGTCGTTTTTGAAGTGGGAATCATGAAGCACGAGCCGTTTGTCGCCGGTGGCTTCCCCGATCACGGCGGCTGGACAGCGTTCCCGGCGGCATAGCGCCATGAACCGGTCGAGATTTTCCGGAGCAACGGCCAGGACATAGCGTTCCTGGGCCTCGCAGCACCAGATTTCCATGGGGCTCATGGAAAGCTCCTCGTTGTGAATTTTTCGAAGGTCGAAGCGGCCGCCCGTCTCCGAGACCAGTTCCGGGCATCCGTTAGATAGTCCACCGGCTCCGATATCGTGGATGCTGAGGATGGGATTGTCGTCATTCAACGCGATGCAACCGTTGAGAACTTCCTGACAGCGCCGTTGGATCTCCGCATTGTCCCGCTGGACGGAATTGAAGTCCAGATTCTCGGCGTTGCTGCCGCTTCCCATGGAGGAGGCCGCTCCGCCGCCCAGGCCGATCCGCAGGGCAGGTCCGCCGATCTGGATGATGAAAGCGCCTTGAGTGATGGGTTTCTTGAGAACATGCTTCCGCTTGATGTTGCCCAGTCCGCCGGCGGTCATAATAGGCTTGTGGTACCCGCGGTAACGGCCGTTGTGACAATGTTCATAGGTCCTGAAAATGCCGGTCAACTGGGGTCGCCCAAATTCATTTCCAAACCGTGCGCCGCCGAGCGGGCCATCGATCATGATGTCCAGCGGCGTGGCCAGCCTGCCTGGAAATTCGGCATACTCATTTTCCCAGGGCATGATAAAGCCGGGGATGCGCAAGTTGGAGACCAGGAAGGCGGACAGTCCTGCTTTCGGCCGCCCGCCGATGCCGGTGGCCCCTTCATCCCGGATTTCGCCCCCAACCCCGGTCGCGGCGCCGGGATAGGGGGAAATGGCAGTCGGGTGGTTGTGTGTTTCAACCTTCATCAGGATATCGATCTGTTCGGGCAGGCTGCCGTAGTGGTTGGATCCGGTGGGGTGCGCCTCGTACCAGTTTCCGGGGAACCCCTCAATGACCGAGGAATTATCCTCGTAGGCGAGTAGCGTGCCTTGGGGATGAAGGCGATGGGTGTTGCGGATCATGTCGAAGAGGCTTGTCGTCTGGGGTTTGCCATCGATTACCCAGTCGGCCTTGAAAATCTTATGACGGCAGTGTTCGGAGTTGACCTGCCCGAACATGACGAGCTCAACATCCGTCGGGTTGCGCTTCAGCTGGGTGAAGGACTCGAATAAATACTGGATTTCCTCATCCGACAATGCCAGACCGAGTGTGACATTCGCCTGTTGCAATGCCGGCAATCCGCCCTTCAGGATATCCACGGAGACCAGCGGGGCGGGGGGGATATGCTGAAAAATGTCGGACAAATCCTCGTAGACCCCTTCGGTCATCCGGTCATGGATCAGGTGAAGGGCGGCGTGCAGCTGTGCGCGGGTAGCGCTCGTGCCATCAGCCAGCCGGAACTGGAACAAGGCGCCCCGTTCCACGCGGGGAATGGAACCCAGTCCGCAGTTGTGGAAAATGTCGGTTGCCTTGGATGCCCAGGGGGAAAGGGTTCCTTTTCGGGGTGTCACGAAAAGGCCGTCGTGCAGGGTGGCCGGAATGCGGCAATCCGTGTCGAGAAGGGCCGCGACCCGGGGCCACAGTTCTTCTGAAAAATCCGGTGCGGTTTCGACGATGAATACCGAATGGGCTTCAAGGGCTGTGATTTTCAGGCCGGGCAGTTCCGCGGCGAATTGTTTGGAAAGGCTGTTGAGACGGAAGGCCGAAACCAGGGGCCCTCCCTTGAAAAGAATGGGGGTGGATGCACTCATGACGGGGGTGTATGTTTATTGGTAATTAGGGGTTTGGGTTGCAGGTTGTAGACTTTTGAGTGGGGAGGCACGGAATGCGTGAGCCAGACGTTGCCGCCAATTTCCGACCCGGCACCGATGGTGGTTTCGCCCCCGAGAATGGTGGCGCCGGCGTAAATGGTGACATCGTCCTCCACATTTGGATGACGCTTGATCCCCTTGATCGGATTGCCGTCCTTGTCCTTCGGGAAGCTGAGTGCTCCGAGCGTGACGCCCTGGTAGAGTTTCACGCGTTTTCCGATGGTACTGGTTTCGCCGATCACGACCCCGGTTCCGTGGTCAATAAAGAAGCCCGGCCCGATGGTGGCGCCGGGGTGGATATCAATGCCGGTTTGTGAATGGGCATGTTCGGACATGATTCGGGGAATCAGGGGGACATGTTCCTTGTAGAGGACATGGGCGATGCGGTGCACCATGATGGCCTGGAGGCCGGGGTAGCTCATTACCACTTCCATGATGGAGCGTGCCGCAGGATCCCCTTCGTAGGCGGCGATGATATCTTTTTGGAGTGTTTTTTTGATATCGAGAAGTGAGGTCATGAGCGCCGACGTGGCATGGGCGGCCTTCTCGCCGCAATCCCCGCATTTCTTGCACTTTTCGAATACGCATTGGTACCGGAAGGCATGTTCGATTTGTTTCCGGAGAACTGCCGCCACGGATTCCAGGCGCGACTCAATAAATTCCTGCATCTGATCCGCCGGCATGGATTCATGGCCGTGGCAGCCCGGGAAAAGGACGGCGAGCAGGTCATCCAGTACCTGATAGATTGTTTTGCGACCGGCTAATTGGAATCCCTTGGCCGTGTTGGCGGTAAGGGAACAAGCTTCGCAGGCATTAAGAGTTCCGGCGATCGCCTTGATGTTGATTTCGGTGTGTGTGGATTTATTCATGGGTTGCTCCGTGTAGGGACAGGCAAGGTCAGGGTCTTGCGATATTAACCAGAATCCTTTCGGCGCCCAGGTTCCGGAACCCGGCCTTCACCAGTAGACGGCTTAACGGTCTTTCCGTCAGGGGAATGATTTGTTTTACCCGGATGTTATCTGCGCGGCACAGGCTCAGGAAATCCCGCCAGGTGGCCAGATGAATGTTGGGCGTGTTGTACCATTCAAAGGGCAGTTCCTCGGTTTTGGGCATGCGACCGGTCAGGCCAAGCATCAGGCGGTTATGCCAGTTGGCGAAATTGGGGAAGCTGACGATTCCCTCGCGCGCCACCCGCAGCATCTCGTGGAGGACTTCGCGAGGCCGCCTGACGACCTGCAGGGTCTGGCTGAGGACGACATAATCATAGGACTGGTCGGGGATCATGGAGAGATTCTCGTCGATATCCCCTTGAAACACATCCAGTTTTTTGCCCATGGCCGCAATCAGATGGTGGAGATCGATATCGACCCCCATCCCGCGTGTTGTCCGATTGGCGGCGAGCAGGGACAACAGATCCCCGTCACCGCATCCGAGGTCGAGGACCCGTGACCCGGGCTCGATCAGGTTGGCAATCAGGTCGTAGTCCTCGCGTTTCACCGACACGGAGGCGGGCTTCGGATTGGCGCAGCCGCCGAGAAACGTGCAGATGATTTGGGACATGTTTTCGATATCCACGAGAAAGGCGTCGTGTCCATAGGGTGCCTTGAGCAGGCAGTAGGAGACGGGTTTTCCAATGTGGACAAGGGTAGAGGCGATGTCCAGGGACTGCTCAGGCGGGAAAAGCCAGTCGGAACTGAGTGCCACCACCAGGAAGCGGGCTTTTACATGCTGGAAAGCGGATTTCAAGTCGCCGTACTTTTCCGCCAGGTCATAACTGTCCATGGCGTGTGTGATGTGGAGGTAGGAGTTGGAGTCGAACCGTTCCACAAATTTCTCGCCCTGATGCTGGAGATAGCTTTCCACCTCAAAGCGGGTGCTGAAGCGTTCCTCGGGGGCCAGTTCCTTTTTCTTCCGGCCGAACTTGGCGGCCATGATTTCGGGCGACAGGTAGGTGATGTGGCCGATCATGCGGGCGGCGGCCAGACCGTCTTTCGGGAGCTTTCCTGTCCCATAGTAATTGCCGCCAGCCCAACCGGGGTCGCTGGTGATGACCTCTCGCCCTACAATATCGAAGGCCAGTGCCTGGGCGGAGAGCGAGGCGGCGGAGGCGATGCACACACAGTGATCCGGGACATCCGGATACCGGATACTCCATTCCAGTACGAGCATTCCGCCGAATGAGCCGCCTATTACGGCGTGCAACTTGGCGATCCCGAGGTGGCGCAGGAGCAGGTATTGCGCGTGGACGATATCCCCGATGGTGATGGCGGGAAACTCCGCACCGTAGGGGAAGCCGGTCGCCGGATTGATGGAGGAGGGGCCCGTGGTCCCTTTGCACCCGCCGAGGATATTCGCGCAGATCACGTGAAAGCGGTTGGTGTCGAGCCCCTTTCCGGGGCCGATCATGTCGTCCCACCAACCCGGCGATTTATCGGTGGGGGAATGATATCCGGCGGCATGGGCATCGCCTGTGAGGGCATGGCAGATAAAGACAGTATTGTCTCCCGCCGCGTTCAAGGCGCCATAGGATTCGTAAGCGATCATTAATTCGGCAAGACTGCCCCCATTTTCGAGCTTGAGTCCGTCCGGCGGGAGCGGAATCGTTACAAGGCGGGGTTCGACCAGGCCGACCGATTGTTCAAAATTTTTTGTGCTCATGCTGTTCTACTACTGCGCGAAACCCTTTTTCTAGTGGTCGGCGGAGAAAAAGTCAATCGTGAGCGACGGGTTTCCTGTTCGATCCACTTCAGGTAAGCAGGCAGCCCGCCAGAGAGGGGGGTGGCAATGATTTCCGGAACCTCGTAAGAATGATGGGCGAGGATGAACTGGATCAGTGCCGTTACCCGGGTGGCCCGGGTCTTGCAGGACAATCGGAATTCCGGCCCCGATTCAATTTTTCCACGCCATCGGTAGACGCTGCGGATTGGCCAGAACTGGACACAGGCAGCCAGGCCGGCGCCGACAATGGCGTCAGCCATCGTGATGGCGTCTTTCTCTGTTGCAACCGTGGTCGTGACCTCGCTGACTTTGGGTTTAGGCATAATCATCAAGGTATCGAATTGTGAGTCCCCCATGCAAGGGGGAATAGGCCCCAATCCTTGCCCAGGGAACCGGGTTCTCAGGGTGTTCGAACGATGAGGTGAACGGATGGCGCCTTGATAATGGCCGTCACCGGATCGCCCGGACGAAGATTCATTTCCTCGTAGGCCGGACGCGTGACTAATGCAAAGAGTGGAAACCCGGCATCCAGTTCCACGCCCATCAAAGGGCTGCCGGGTTGCACCGACACCACCCGGGCGGGTAGCCGGTTGCGGGCGCTGCTGATCTCGCCAGCCCCACGCTGCAGAATCACGTCTTCACCGCGGATGCTGACTAATACATGTTCCCGCACGCCGGGTGGCGCAATCGCCAGCAGTTGTGCCCCGCCCACCTCAACGGTGGCTAGTCCCTCCTTCACGATCATGACGCGGCCCGGCTGCAGGGTTTCGACACCCAGGAAGTGCGCCACGGCGGGGGAGACAGGTCGGCCATACACCGCCGCCTTCTCGCCCTGCTGAATCACCCGCCCTTCCAACAGCACGCTGACGTTGTCAGCCAGAAAATACGCTTCCGTGAGATCATGCGTAACGATCATCACGGTCAGTCCGTGTTGTTGCCGCAACTCGCGCATCAGCCACCAGAGTTCGCGGCGAAGGCTCTCGTTCAAGGCGGTAAAAGGTTCATCAAGCAACACCAGACGCGGCTGACTCGCCAGGGCCCGCACCAATCCGACGCGTTGACGCTCGCCGCTTGACAAGGTGGTGGTCTGCCGATCCAGCAACGCCCCAATGCCGGTCGCTTCGACGAGTGTGTCCACCATCGGCTGAAATTGCGTCCGGGACAGACCCCGCGCGCGTGGACTGTAGGCCAGATTGTCGCGCACCGACAGATGCGGAAAAAGTCCAAGATTTTGCGGAACGTAACCCAGGCCACGCCGTTCGACTGACACATCCGTGATATCCACCCCATCAAGCCGGATGCGGCCTCGCTCAGGAGACAATACGCCTAAAACAGTGTTCAGTAGTGTCGTTTTGCCAGACCCGGACGGGCCCAGGACGGCATGACATTCACCCTCTGCAAGGGTGAGATCGATGTCCTGTAGCCGGAAATTGCCGGCGGATACCGTGACTGATTTCAACTCAAGCATGGGCACCCTTTCCGAGCAATCGGCGGGAGATGAAAAGCGCTGTCAGCCCGATGAAAACGAGCACCAGAATCAGGGCCACCGTGCCTTCGATATCGGCGCTGGCCAGTCGCAGGTAAATGGCGGATGGCAACGTTTCGGTGCGCATGGCCATCGTTCCGGCGATCATGATGGTCGCCCCGAATTCACCCAGCGCCTTAGCCCACGACAGGATGAACGCAGCGATCACCCCACGCCGCGCCAGCGGCAACGTGACGGTCAGAAAAGCGTGGCACGGCGTGGCTCCCAGTGTGCGCGCGACCGTTTCCAGCTCAGTCGGCACTTCATCGAACGCGATTTTCAGCAGGCGCGTGGCGATGCCGAGGATGGTAACGAACTGAGCCAGCACGATACCCGCAAAGGTGAACACGATGCGCATGATGTGATCCTGTATCCAGACACCCAGGGGGTTGTTGAAGAAGATCAGCAGCATCGCTCCCAATGCCGCAGGGGAAACGATGAGAGGGAGTTCCAGGAGGGTGTCAATCAGTTCGCATCCCCAGAAACGGTAGCGAGACAGGGCATAGGCAGCCGGGATGGCCAGCAGCATGGCCAGACATGTGGCCACGGTTGCCGCCAGCAACGAGAGCCGCACTGAAAATAGAGTCCGTTCCGACACCAGCGCGTCGCGGAGTACCGGGCCATCAAAAAACCAACCCAATGAAAGGATCAGGCCGCCGTACAGCACCAGTACCGACAAAGCGCTGGCAATCGTCGTCTTCCGCAGGCTGGTTGAGCGCATCGTCATCGGTTACTTCCTGATCCACTCGGCCGGGACCGCGTAGTCACCGCCCACCGGTTTCGTCTCACCCAGCCACGCGAAGGCCTCTTCTGCTGTGGTAAAATAGTGATGCTTGGCATAAACGGCCCGCCCTTCCGGCCCGGTCAGGAAATCAATGAACGCCTGTGCCGACTCGCGATTCTGTGTAAAGCGGGAAATCGCGATGGGACTGTAGCCAATACGCGGAATTTGCTCCGTGGCCAGACTTACCGTCTCGATACGCTTGGGGTCCCACTGTTCAAAGATGCTCCAGCCGATCACGGCGTCGACCATCTTCAGCGAGATGGCCATTGCCGTTTTCTCACAGGACTCGGTGGTGTTGATGAGATTGCGCCGGAACGCCGCCTTCCCGTCGGGCGTGAATTGATGCTCGATGATTTCTACCGCGTAGACGCCGACACAGACGCCATCCGGATTGCCTATGGCCACCTTGACGCCGGGACGGATCAGGTCTTTAAGCGTGTGGAGGCTCTTAGGGTTGCCTTTCTGCACGATGAGAGCCGGCACAAGATACACGATTATCTTTTCTGAATTTGTGAACACGTCGCCGTCACGCTTGGCCTTTTCCATGTAATCGGATGAGCCGGGAAAGTAGAGGTCACCCTGCTTCGTGAGTTTCATCTGCGACAGCACAGAGCCTGAGCCGCCACATACCAGTTCCACTCTCACGCCGGTCTTTTTCTCATAGAGCAGGGCGGCTTCCTCGGTGGGTGGTTTGGACGCGGCGCCGGCGTACACAAGCAGTTTCTCTGTGGCCATGGCCACCCGACTCGCCGAGCTCATGCCGAGCAACAAAAAAAAACAAAGGAGAGAGTGGAAACAGTTCATGTTTCTGGTGCCGGAAGTGGATGTCATAATCCTCTCGACACTAGGATAGGAGCCTGTCTGCGTCAACTTTTGTATGAATATATTGAAAAATAGAAGGCTGACAGCTATGGTTCTGTGTCTCTCGCGAAAGGATCGTTTTATGGATTTAGAGTTTAGTCCGCGCCTGTCCACAACAGGAATTGGTAGCGTGCCCTTCACGGACAGTGAGGAGGCGGTCTCGTTTCTGCTTGGAGCGGATTTGAGCATTCCGTTCTGGCCCCAGATGCCCAAACGATGTTTTGGAGAGGAAATGATTCCCCAGGACAGCAAGGGAATGCCCTGTGTCCGGATTGACGCCGACCGTAAAAAGGTCGCCCTGGACATGGCTGGAAGAATGGAGGAAGTTGAGGCGTTTTATCATCGCTTCATGGAGGAGGATCCCTCGCTCTTTGCCCTGTCGCACGACATTGCTTCCGGATTGTATGCCTTTGAGCACCTGGCTCACGGACGGCAATGGCCGGTGGTCAAGGGACAAACTACAGGCCCGGTTACCTTGTGCACCAGTATTTATGATGAGCAGGACAATCCGCTTTTCGCGGATCCCGACCTGCGTGACGCGGTCGTGAAGACGATTGTGCGCAAGGTGCAGTGGCAGATCGGTCGCCTCAAGCCCTTTGCCTCCGACCGTGTGCTCATGTTCGTGGATGAACCCGTGCTCTCCGCATTCGGGAGCAGTACTTATATCTACCTGTCCGAGCCGGATGTTCAGGCGATGCTGGGTGAAGTATTCGAGGCGATTACCGGGGCAGGGGGCATCACGGCCATCCATGTCTGCGGGAACAGCGACTGGGGTGTCATTGTGCGTAGCGGCGTGCAGGTCATTAATTTCGATGCCTACCAGTACGGCACAAGCATCTCCCTGTATGCGGACGATATCAAGGCCCTGTTTGACCGGGGCGGGAGCATTGCCTGGGGAATCATTCCCACGACCGCTGCGCTCAGCAAGGAGACGACGGAGACCCTGGTGCAACGCCTTGAACGCTGTTTCGAGGCCATGATCCGGAAAGGATTTTCGCGCGAACTCCTGCGGGAGCGCGCCATGCTCACCCCATCGTGTGGAACCGGGAGTTTAAGCCCGCACGAAGCCGGACGCGTCTTTACGCTGTTGCGGGAGGTGCGTGATCGCGTTCTTTCCCAGGGGAAGTGGATTTGACGGGAGATACCACGGTGTGGTATCCTTTTGGCTATCTTTTTTTGATTCAGAAAGCGGCGAGGTACTGTCATGGTTAAGACTGAAAAAAAATGCACCTGCGGAGGCGTGGCGGCGTCGGATGCCGAAAACCACGCGCGGCTCGCGCAGGTGATCCAGGAGTATCAGAACAAGCCGGGCGCGCTTATTCCGGTGCTGCAGATCGCCCAGGCTCTTTTCGGGTACCTGCCCAAGGACGTCCTGAGGACGATCAGCGAAGGCCTGAATGAGCCCTATAGCCGGGTTTTCGGCGTGGTCACATTCTATTCATTCTTTTCGCAAGTTCCCCGCGGAAAATACGTGATCCGGGTGTGTATGGGCACTGCCTGTTATGTGCGGGGCGGCCAAGCCGTTCTCACGGCACTGGAGCAGGAACTTAAAATCTCGGTGGGTCAGACCACGCCCGACCGCGTCTTCTCGCTGGATGTGGGGCGATGCTTCGGGGCTTGCGGGCTGGCTCCGGCGGTGATGGTCAATGACGATGTCCATCAATTCGTGCAACCCGGTCAAATCAAGGACATTCTGGCCCAGTATAGGAAACCGACGGCATGAAAAAGACCCCCAAGGCACTCGCCACAGCCGCTGACCTCGACGCCCGGCGCGCGTCCATCAATACCGAAACGAAGGATAAGATTTTCATGTGCGCCGGTGGAGGCTGTATTGCCTCGGGCGCCATGGCCGTCAAAACGGCCCTGCTGGCGGAACTCAAGAAGCACAAACTCGACAAGACCGTATCCATTGTTGAAACCGGGTGCATGGGGCCCTGTTCAGGCGGGCCGATTCTGTTGATGGGCCGGGACAATGTCTATTACCAGCATGTGGCTGTGGCTGATGCAGGCGAGATCGTCGAAAAACACCTCCTCAAGGGCGAGATTATTGAACGCCTGACATGGAAGGAAGGCCCCAAGCAGAAATCCGTTCCGGTTCAAAGCGACATTCCTTTTTTCAAGCGGCAAACTAAAATCGTCCTGCGCAACTGCGGCATCGTTGATCCGAACAGTCTTGACGACGCCATCGGTCGAAATGGCTATCAGGCCCTGTCTAAGCTGCTCACCTCGATGACGCCTGATGCCGTCATCGAGGAGGTTAAGAAATCCGGACTGCGTGGCCGCGGCGGCGCGGGTTTTCCCACCCATATCAAATGGGCGGCAGCCCGCCAAAGCCCCGGCGCCGTAAAGTATGTGCTTTGCAACGCTGACGAGGGGGATCCGGGTGCCTTCATGGATCGCAGCGTCCTGGAGGGCGATCCGCACAGCGTAATTGAAGGCATGCTGATCGGCGGGTTTGCCATCGGTTCATCCCAGGGGTATGTATATGTTCGCGCTGAATACCCTCTCGCTGTTGAGCGGTTGCAGCGCGCTATCGAAATGGCGCGTGAGGCAGGTCTGCTGGGGCAGAATATCCTCGGGTCCGGTTACGCCTTTGACCTGGAAATCCGCAAGGGATCCGGCGCCTTCGTGTGCGGGGAGGAGACCGCCCTGATGGCCTCGATCGAGGGCCGGCGCGGGGAGCCGCGTCCTCGCCCCCCGTTCCCCGCCCAGAAGGGACTGTGGATGAAACCCACCGTCCTGAACAACGTTGAAACTTTTGCCAATATTCCCTTTATCATCCTCAACGGGGGAGACGCCTTTGCGTCTTACGGCACCGCCAAAAGCAAGGGAACCAAGGTGTTTGCCTTGGCGGGTGCCGTCAACATCTCAGGATTGGTGGAGGTCCCGGTTGGAACCCCGCTGAACGACGTGGTCTTTGATATCGCCGGCGGAATCAAGGATGGGAAATCCTTCAAGGCGGCGCAGATTGGCGGGCCCTCGGGCGGGTGCATTCCTGCCGAATATCTGAACGTTCACCTTGATTACGAATCGCTCAATGAACTCGGCGCCATTATGGGGTCAGGCGGACTTATCGTGATCGACGAGGATGCCTGCATGGTGGATGTGGCTCGGTTTTTCGTCGACTTCGTCCGGGAGGAATCCTGCGGTAAATGTGTTCCCTGCCGGGAGGGAACCCGGCGCATGCTGGAGATCCTCACCCGCATCTGCAACGGGCAGGGGGAAATGGCCGATCTGGAACGCCTCTCCACGCTGGGCACTTCTATCAAGAGTACCTCCCTGTGCGGACTGGGTCAAACTGCCGCCAATCCGGTTCTGTCGACACTCCGTCATTTTATGGACGAGTACAAGGCCCATATCTTGGATAAGAAATGCCCGGCTGGGAAATGCACCAAGCTGGTGACCTACGACATCGACGCCGAGGCCTGCGTGGGGTGCACCGCCTGTGCGCGCCGCTGCCCGGTGGCCTGCATTGCCGGTGTGGCCAAGGGGATCCATGTCATTGATCAGAAAGTTTGCACCCGTTGCGGGACCTGCTACGACGTGTGCAAGTTCAAGGCCGTGCGCCGGAACGGAAAATCAAAATGAACATTACCATGAATGGCCGGATCCTTGAGGTGCAGACAGGCCAGACCCTTCTCCAGGTGGCCCGTCAAAATGGCATTCACATTCCCACCCTGTGCTACCATGCCCATACCGGCCCCGCTGGCAAATGCCGGCTCTGCCTCGTGGAGGTGGGCGGCATGCGCGGTCTTCAGACGTCCTGCACGGTTGAAGTGAAGGACGGTCTGGTCGTAACGACTGATTCCGATGCCATCCGCTCCGCCCGGCGTCTGGTCGTCGACCTGCTATTGGCCTCGGGCCGGCACGATTGCCTCGCCTGCGAGAAAAACAGCGATTGTGAACTGCAGAATTCCGCCTATGAACTGGGCATTGAACGGCCCTCGTTTACCGTGGATTCCACCGCCGACACCGACACCAGCGCTGAGTTTGTCTATCGGGACAACGCGAAATGCATCAAGTGCGGCCGCTGCATTGTCGGCTGCAATCAGGTGGTGGTTAACGAGGTGCTGGACTTCGGATTCAGGGGCCACGATACCAAGGTCATCTGCGACGACGATCTCCCCATGGGCAAGTCGAGCTGCGTTCAGTGCGGCGAGTGCGTCCAATTGTGCCCCACAGGTGCCCTGGTTGATAAAAAGACCGTGGGCAAAGGCCGCAGTTGGCAGCTCGACAAGGTCAACACTACCTGTCCGTATTGCGGCGTGGGGTGCCAGATCACCCTGCATGTGGACCGCACCAGTAACCGGGTGGTCCGCGTCACGGGTCGGGACATCGCGCCCAGCAACGGCATGCTCTGCGTAAAGGGCCGTTACGGCTACGAGTTCCACGCCAGCCCCAACCGCCTGACGCAGCCGCTGATCCGGAAGGATGGCAAACTGGTTCCCGTGAGCTGGGACGAGGCGCTTGATTACACCGCTGGGCGCATCAAGGCCATTGTCGACAAGCACGGTCCCGATGTCTTTTCCGCCCTGGGGTCCGGTCGCATCACGAACGAGAACAACTACGCCGTGGCGAAATTCACCCGGGCGGTTATCAAGACCAATAACGTGGATCATTGCGCCCGCACCTGCCACGCCCCCACGGTCGCGGGTCTCGCCGCCGCCTTTGGCAGCGGCGCGGCGACCAACTCCATTGCCGACATCCTGGATGCCGATGTCCTCTTTGTGATTGGCTCCAATATGACGGAGGCGCATCCGGTCGTTTCGTATTATGTCAAGCGTGCTGCGAAAAACGGCGCCACTTTGATTGTGGTGGATCCCCGTAAGATCGATCTGGTTCGCTGGGCCTCGCTCTATGCGCAGCAGCGTGTGGGAACCGATGTGGTCTTCCTGAACGGTATTATTAATGAGATTTTCAAAAACGGGTGGCAGAACGAGGAGTTCATGCGCGCCAACACCGAAAATCCCGATGATATCCGGGAATGGGTCAAGCCGTATCCGGTCGAAAAAGCCTCGGAGATTTGCGGCGTTCCCGTTGACACCATGAAGACCATCGCCCGGATCCTGGGCACGGCGAAGAACGTCAATATCATCTATTGTCTCGGCATTACGGAGCACACCTGCGGCACCGATAACGTGAAGACCATCGCCAACTTGCAGATGGTCTTGGGCCATCTGGGTAAGCGTGGTGGCGGCGTGAACCCGTTGCGCGGGCAGAATAACGTGCAGGGAGCCTGCGATATGGGCGCGTTGCCCAACGTGTATCACACCTATCAGCCGGTGGAAGACCCGAAGGTGGCCGCGAAGATGGCCCAGTGCTGGGGCGTGAGCGGGCTTCCGCTCAAGCCCGGGTACAAGATCCCCACCATGATGCACAAGGCGACGACCGGCGAGACCAAGATCCTGTTCTGCGTGGGCGATAATACCGTCCAAACCGAGCCGGACATGAATAAAACCATCAAGGAGATCAAGGCGCTGGAATTCTTCGTGGTGGTGGATATCTTCCCGAACCTGACCACCGAGATGGCGGATGTCGTGCTTCCGGACGTGTGTTTCAACGAGGATGACGGCTGCTACTCCAACATGGAGCGCCGGGTGCAGCGCCTGCGCAAGGCCGTCAATCCGCCCGGTCAGGCCAAACCCACCTGGTGGATCATGCAGGAACTGGGCAAGCGGCTGGGCGTGGATCTGCGCTTTACCTCGGCCCAGGCGACCTGGGAGGATATGCGCCGGACCGCCACCAGCATGGCCGGAATCACCTATGAACGCATTGAGGAACTCGGGCTTCAGTGGCCGTGCCCGACAACGGATCACCCGGGAACGCCGATCCTTCACTTGCACGGAAAATTCACGCGGGGTAAGGGCTTGTTCTGCCGGACCGATAACCGGCCGCCTGCCGAAGTGCCCGATGCCGACTATCCCTTCATGCTGAGCACGGGGCGGCGGTTGTGGCATTATCATACCGGCACGCAGACCCGGAACTCGGTCGGACTTGAAACCATTTTCCCCGAGGAGTTGCTTGAAATCAGCCCGGTGGATGCGGCACGGATGGGAATCAAGACCCATGACGTGGTGAAGGCCACGAGCCGGCGAGGAACCATCACGCTCAAGGCGTGGGTGACCGACCGTTCGCCCGAGGGAGTCTGCTGGTGCGCCTTCCACTTCCATGAGGCCCATGCGAATGTGTTGACCAATAGCGCCTACGACAACGTCACCGAGACGCCGGAGTACAAGGCGTGTGCGATTAAAGTTGAAAAAGTGTCCGACGGAGTGCCCTTTATTCAAACCGTACAACGACAAGCGAGGCCCTGATGAGCGAGAAACACACACTCGATACCATATTCGACCTGGCCATCAGCCGGGAAACTGCCGCGAACAAACTCTACACAAACCTTGCCGGTCGGGTGAAAAGTCCTGCGGTAAAGGAAGTCTTCGAGTCGCTGGCCAAAGAGGAATTGAAGCACAAGGCCCTTCTGTCAGCCCTGAAGACAGGCCCCCTGACGCAGGCCAAATTCAAGCCGATGGCCGATTACCACGTCGCCGAATCCGAGGCGCTGCCCGAGTTCACGCCTGACATGCCGTTGCGTGATGCCGTCGCCCTGGCCATGAAAAACGAACAGCAGGCCGCGTTCCTCTATCGGAGCATGGCCGGATTCACATCCGATCCTGATATGCTGACCCTTTTTGAAAACCTGGTGAACATGGAACTCGGACACAAAAGCACGCTTGAGGACTTGTTCCTTGATATCGGTTACCCCGAGGTGTTCTGATCATGAAAGCAAATCTCCTCAAAAGCGAAGTGTTGAAGGCTGTGGTGAGTCGGAACGGAAAGCCGATCCTTTCCTGCAAAAAAGCCTTGCAGATTGCTGAAAAGCTCAAGGTGACACCCAAACGCGTGGGTGCACTGTGTGACAAGGAAAACATCAAGATACGGCAGTGCCAACTGGGATGCTTTTAGGGTATTATGCCGTGTGATCATGCGCCCGGATATCCTGATGATCGGCTCGGCTGGCCGCAATGCCGGAAAAACCCTGCTGGCTTGTGACCTGATCCGCAGGCATGCGCCGATCCAACCCCTGGTCGCCGTCAAGGTCACCACCATCAAGGAAACAAGCGGGGCCTGTCCGCGCGGGGAGGGCGGGTGTGGCGTCTGTCACGATTTTCAGGGTCAATACGACCTCGCGCAAGTTCATGACGGGCCGCCGAACAAGGACACCACCCGGCTGCTGGAAGCGGGCGCCTCAAAGGTGTTCTGGCTGAGGGTGCGAGATGCGCACCTTGCCGAAGGGATCGAAGCCACTCTTAAACAGATTACTGACGGCCAACCATCCATCTGGGAATCCAACTCCGCCCGTCGCGTGCTCACCCCGTCCGCGTTCCTGGTGCTCCGCGAAAAAGGCAATGCCCGTATCAAGGAATCCTGCCAGCGCGTCATGGACGTAGCGGATCGTATCCTCGACTTTGATGGCACGGGTTGGGACCTGTCCCCAGATCGAATCACCTTTTCCGCCGGGTGCTGGCATATCAGACAGGATGCCGCGGCAATTGTCCTCGCCGGGGGCCAGAGTCGCCGGATGGGACAGGATAAGAATTTCCTGCCCGTGGCAGGTCGCCCCATGATTGAGCATATCGTCCGGCAATTAGAGCCCTGGTTTGATGACGTGTTCATCGGCGCGAATGACCCGGCCAAGTTCGCTTTTCTCCAGCGCCGCGTGGTTCCCGACCGCGAGCCCGGGATGGGGCCCCTGATGGGCTTGCTGTCCTGCCTCGCGGAATCCCGCCATGACTTGAATTTTGTCACAGCCTGCGATATTCCCACCTTGGATCCCCACTTTTTGATAAGGATGATCCAGGCTGCCGAAGGGTATGATATTGTGATACCTCTCTCACCCGGCGGAAGACTCGAGCCGCTTTTGGCCGTGTACCGGAAGTCGGTGTGCGCGAGTGCGGAACAGGTTTTACAGCGTGGCGGGCGCCGGATGTCCGACCTCTTCGATCTTGTCAAAGTTAAGACCGTCACTATGCCGGAGTCCGACTGGTATCGGAACTTGAATACCCCGGAAGACTATCATGGCGCCGTGACGGCGAACGCCACCGGAGGGAGCCCGCTATGATCTCTTTTGATAAAGCCTATGAAATCATCACCTCTTCGGCGCGGGTTCTCGGTACCGAAACGGTACCCTTGCAGGAATCAGCCGGGCGTGTCCTCGCCCAGGATGTGGTGTGTGACGTGGATATGCCGCCCTTTGATAAGTCGGCGATGGATGGGTTCGCCTGCCGTCGTCAGGATCTGGGGCAGGCCCTGGCGGTCATCGAGGAAATTCCCGCCGGACACCTGCCTCAAAAATGCATCGGTCCCGGCGATTGTGCCCGGATCATGACGGGTGCCCCCGTTCCGGTTGGCGCCGACATCGTCATTATGGTGGAAGAGACCGAATTGACCGGTACGGATCGGATTCGCTTCACCGGTTCGCGATCCTCGTCCAACATCTGCCCGAGAGGTGAGGACGTGAAGGTGGGAGACAAGGTTCTGGAGCGGGGTGCCATTTTAACGCCGGCCCGGATGGGGGTCTTATGTGCCGCCATTGGTCAGCCAGGGGTTCTGGTCTATCGCCGGCCGAGGGTCGCCTTGATCGCCACCGGGGATGAACTTGTGGAGCCCTGGCAGCAACCGCCACCGGCGGGGATCCGTAATACAAACAGTTACCAATTGTCCGCACAGATTCACGCCATGGGGGCGCTTGCCACCTATCACGGGATCGTGGGGGACCGTCGCGAAGATTTGCTGGCGGCCGCACGCAAGGGTGGGGCGGAGAGCGACCTGCTCCTGTTGTCCGGCGGAGTTTCGACCGGCGCGTATGACTTTGTTCCTGAGGTACTGGAAGAAGCCGGTTACACCCTGTTATTCAGAAGCGTGGCCATGCAACCTGGCAAGCCCACGATTTTTGGCACAGGTGGGGGCGGATTCTGCTGTGGAATGCCTGGAAACCCGGTGTCCACCTTCGTGGTATTCGAACTGCTGCTGAAGCCCTTCCTATATGGTCTGATGGGTCACGCCTACACGCCTCGGCTGTCGGTGGCGGAACTCGGGTGCGATGTGACATTGAAGAAAGGGGAACGGCAAACGACAATCCCGGTTGTATTCTCCGGGCCGGGTGTTGTAGTGCCGCTGGAATATCATGGATCCGCCCACATCCATGCGGTTGCCCGTGCCGAGGGACTGCTCATGATTCCCGCCGGGGTCCAGGAATTGACGAAAGGAAGTCGGGTCCATGTTCGACCGATTTAACCGGCGGATTCATTATCTACGCATCTCGGTTACAGATCGCTGCAACCTGAGTTGCGGATACTGTATGCCCGAAGAGGGAATCCCCTTTGTCGGTCGGGATCAGATCCTGTCCTTCGAGGAGATTCGCGACCTGGTCGCCGTAGCCGTCGGGATGGGCGTCACCAAAGTCCGGTTGACCGGCGGCGAGCCGCTCGTACGGCGCGGCATCCTGGATCTGGTCCAGATGCTGGCGGAAATTCCCGGAATCAAGGATCTGTGCATGACCTCGAATGGCATACTGCTGAGAGACTATGCCCTGCCGTTGCGCCAGGCGGGGCTGGGACGGATCAATATCAGCCTGGACACGGTGGATCCCGCCCGGTTCCGTGACATCACCGGGGGCGGCGATGTCAGTCAGGTCCTCGAAGGCATCGAGGCGGCAAGGAACGCTGGATTGCAACCCGTCAAACTCAACTGCGTCGTGACGGACTCGCCGGATGAGCCTGATGCCCGGGGCGTGGCCAATTATGCGCGAGACTGCGGCCTGGAGGTGCGATTCATCCGCCGGATGGACTTGAAAACAGGGCAGTTCTGGCCTATTATGGGGAGCGATGGCGGCCATTGCGAAATCTGCAGCCGCCTACGCGTGTCGAGCGACGGACGGATATTTCCCTGCCTGTTTGATAACACTTTCTTTTCCATCCGTGAACAGGGAATCGAAACGGCGCTCCGGCTGGCCGTGGAGAACAAACCCGGGGCCGGAAACAGGAGCGACATGGGGATTCATACCCTGGGCGGATGACCCGGTCGATGGAGATAACAATGAAAAAACTGACCCATATTGATGAGCGGCAGCGGCCCCGGATGGTGGATGTCTCGCCAAAAGGCCTTTCACACCGTGTGGCAACCGCCTCCGGCTGGATTGCCTTGAAGCCCGCGACGGTGCGGTTGATCCGCGCCAGCACGATGGCTAAGGGTAACGTTCTGGTGACAGCTGAACTGGCTGGCATTCAGGCCGCAAAACAAACGGCAACCCTGATTCCCCTCTGCCATATTGTTCCGCTCACAAAAGTAGCCGTAACGGCAACCTTGCGACGCAACGGGGTCGCTATCACCAGCGAAGTCAAATGCACGGATCGGACGGGGGTTGAGATGGAGGCGTTGACCGCCGTGTCCATCGCGCTGCTGACAGTCTACGACATGTGTAAGGCGGTGGACAAGACGATGACGCTGACGGACATCCGTCTGGTCGAAAAGATTAAGACTCCTGTGGGGGGGGCATGAAAGTTGTATCGGTAAATCTTTCAGAGACCAAAGGGGTTGCCAAGCATCCTGTTTCCGTGGCTACGGTGAACAGCGTCGGGATTTCGGGTGATGCCCATAGCGGGATCTGGCACCGCCAGATCAGCCTGCTCGCCGAGGAGAGCATGGCACGTCTGGGTGAAAAGGCCGGACGCGTTTTTCAGCCCGGTGAGTTTGCCGAAAACATCACCACCAGCGGCATTGACCTGGAGCAGGTCTGCCTGCGGGATCGCCTCCGGATCGGGGCGGTTGAGCTGGAAGTGACTCAGATTGGCAAGAAGTGCCACGGTGATGGCTGTGCCATCTTCAAGGAAGTCGGTTCCTGCATCATGCCTAAGCAGGGCCTGTTTGCGCGCGTCCTTCAGGGCGGCGAAATCCGTCCCGGCGACACGATGGAACACAGTCCCGGCCACCTGCGGGTTCGGATCATCACCTTGAGCGACAGGGCCAGCCGTGGCGACTACACCGACCGCAGCGGGCCGGCCATTGACGGGGCGCTGCGACGTCATTTTGCCGCCAGCCGGTGGCGTATCGACGTGACCTCTAGGCTGTTGCCCGATGATGCGGAGGAACTGCGACGGGAACTCGAGGCCTGCATGGCCGACAAGATGGACCTTGTTTTCACTACGGGGGGAACCGGCATCGGCCCCCGTGACATCACGCCCGACACGGTCCGTCCGATGCTGGACAAAGAAATCCCCGGCATCATGGAATTTATTCGGATGAAATACGGCCAGACTTTGCCGAGTGCCCTGTTGAGCCGCAGTATTGCCGGAGTGATGGGGACGACTCTGGTCTACACGCTCCCTGGCAGCGTCAAGGCCGTCGAAGAGTATCTTGCCGAGATCCTGCCCACGCTCGACCACAGCCTCACGATGCTGTGGGGGATCGATTCCCACTCCCGCAAAAGAAAATACCATTGAAGATCCGCTCCCGTAAGTTCATCATCCGGCCATTTCGCGGGTACAACAGAATATCGGCTGCACACGATGTCAGTAAATACGAAGAGATTATTATTACGAGAGTCAATTCCGGCACTGTTGGTGCTTGTTGCCCTGGTGGGCTGCACGTCCATTCATTACCGGAAATCCGCGGACAAGGCGGCTTATGGCGTGATCCGGGAGAAAACCCCGCTGGTGAAGAACATGGATGCGGCCTTCAGCATCGAGCAGACCAACGCCCTCTCTCTGGGCAATCTGCCTGGCTTCACGAATGCTGTGGACTTCTTCGGGCCGGAGGGTGCGACTGAGCGTGGGGCGCGCATCCTGCGGTTGGATGACGCGCTGGGGATTGCCATCCACCACAGTCGCAACTATCAATCGCGGAAGGAGCAGCTCTACCTTTCCGCCCTGGCGCTTACACTGGCCCGCCATGAATACACGCCGATCTTTTCGGCTGGCGCGCAGGGGGCGTATTCCGCGGAAGCCACCGAAACCCCTGCTTTAAGCGACAACTTTGTTGAGGAGCGCAAGGTCAGTTCCAGCGGCTCGGTGGGAACTGACTGGCTGGTTCGCGATCTGGGCAGGATCACGACGGCTTTTACGACGGACTTTCTTCGCTTTGTGAGCGGAGATCCGCGTTTGGTGACGTCGTCGAAACTGAGTGCCACGTTCGTTCGGCCGTTGTTACGCAACTCTGGATTCAAGCAGGAAATGGAAAATCTTCTGCAGGCGGAGCGCGATTTGCTTTATGACCTACGGGATTTCACCCAGTTCCGGAAGGATTTCAGCGTCAAGATCGCCACCGCCTACTATGATGTGCTGAGCAATCGTGATGCCGTGCGCAACAGTTATCTGAACCTGCAGTCCTCCCGGAAGAATGCCGATCGAACGCGTGCGCTGGCGCAGGAAGGCCGGGTCGCGGGAACGGATCTGGGTCGGCAGGAACAGCAGGAGTTGTCCGCCGAAGGCACTTGGATCAATGCGATTCGGAGCTACAGGCAGGCGCTCGATAATTTTAAAATACAGCTCGGCCTCAAGGTGGACGCCCATCTCGTGCTGGATGACCGTGAATTGGCTGCGTTGCAGATTCATCATCCTGACATCAGCGTGGATGATTCCACGCGGTTGGCGCTGGCTGCGCGGCTGGATTTGATGAGTATCAAGGATCGCCTCGCGGATGCGGAGCGCAAGGTGTTACTGGCGCAGGATGGCCTCAGGGCGGCGGTCTCCCTTTCCGCTGACGCGAGTATCAGCAGTGGGAAAAAGGAGCGTTTTTCCATGCCCGACGATCGGCGTTATTCGTGGAGCGCCGGATTGGATGTTGATCCCGGATTGGATCGAACCGCAGCGCGTAATTCGTACCGGGCTGCCCTGATTGCCCGGAACAAAACCGCGCGTACGCTTGAGGAGCAGGAAGACCAGATCAAGCTCGAGGTGCGGGAAAGTTGGCGGACGCTTGATCAAGCCAAGCGGAGTTTCGAAATTAGCGAAATCGGCGTGCGGCTCGCCGAGCGGCGCGTCGAGGAACAGGGGCTTCTGGCGGAATGGGGTCGTTCCAAGGCGCAGGATCAGGTGGATGCGCAAAACGCCTTGATTGATTCGAAGAACCAGCGGACGAAAGCGCTTGTGACGCATACGATTGCGCGGCTGCAATTTTGGAACAACATGGGAATTCTTTACATCAAGGGCAATGGTCAGTGGGAGGATTTGAAGGATGTTAATACCAGGTAAAATTCTAAATTTCATCCGGCGCCAGCCGCGCTGGCGGAAAATGGCCGTAGCGGCCGCCGCTCTCGTTCTGGTCGGCTGGTGGGGGTGGCCGGGCCGCGGCGGGTCGGCGGTGAAGGAGCTTGCCTTCTCCGCGCGGCGCGGGACCCTGGAGATCAATGTGCTCGAAGGGGGTAGCCTGAAGGCTCTTGAATCGCAGGAAATCAAATGCGAAGTCCGCGTGGGCCATCAGGGCACGAAGATTTTAAAGATTGTCGAGGAAGGGTATCTCGTCACTGAAGCTGATGTGAAGAGTAACAAGGTTCTGGTCGAGCTGGATTCGTCTGAATTGCAAAAGCAGATCGCCCAGCAGGAAATCCAGTATCAGCAGGCGGCCGCCAACCTGACGGATGCGCAGCAAAATTATGAAATCCAGGTGAATCAGAACCAAAGCGATATCAAAACCGCTGAGCAGAAGGCTCGCTTTGCGCGAATGGATTTTGACAAATTCCTGGGCGATACCGTTACCGCCCGGATTATCAAGGAGCATGGTCTTGATAAGATCCTGACGGAAGCCGGCACCAACAGTATTGAGAGCCTCACCCCCATATCGGAGGTCCGTGAGTCAAATCCGACAGAGGTGTCCACGCGAGCCATTGATTTCTCCCGATATGCCAATATTAAGGAATTGGGAGATGGTGAAGCCAAGCAGAAGTTGCGCAAGTTTGAGGACGATTTACAGGCGGCACAGAAGGAGCTCGGTCAGGCCAAAGCCACCCTGGACGGGACGCGGCGGCTTTTTGAGAAACAGTTTGTCGCGAAGACGGAACTGGTGCGGGATCAATTAGCCCAGGATAGCGCCGAGTTGAAGGTGAAAACGGCAGAGACCGCGGGTGCGTTGTTCCTGAAATACGATTTTTCGAAAACCGCCGAGCAGTCGCTTTCCGCGTACACGGATGCGGTTCGTGAATTGGATAAGGCCCGGCGCGTGGCCATCTCGAAAATGGCCCAGGCCTGCGCCAAGCTCAAGTCCGCCCAGGGGCAGTATGAAGTGCAGGTCCAGCAGCGCAGGGATCTGACTGAACAGCTCGGGAAATGCACCCTGGTCGCGAAAAAAACAGGACTCGTCGTTTATGGCGGTGGGGGGAGTGAAAACTATTTTGGGAATCAGGATCCCATCCGGGAAGGCGCCACAGTCCGCGAGAGACAGGCCATCATTACCATACCGGACCTGACGCGTATGTCGGTGAACGTCAAAATCCATGAGAGTTACATCAATAAGATCAAGATCGGTCAGAAAGTCCGTATCACCGTGGATGCGTTTCCCGATGTCATTCTCGAGGGTGAAGTGTCCAAGATGGGGGTTTTGCCAGATTCTCAAAACCGGTGGATGAATCCGGACATGATGGTTTATCTCACGACGATTACCATTAATAGCGCCTACGATTGGGTCAAGCCCGGCATGAGCGCCAAAGTCGAAATTCTCGTTAATAAATTAAACGATGTGGTTTACATCCCGGTGCAGGCGGTATCGCCGGACGACGGAAAACTGGTTTGTTATGTGGCGGGTGCCTTTAAGCCGGAGCGACGCGAGGTTGAAGCCGGTGATTTTAACGACGAATTCATCGAAATAAAAAAAGGACTTAAGGAAGGCGAGCGTGTCCTGCTCCGGCTGCCGGATGGTATTGAAACGGGGAGTCCGGAAAACGGCAACCGCTCCGAGGAGGTGAAGCCGGGTGACTCTAAAAAGGCTGCTCCCCCCGCCAAGACCAAGGCCGCTACACCCGCAAGGAAGGCGTGAGCCTTTTTTCAGTGATTTCCATGACATCACCCATTGTCCAGATCAGGAACGTTCACAAGACCTTTCACATGGGGTCGGTCAAGGTCGAGGCCTTGCGTGGCGTATCATTTGAAATTGCCGCAGGCGAATATATCAGCATCATGGGGCCATCCGGCTGTGGAAAATCCACGCTCCTTAATCTTCTCGGGTGTTTGGATCGGCCTACCTCCGGGCACTATCTGCTTGGCGGTCAGGATGTTTCGGGCATGGATGACGACAGTCTCTCGGCGATCCGGGGTTCCCGATTGGGTTTCATTTTTCAATCCTACAACCTCATTCAACAACTCACGGTGTTGGAGAACATTGAAATTCCCCTCTATTATCAGGATCGGCCTGAGGCGGAGTGTCGTGAGCTTGCCAGCCAATTGGCGGCGCGTGTCGGGTTGTCGCATCGGCTGGGTCACAAGCCGTTTGAGTTGTCTGGTGGGCAGCAACAGCGCGTTGCTATCGCTCGTGCGCTTGTGAACGATCCGCTGGTTATTCTGGCCGATGAACCCACCGGGAATCTCGATTCCGCCTCCGGCGTGGAGATCCTGGAGATTTTTGATGAGCTCAACGCGCAGGGGAAAACGTTGATTCTGGTCACGCATGATGCGGCGGTGGGAAAACGTGCCCGCCGTACCCTCCGTCTTCGCGACGGTGAGATTGAACACGATGTCCGTCACTAACCGCCATATCCATGGGATACGCCTTCCTGGCGGCCTTTCGGTCGCAAGGCTCCAGCGCGCCGTCCGCCTGGGGATTCGTAGCCTCTGG
>CAJBSZ010000296.1 GCA_903958395.1 uncultured bacterium | reverse complement strand
GTGAGCTGGCAGGCTTGACACCGAACACTTTGTATCATTGCCGTGCCATGTCCAGCAATGTCACAGGGGTGGTGAAGGCGGGCGCCGACACGCTATTCCAGACCTTGCCCTCCGCAACGATGCTCACCTACGATTTCGACGACGGCACGTTACAGGGCTGGACCACGGTCTCTGCAGATCCCGGGCCAGTGAAGGACGGTCAACGCTATGCCGCCACAGACTGGGACAAGACGCACAAGGGGCCCAAGGCTGTTTTCTGCTCCAATTTCGGTGCCCGCGACAACGCGCACCAGACGCTCTGGATCCGTTCGCCGGCCTTTCTCATCAACCAGCCGGGCAACCTGACGCTCTGGCTGCTGGGCGGGGCGGGGCGCGGGGAATGGCCCGGCCGCACGGGGACCCTGCCGACACAGGAATCCCAGATCCCGCTCGCCGGACAGTCCACCCTTGATGGCGTGATGGGCGTGGCTCTGCGCGATACCGCCACCGGGGAATTTGTCCTGACGGGACAGCGCACGACATCTGCCGGGGGTGCGAACTGGACGCAGATTGTCTGGGATGTGAAGCCATTCCTGAACAATGGACGGACCTACACAGTCGAACTCTTCGACTACCACAGTGGTAATGGCTATTCGCAACTGGCGCTGGACACGGTCACCATTCCGGGCAAGCTGGCGCCTTCTTCCCAGAAGCGGGAATAAGAAGGCCGAAGGGTGTGAACCCTAAGACCGTGTGTAGGAGCTGAATTTTATACAGCAAAAGAGATGAGATAATAATGAAACGAATGATTGTTTTTGGAACGGTGTTTGGGGTATTCGGGATGTGCATCACTTGCGCAATGGCCCTTGATAAAGAGAGATCGCTGGTGCTTGATGCGAGGAGTAAGGGCAAGCCTGCAGGCGTGAGCAATGAGACTGCGATCGGCAATCTCGCGGTGGCGGGCCGCCTTTCGGTTGATCTCCATGCCGAATTCATGGCCTCCCGCAGCTATGGCACGGAGGCGGTCCTTAACTGGTACAACTGCGGCTATTCAGGGGGAGGGGGCGAGGGCCGGGCCTCGACGGCCGGGGGTGCCTTCGGCGATTTCGGTTTTCAGGTGCCGTATACGGAGCGCGAGAAGCGCTACCCGCATGCTGTGACCGTGGACAAGGTACGGGCGCTCTATTTTGACGGCGACGATTTCCTGAAGGGGAACTTCGCCGTTGAATCGAAGATCGCTGGTGCCCGCCCGCTGGCGCTCGAAGTCTGGTTCCGTTGCGCGAGTGACCCGCAGGGCGCGGTGCTGCTGGGGTGGCAAGCGCGGAATGGGGTGGAGACCTCAGGCGCACTTGCCTTGCCGTCGGAGATCAAGGGATCGTCGAAGTGGCGGCATCTGGTGGTGAATTGCACGGCAGATAAGGAGGACTGGTATCTGGACGGAAGCCGGATCTCCGGTGGAAAGCGCACCATGCTCATCCAGCCAGGGCATGTCATGGTCCTGGGCGGTGCCTCGGCGAAGCAACCGTCATTCAAGGGCGATCTGGCCGCGGTCCGGTTGCACGATGAGGCGATGACGGGCGAGGAGATCGCGCACAACTGTGCCGGCGGGGTGATGCTGGGGACAGAGCTGCACAACTGGTGGAGGATGGATCCGGACAAGTGGTATGTCGTGGAGTCCGCCCATTTCCGCCATGCCGTTGACAAGGAGGAGATGAAGAAGTGGGATGCGCGCTGGCTCAAGGAGTTCCCAGAGCGGACTCCAGGTATGTTCAGAATGGCGGAACTGTGTTATCACCTCTATTCTGAGCGTCTGGCTATGCGGTCGTCAGTGGTGAGCCGGAGAGCTGAAATGCGCGGTGACGGCATCAAATATAAAACGCCGATACAGCCCTCCAATGGCAGTTGGATGGGAGTGGACGACGATTTTGGCTGGTCTTGCCAGGGGGCCGGCTCCATCAATCCGCATGAGCTGGTTCATGGCTGGCAGGCCCAGACTGGCGGCATGGCCGGCAACTACTGGGAGGCCCATGCGAATTTTCCGCAGACGTACGGAGGCATCTATCAGACTTCGCCTGTCGGCAGCGTGTGGACAAGCCATCTCTATCCGGCCAACGGCCGCACCTATTATGGGGAGCGTTCCATGTTTGAGCACCTGGCGCAGACCCCCGAATACGGCCCGATGTTCATTTCCAAGCTCTGGTATGACGGACCAGCCATGGTTGGCGAGAGTCCGCTGCCCTGGATTGCATTCAACCGGGTCAATCCCCTTCCGGAGCGCACGCTGGCGGATGAGTGGACCCGTATGGCGATGCGCAATATCACGTGGGACTATGTCACGTTCGAGGAGGCGAGGGACGGGCTTAACGGTAACACGCCCTACGGCAATGACGGGGTTGTCAGCAAGGAAAACATTTACCGCAAGGAGTGGAGCCAGCCGAATGACCGGCACATGCGGCATGGGCGCGCGATCCTTGAGTCCATCAGCTATGAACCTGGCTGGTGGCGTGTGCCAAAGTCCCAGGCGCCCCAGCAACTTGGATACAACATCTGTCCGTTGAAAATCAAGCAAGGGAAAGTTTCGGCGACGCTGGCGGGCTATCTCGATGAGGCCCGCGGCGGCGACTGGCGGGCCGGCTTCGTCGGGGTGGACAGCAAGGGGAAGCCTTTCTATGGCGAGGTGTTTGGTCCGGGCAAGACACAGGCGTTCGAGGTCTCAGGTGACGTCAAGGAGCTTTACCTGGTGGTCTGTGCCACGCCCTCGAAACTGATGGATATGGGCAGTGGCGATTTCAACGCGCCCGACCAGGAACCGTTCCCCTACAAGGTGAAACTGCAGGGTTGTGAACCCATGGCCGTGCTGCCTCCCGCCAAGCCGGATGTACCGGGCAAGGCCCACATCAATGGCGGCGGTTTCGTCGCGGAGACAGCGAAGGTCGAGGCGACTGCATATGTGGGGCCGAACGCACGCGTGCTGGACCGGGCCGTGGTCAGTGGCAAGGCGAGGATCGCGGACTACGCCATCATCTGCAGCGAGGCCAAGGTCATGGATGAAGCCATTGTTTCCGGCAATGCGATGATCGCGGGCAGTGCGACCGTGGCGGGCAACGCCAAGGTCTGTGATTACGCGAGGATCCTCAACCAGGCCAAGGTGTCTGGTCATGCGCAGGTCCGGGAACATGCCACGATCGACACCCAGAAGGAGTGCACGGATCATGTGACGGTCAAGGGGTGCGCCTATGTCTATGGTGGTCGGCAAAGCGGAACTGCCATGATCGACGGGTTCTACGCAAAGGGGCAGGACATCACGCTTGGCAAGTGGTTTACGTGGAGCTGGGGTGGCGGCAAGAATCCGGGCGAAATCGATAAGGATTTCGGCGGGCTCTATGCGGCCTATGAATTTGATACCCCTCATGGCTGGATGGCCCGCGATTCCTTCGGCGCAACCTGGGGCTATCTGGTCAATGGAGCCAAGGTCGAGATCATGAAGGGCAGGATGAAATACAAGCCAGAGGCGATCTTGGAGACACTTGCTTCCCAAGAAAATATTGGTGAAAATTATTGTCAGAGTCTGCGTGGGTATCTGTTTCCCCCGGTGACAGGAGACTACACGTTCTCAATTGAGGCGGATGACATGGGCGAGTTCTGGCTGGGCAAGGCCGGGTCCACGAACGTGGACCAGAAAACCAGCTTCTTCTCCATTGCAAGCCCTTCGAAAACGTCAGCGGTGGTTCATTTGGAGAAAGGCAAGGTCTATCCCTTTACAGCCCTCCATGCGGAAAGCCACGGAGGAGATTATATTTCAGTATTCTGGGTCAAGCCAGGGAGCGCCAAGAAGGAGATTATCGGGGGGACTGCGCTTTCGGTCACGCCGGATGGCCGTTATCCAGGGGTTTGCCAGCGTCTCTGGAAAGGTGTTTCTAATTTGACGGAACTTGCGAAGCGTCCAGATTATCCTGAAGGCAATCCTCTTATGGAGGAGGGAGTGTTGTCCTTGAACGGCAAGGACCAGTTCGTTGAATTGCAAAGGAACATTGCCGACATGCGCGATGTGTCGATCAAAGCGCGCGTGATGTGGCTGGGTGGCCGGGATGAACGGATTTTTGAGTTCTCAAACAACCGTGGGGATTTCGCCTATCTGACGCCTTCCAGCGGACGGCGCTGCGAGTTTGTCATCCGTGTGGGAACCACGGAACACCGTCTATCGGGGCCGGCTCTGACATCAGGCAAATGGACCGACGTCATGGTGACGTTCCAGGGGCCCGTGGCCACGCTGGTGATCGATGGCAAGATGGCGGCCGAAATTAATGACGCTAAGCTTCAACTGGAAGATGTGGCGGCCACGCAATGTTGGCTCGGGCGTGGCCTGAATGGCAAATATTTCAAGGGGATGATCGATTGTTTCCAGGTCTATTGCGTTTCGCTGGTCGACAAGCAGCCCCCTGTTCCCAATCCTCCGACATGGGCACAGAGTCCCCTGGCGATCAGCGGCTCATCCCTCGTGTTGCGCGCCACGAAGGGGAACGATGATTCCCCGCTGGAGTACCGTTTCATGGATGTATCCAAGCAGTTCGATTCCGGCTGGCAGGCCTCCCAGCATTGGGTCGCAACCCGTCTGAGCCCTGGAAAAACTTACAGGGTAGCCCTTGCCATGCGGGACAAGGCAGGGAACATGACAAAGCCGTCGGAACCCGTTGCTGTCACCATGCCGACCAGTCTCCGGTCGCTGGTTTCCTGTACCGGCGGGGTGAGCGTGGTTGATGCTTTGGTCGGCGACACGACCGAGGCAGCGGGGCGCTTGTGGAAAATGAAACCGAATGGAAAGTTTCCGGGTGGTAAGGCACTCGAAACCGATGACCGGGGGTGGACGGCAACAGTGGAGGATGTCCTTGAGGCCCAGTCTCCGCGCGTGGATTACCGCGTGAACTTCGCGAAGGCTGGAAAATATTTTATGACGGCACGATGCTTCTCGCCGCACGGGGGCAATTGCAGCATCTTTGCCGGGATGGACTTCACCTCCAATCCAGTTCTTGTGGGGTTTGAACCGGGCAAGGCCGTCTGGTGCCGGCCGATCGAGCTGGACATTGGTGAGTCGGGC
>CAJBSZ010000295.1 GCA_903958395.1 uncultured bacterium | reverse complement strand
GGCTATGGGTATGTCCGGGGGATGAAGATCGAGTTCTGGGCAAAGTATTAGGAGGGCAAAATGATGACTGGCAAATTTGAAGCGATAGTAGCTGGGGGATCAGCAATGGGGGCAACCGCGGTCGCAGCCATGCCTAGTTCCGAGAGTCTGGATGCAGTCGGGCGGTGGCCGTTGGTCGTCGTGCTGGGGGCGGTCTGCTGTTTCTGTGTGTGGATCATCTACTGCCAGGGCTGCCAGTTCGGTAAGCGGCTGGACAAGTTATCGGATGCCATCCTGAAACTGGCGGCCAATCTGAAAGAGCGGCCGTGCATCCGGCACAAGGACAATGACTGAACAGAAGGATGAAGGCTGAGTTATGAAGGATGAAAGAAAAACCTGCGGCTGTTCAGGAAAGCGGAAAGGCGGCCAGGAGGCGGCTGGCGGGGCGATCGGGGCCGAACTGGACCGTGCGACCGAGTACCATCGCATTATCGAATCCTTTGACGTTCTAAGCGTGCCGCGCGATATCCAGGCTCTTGTCCGGGAAGTCTTGGACTCCAAAAGCTGGGATTGGTTCGAGCAGTGCGATGGCTGCACCTGTGTTTCTGAGATGTATTGGCCGACAAAGTACTTTCCGCCGTGCTTACGGCATGACTTCGATTGGCAGACTGGCCATGGGGGATGGGAGGCGAATGCCCGGTTTTATCGGATCCAGCGGGCCTACAGAATGTCAGCTTTACAGGCCGGCACGCGGTTCATTGGCGTGACAGCGGCGTGGTATGCCTGGTTCAAATGGCGGATCTGACTGGCCGTCTTTCGTTCCGAGTTGAACCAATGGCCTTCAGGCCGCGCACCTGAAGGCCAATGGTTCAGAAAATTTCAGGTTTTTCCAAGCCGCCACCCGTGCACAACCCGTGCACACGATACACGTTTTTTCACTGTGTTTCACGGCATCACCCAAGGCGGGCTTTTATAGAGCAACATGCGTTTCGATCAATAAAAACGGGCCTGGAATTGCTTCCAGGCCCGTGCCAGATTGGTAGCGGGGGTTGGATTTGAACCAACGACCTTCAGGTTATGAGCCTGACGAGCTACCGGGCTGCTCCACCCCGCAGACATATTCATTATCAATCAGATTAGTTAAAACTAGCCCGATCAAACAGGAATGAAAGATAATCCGTTTACTGCGGAAGAGCAATCTTATTCCGGAATTACTTTTCGATCGAGAATCGGTAGATAATCGTGTTGGTATAAGTCTTCCCGGGCTTTATCACCGTGGTCGGGAACGCCGGATGGTTCGGGGAATCCGGAAAGTGCTGGGGTTCAAAACAAAAACCGTTCCGCTGTTGGTAAACCCAGCCGCCCTTGCCCGTGATGGTGCCATCCAAAAAATTTCCGGTATAGAACTGCGTTGCCGGTTCAGTGGTCAACACCTCCATGACCCGGCCTGTGGTGGGCTCCACCACTTTAGCCGCCACACCCAACTGATGCAGCGGTTTGTTCAGAACCCAGTTATGATCATAACCGTTCCCGAACTTCAACTGCTGGTCACCGCTGTTGATCCGGGCCCCAATGGCAACCGGCGTGCGAAAATCGAGCGGGGTTCCCGCCAGGGGCCGCAATTCACCCGTCGGAATCAGGGTTTCATCCACCGGCGTAAAGACATCAGAGTTGATGGTGACAATATGCCCCAACACATCACCCCGGCAGGCCAGATTGAAATAGGAGTGGTGGGTCAGGTTGACAACGGTGTCCTTGTCCGATACCGCCGTATACTCGAGCACCAGCGCATTGTCCTCGGTAAGCGTGTAAACGGCGGTTACAGACAACATCCCCGGATAGCCTTCCTCGCCATCCTTGCTTACATAATTGAGCCCCAATGCCGGACCACTGGACGTCATCTTGGTCGAGGCCGCCCACACCACCTTGTCAAAACCCTTGAGCCCCCCGTGGAGCGCATTGGGTCCGTTATTGGTGGCCAGGGTGTACGTCTTTCCATTCAAGACAAAACGACCTTTGGCAATCCGGTTCCCAAACCGGCCAACCAAACAACCAAAATAGGGATTATTCTCAAGATAACCCTCCAGAGTGTCATAACCAAGGACAACATCCCCCATCGTTCCGGCCCGATCCGGGACCTTCAAGGACAATACGATCCCGCCATAGTTGATAATGCGGGCCTCAACCCCTTTGCTGTTGGTGAGGGTAAAAACATAAACCTCGACGCCATCGGGCGTTTTCCCGAACACTTCCGCCTTAATCGTTCCCGTGCCCATAGTCATCAATCCTTCCCTGGTTACTGCCTACTTCCCCCCCACTTCATTCTTCCCAACGCGCGGACCACGCCAGCGCCCGTCGCAGGACAACCTCTTCGGTTTTGACACGGCCCCTCACTTTTTCAAGCCGTGTTTCGTAGGCCGCCATGACGCGCCGGGCATCCTGCCCCATTTCCGCTCCGGAAAACAATTCGCCATGCACCCCCCGGAAATCAAGATGGAACTGGACGCCCCCCTCCGTGATAGAGCCGCCGAGATCCTGATTGGTTAACAGAAGGCGGTTTACGCTTTCATCATTCCGTCCACATTGGTCAAGATACCAGGTGGGCGACATCGTCAGCGTATCCACGCGGAGAAACCGCAGAATCCTCTTCTCCGCCTCGAACAGATCAACAATATCCTCGAGTGGAACTGAAAACGCCCTCAGAATGATAATAGTTTCCAGAAAAACCCGGTAGGAATGGGAATATCCTTCGGTATCCTTCAG
>CAJBSZ010000294.1 GCA_903958395.1 uncultured bacterium | reverse complement strand
GGCCCCTCACGGCAAAACGGGCCGGCAAGGCCTGGGCCTCCGCCCCCGCGAGCATCCGATATGCCTCGCGATAACGGCCCCCGCCGGCTGCCGCCTCGGCCTGACGCAAGGACTCGTCCGCGCCCACCGTCTGACGATAGTCATCCAGCATCCTCTCGAATACCGCCCGGTCCTGCACCCATAGCCGCAAGGTACGGGCCTGCTTGACCGGCAGAGGCCGCATCCGATCCTGCCCGCTGGGCCTGTCCCAGGGCATAGTGACACTCAATTCATCAAGCTTCACGTTCCGCGCCGTGTTCTTGTTCTGGACCCTGAACACCAGTTCCACGCATCCCTCCGTCGCGCCTTTCAGCTCGGCCCCCAAATCCAGCTTCGCCCTTCGCGTCCAAGGCCAATGATCCTCCGCGACGAAGTCCTTGGCCAGCAGGCTGCCAACCGGTCGCAGGGATTGCTCATCCCGGCCCAGCGCGACGTCGATGCGGTTCTCCTCCCCGCCGAGAATCCCACCGGTCAAGCTCAGCTCCAGCCGACCCTCGAACGGTTTGCCGGCATTCGTCAACCGGTACCGGACGCGGCCGGGATTCCGCCCATCCTTGATCTGCAGATGCCGGAACGGCTGTTTTGGATTTCCCATGAGTGTCACGTTTTCCGCCGCGAGCACCATGTCCCCGGGGCCAACCGCCTCGTCACGCTGGAACCGCACATCCAAAATCTTCCGGTCGAAATGCAGCGCGGGGGCGGCGGGCCTGCGGTCGATCTCGCGCGCCGGCCTGAGGAATAAATCAGCATCGCCAGGCAGGGAATTGCAGGGGGTGACCCACTGGAAACCAAGCTCGTACAGCGTGTGAACGAAATCGAGGTTCTTGGGACGGAAGAACCCGCGCTCCAGGTTCACGGTCACCAGTTTCCCCAGCGCGATCACGTAGTCATAGTACGCGTGGGGAACATGCGGTCCCGTTTCTCCGGTGGTCCAGACCTTGGGCCCCACGCCGGTTTGCCAGCCGGCCCACTGGTCATCGTAGAGCGGCTGGACGGCCGGATAGAACGTGTGGAAGAAATACTGGTCGCACAGCCGGTCCTCCGGCAAGCGTACCGTCCCGCGATCGACCATCACGCTATCGCGCCCGGCGGCGGCGCGGAAGGCCTCGGCAAAACGGCTCGGGACACGCGCCAGGTTCTGGAACCCCCACAGCTTCTGTGCATGGCTCGGGCGGTTGGTCGGCGTCAGGACAACGCCATCCCGCCGGGCGGCGTCCACGGCGGCGTCGTTCCAATCGCCGAGTCCGGGGCAGCTGAGGCCCCACTCCTGGCAAATCAGCGGGGTCGGCGGCTGGTGGCCCCTGGCCTTGAGAAGGTCGCGTCGGTCGGCGTAATAACGCACCGCGCGCGCCACACGGTGATCGAGGTACCGGTTCAACTGAGGCTCGTTCCACGTGGGCCAGGTGACCCCGCCCGGCGTGTCGGGCCAGCTCGGATGAAACGTGCCCGTCGAGGGATCGAACCGGATGGAACTGTATTTCCCGTCGCCGAACCATCCCCCCATCCCATCCATCCCATAGGGATGCGCCCCCCATTCCGTCCCGAGGAAGACCATCTGCGACGGGAAGTTCCAGCCCGCCGCGCGATTCAGTTCGGCGTCGATCTTCTCGCGATTATCGCGGGTCGAGCGAAAGGCGTAGAGCACCGCCGAACGGGAACCCGGCACGTAGGGCGAGTCCTCGAACCGGGCTTTCAGCTTTTCCCAGAGTCGCCGCTCGTAGTCCGCGGCGCTCACGCCCGCCATCCGGGCCGTGTCGTACTTCGGCTCGCCGAGCAGCACGCCGGGATCGTCGCAAAAGGGCATCTTGCGGTAAGTGCCCTCGCGGTCCGCCAGCGTGAAGAAATCGGCATAGGCCCAGACCCGGCCGACACCGAAGGGCGCATCCGACGCATTGCGCAACGTCACGCGCAATCGTCCGCCAGCGGCGTGGCCGCGGGGAATCCTGACGAAGTAGTGGTTCGGCCCGGCCCCCATTTCCTCGTAGGAGCGGAAATAGGTTGCCTTGTCGTTCACCTGCACCGTGTAACCAAAAACCTCCCGTCGGCGGGCGTGGATTTCCTCGATTTCGAGAAACACCTCGGGACCCAGGGATCCGCCCGAAACGTCCATTTCGAATTCCACCGTGGTGCCCCGCCCCGAGACGACACGGGCCACATGGGAACGTCGCAGCGTGCCAACCTCGGCCACAACGATCTCCGTTACGACACCGACGCCGGCGCGAACTTGGTGAGCCTGTTCGCTCGCGGCGTCGCCCAGCCGGAGAAGATCGACCGCAACGGCACCAAACGTCGTTGCCGCGCATGACATCAAAATTGCTGAAATGCATACTCCAATTCCTGTAACCGAATTCATGTTATCCCTCGAGTACCACTGCAAACACACTGCATATTCCCGCCACGCCCCACAGGCTCCCCGCTGCGCGGGGAAGCCCGTCCTACAAGGCCCACCTCGCGTCAAACAATCTGGGCACACGTACATCCGCGACCTTTGGCGCGCACCGGTCCACGCCCGCCACCCGGTCGATTACCCGTCCCGCCAGGGCATCGAACAGACCCCAGATCGCCACGCCACGGGGATAGAAACAGAGATTGTTTCCACCGAATGTCTCGAAGAACAAGCAGGGCTCCTGGGTGTTCGTCACGACTTGCCACTGCCAATACCGTTCCGACAAGGACCGCAGATCCAGCCCCCGGTACGCGGCCACCATGTCGCGCAACATGTTCATGGAGATCCAGCCCGGATTGCCGCCTACGCCAACCATGCCCTCCTCGACCGCTCCCTCCAGCCTATCACCGGAATTGTAATCCGTGTGGGCGCAGCCATATTCCTGCAGGCAGCGCTCCGTCGCCGTACGCAGGTCGGTCATCACATGTTCCGGATCCAAGCCCAGATCCAACCCCACCATGTCGAGGATCGCCATGGCGTTCTCCGTGTAGATGTGGCAACTGTCCCACCCAGGCACCTCGTCGGAGGTAACTGTCGAACCCGTCCATGGATTGACAACGCCTTCCGTGCGTTTGTCGAGCAAAGTGACGTAATGATCCCGGCTCCACCCTTTACGCTCAACCAGTTCCCGAATGATCTCCGCACGGCGGTCGTAATCGCTCGCGACCGATGCGGCGCCGACTTCCCGCAGGATGGCCGCGCCACAGCGGAACGCCGCCAGAGTTTTGACCGCGAGATAAACCTGCTCGCGACCGAACTGGATTGCGGGCGAGGCATCGTCCAGCGTGTTGGCGATACCACGGTCCGGCACGCCGTTACCGGTGCTGTCGCAGGCGACCAGGAAGGCCAGGTATTTTTCGACGAAGTCGCGTTTCGCGCGCGCAATCGAAAAATCGCCCGTGCGGCGCCAGTGGGCATAAAGCAAAATCAGGTAGTTGGTCGTCTCCTCGACCTCCATCTCGTGCGGATAGGCCTGACCGTCGGCGCGAGCCATCTGGCCGACGTCGTGGGACAGGAACAGCGTTCCCTCGCCGCGAGGCCCCAACAGCCGCGAGCCGTCTTTGGAAAACTCCGGCCAGTAGTCCAGCTCGATCCCGAGCAATTCCGGCCAAACCGCCAGGTAGAAAGGCGCCTGCGTGAACTCGACATCCACCGTCGAATGGAAATGACAAATGCCTTCCCATACACTGAACCAATCCCGCCCACCATGATCGACCCACCAAGTGTTGGCCAGCCAGGAATGCAAGGTATAGGCCAGAAGATCGTTGATGCTTCTGGACTGGTTGTTGTTTGCCACGAGGCCATCCACCCGCCCGGCATTCGCCAGAATGTCACCCACCTGCCCCCGCGCCCAGGCGGAAACGGCGTCGAGGTCGGCAAACCGTGACGCGTATTTGAAGGGACACCGCTGCTCATGCACCTTGAGCACGGGGCCACTGTGAGTACACCAGGCCAGATCCAGGGTGTCGGAAAGCTGGTTTTGCAGTGACAAGCGGCGCACGAACCGAAGCCCCTCACGCGACCCGGCCGCGCACACGATCCGGTCGTGCTGGGGCCATTCGCTGCCAGGTTGTCCGAAATCGCGATGCTGCGACCAGGTCGATCGGCTCGTGAATCGCACATCCAGCGCATCGGCCCCGGCCTCAGACAGCGCCAGGTCGCCAGCCAGAACCTCGAAAAACAGCTCGACCGTTTCGGGCTTCACAGTCACCGGCGTCCAGCGATAGTTCCCGGAGATACGCTCGGCCTGTAGGCGGATGGCGATGACCGGCATGGTGGAATAGGCCGCGTCACGAGGCCGGAACGGTGTCGCGAACGTGAGCGAGAGCTTCAGGCCGCTGTCCGGCTCTATGGCAATGAATCGGCTGGTACAAGGGGTCAGCCGTTGATCGAAGAAGGCGAAGCGCTGGCCATCCGGGCACAGGGGGAACCGGTACTCCTTGCCATTAATGACGGCCCCCGCGCGCAGGGCGAAGGACGGCATGCGGGGAAAACTATCGAACCGGATCACCTGACACCGCCCGCCCACGGGATCGAACAATAACCCGTGCCGGCTGCCCAGTACCGTCACCGCATCACACATCAATTGCATAATCGTCCTTTCTGCCGCGAGGCACAGGCACCCCGCTTCGCGGGGAAGCCCGTCCTACAAGTCACAGCCCCAGTTTCGCGCGGGTTTCGACCGGAAGTTCCGCCAAATATCGTTCGATAGATTTGTCCGTCTTCGCCTCGGCGAACATTTTCTTCAGTAACGCGTCCAATACCTCAACCAACTCCCGGCGTTGCTTGTACAGGTTCCGGGTCTGCGCCGGATCTTCCTTCAGGTTATAGAGCTGGGCGGGCGGCGCATCGGGCCGTAGCTCGCCTTGGGCCGTATGGTCGCTGTTGGACAACCCGAGCGCCGCCATATAACCGACCCCGAACAATCCGCCGGATCCCTGCTGAGGCACATAGACCCAGTCCCCCACGCGCAATGCCGCCGCTTTCCCCTTGTACATCATGGCGGTACGGATGGAAGGCGCCCGCTCGGGATCCTTGAGCAATGGCACCACGTTGAGACTGTCAGGCCCCGCACCCACCGGCTTCGGCACCCCAGCCACGGCCAGGCACGTGTCGTAGAGATCCGTTAGGGAAAGCAACTTATCGCTGACCTTCCCGGCGGGGACACTGCCCGGCCAGCGGGCGATGAAAGGCACCCGGTGTCCACCTTCCCAGACATCGGATTTCTGCCCCAGGAACGGCCCGTTGCTGCGATACTTCACGCCGCAACTGTCGCCGAAATTCACGTTCCCGTTATCGCTCGAGAAGACCACCAGCGTATTGCCGTCAACCCCCTTGTCCTTCAACGCCTGCATCACCTGGCCGACGCAGTGATCGAGCTGCTGAACGAAATCGCCCAGCCGGCCCGCGTTGTTATACTGACGCCCCTTTCCGAGGGGACTGGTATGCTGGAACTCCTTCGCTGGGACCAATGGCACGTGTGGCGCGAAGAACGGCAGGTAAAGGAAAAACGGCTCACCCGCTTTCCTCTGCTTGATCCAGTCACAAGCCCGTTCGGCCATCATCAGGTCCAGCCGGTCACCGACACAGGCTTCATGCGCGGCCTTGCCGCCCACGCTGCCGCCATGGACTCCAAACCCCAGGGCCTTGGCCTCATCGCCCTCAACCACGCGGATCGGATCTTTGGAATCGCCCCTGTAGACCCGGTGGTTCTCGATGAACACGAAGGGGGGCATGTTATGTGCGTTGGGCATGCCGAACCAGGTGTCGAATCCCGCCTCGATCGGCCACGGCTTCAACTCCCTGTTCCAGTCCGTCGGCTCGCCGCGCCGGGTCAAGCCGAAACCCAGGTGCCATTTGCCGAACATGGCGGTCGCATACCCCGCCTTGCGCAGCAGGTCGGGCATCAGGATTTCGTTGTCGCGGAAATAGGAGCCCGACTGGATGCGCCCGTAACTCGACCGCCAGTAATAGCGTCCCGACAGGATCGCGTAACGCGTGGGCTGGCAAACGGCCGCGGGGGCATGGGCATCCGTGAAACGCACACCCTCCGCCGCGAGCCGGTCAATGTTCGGCGTCAGGATCCGATCGGTCCCGTAACAGCCCAAATTCGCGTAGCCCATGTCATCGGCCAGCATCAGCACAATGTTCGGGCGTTGAGCAGGAGGAAGGGGGGTACCCGATGCGGCCGCTGGCAGGTTCCCCTGCAGAACCATGGCACTCCCAACACACACCGGGGCGAGGGCGCCCCGGCTCCAATTAGCAATCCGATTTTTGAAGTTCATTTATCCTCCGTTATCACACGCAAGCGCCCGACACAAAACCTCTCGTCCGCTGAGTTTACCGCCAACTGTACTTTTAAATAAAACCCTTTCCGGCCCACCACGGCCGGAGTCAAGTCAATGAACTGCGGCGGCAGAGCCGTCAACTGCTGGGAAATATTATTCTGCCAGGTGTTGTCGAACTGTCCGAGCTTGGTCCAGGTCCGGGCATCGTCGCTCACCCAGAACTCCACGCGGCTGGAATCCTCGAAGGCGCGGGCCGTGAATTCCACCACCGTCGTCGCCAGCGGACGGTCATGGGCGATGTGATAGGTCACGATGCCCGGAACGAAGGCCGCCACGGGGCGCAACAGGCGCAACTGCACCTTGGTCAGGTAGTTCGGCTCGGGCTTGTGGAGCCGCACGTCGAGTCCCTCCACCGCCACGGCTTTGGCCTTCCATTCATCGCCCGTCGTCTTCGTGAAATCCTCATCGAGCAGCAGCGTCCGGGGCTGGCTGACGCGGATCAGGCGCTTGAGCCCGCCTTTGGCGGCATAGGGACAATAGGCAACTTCCACGTCCTGCCCCGGCTTGAACGCCTCCTCCAATGCCCGGATCTCATAATCCACGATGGCGCCTTGCAGCGCCACGGTATCGAAGGAGGTTCCGGTCTTTTTGTCGTAATGCAGCGCGTACCGGTTGCCGTTCTCCAGTTCAATCACGCCATTCGAGAGTTTGCCCACGAGCACCGGCGGATAAAACGCCCTGATCCGGCCGCGGTCGCGGCCGTAGGTCGCCTTGACGGCCGTGACCTGGTTCGAGGCGTCGAGCGTCAACTCCACCCGGTCCAGCCGTTCCGGCCAGATATTGGTCGGCGCGGCGGGGAACGCCGGATTGTCCGGGACGCGGACGCTGGTCGCACCCTTGGCGATCGGCAACTCCAGCGCTTCGTCATACCCCATCAACTCGAGATCCTGGAGGTCGACGATCAGCTTGCCGTTCTGGCGGCCCAGGTAACGGGCCACGAGCTTACGCGGCAGCGGTGGCCGACGCTCCTCGATCCGAACCACCCCGAGATCCACCATCACCTTGCCGTCACGGATCGTCACCGTCGCGGGGGCCGACCCCGCGCCTTCAAGATCACGCAGCAACCGGAAACGATCCGGGGCTACCGGTTCCACCCGCCACGGCACGTCCGGATCCAAACCGCTGATCGTCAGCCGGCACGCCTGCTGCGGGGCCTCGCTCCGGAGACTGAACTCATAGCCATCCATCCCGACCTTGTGGAGCGTCACATGGATCATGGCGGATTCATCGGGCAAGGCCACCTCGACGGGGTAACGACCGAGACGGCCATGGCTCCGCACGACATATGTCGCCGGAAGGAGTTGCGACACCTCGCCAGCAAGCAGGTTCAAGGCGCTGCGATACCAGCCCCGCTCAAACAGGTCCGCCGCTTCCCGATACACGGCATCCTCGCCCCCCAGCGCGCGATATCGTTTCAGCCAGCGCGCCGCCATGGCCCGGTCCTGGACCCAGAGTTGCATGATGCGGCTCTGCCGCACGGTGAATGGATTGGCTGCCACATGCCCGCTCCGCCGCGCCCATTGCGTGCCGACATGCAGTTTGAGCAGGAACGCGGCATCGGCGGCATCGGCTGAATGGAACACCAACCTGAGGAGATACGATGACTTTCCGATCATCCCGTCGCCCAGATCCACCGTGGTTTCCGAGGTCATATAGGGCGTCCAGTGATCGGGGCAGGCCAGTTGCCGGTCCGTCAGGGTCGCAACCGTTTTCAGACGGTCAGGAGCGTCGCCCGCCAGGACCTCGATCCGGTTGCCGGGTCCCGGCGACACGCGGCCATCGAGATGCAGGCTCAACGGGGAGGTGAACGGTTCGCCGACGTTATCGAGCCGGTAGGTGACTTGTCCCGGCCGGGCCGGGTCGGTCACCGCCAGTCGGAGATTATTCCGGATGCCAAGATTTTCGATCGACACGATGCGATTCGACGGGCCGGGCGCCAGATCCCTGGAGCAAATCACGTCCAGCAGCGCGGGTTCCCGATGGACGGCGGGCAACGCCGGCTCGTCGTCCATCCCATCCACCGCTTTCACGTATTTCTCGTCATGCGCGTAGGCATTGAAGAGGGTCACAAACTGGAAGCCTCGCTGATAGTGGTTCTTCAGGACGGTAAAATCCTCCTTGAGGATTGTACGTTCCATGTTGATCATCGCCAGCTTGCCGCGGGCGCGGACGTAGTCGTACATGGCGATGTCCCGGTATTCGGTGCCCCGTCCCATTTCGCCGCTGCTCCACAAGCCCTCCACCATGCCGTGCTGGCCCCCGCCCCAGCGGGGATCGTTCATCGGGGCGTCGGTCAGCAAATCCGGATGGGAAAAAAGGTCATCCGCCAACTGCGTTTTCGGCAGGCTCACGATCCCACGATCCACCATCACGCGGTCGCGTCCGGCCGCTGCCACGGTGCTGTCCGCGAATTCCTGCCAACCCCGCACCGCGTCGCGATGCATCCAGAGCCGCTCATCGCGGCCCAGCCCGTCAGCGGGCTCGAGGGTCACGCCATCCTTTCGGGCGTGCGCGATCGTGACATTGGAAATCTCGCCGCTGGCGGGCGCGAACTCGCGCACCAGGATCGGCGCCGCAGGCGTCCCCTGCAGGCGGAAACGGTCCAACCGTTCGGGCAAATCCCCGAAAACACGCTGAAACCGTTTCTCGAGGAAGGCGTTCAGCCACGGATCGCGCAGGGTCGGCCAGGAACTGCTGGCCCACATGTTGGGCCAGGCGGGCTGGAACCGGGCGCGCGCGGCGTTGTAGGACAACAGGCTGTAGCGCGGGTCGCTGAAATATCCGCCCAACCCGTCCGGCCCCGTCGGCATGCCGCCCCAGGCGGTGCCATTGATGATCATCTGGACCGGCATCGCGGTATCCGCCGAGAGTTGCAGCCATTTGTGGAGACGAGCCCGATTTCCGTCCAGGCCGCCGAAGCCGTAGTCAACGAAATCCAGGTAGCCCAGGGGGGCATAGCATTTCAGTCCCGCATACCTTTGCCTTTGTTCCGGGGTCTTGAGCAACGCGCTGGGCAACAGCACGCCCATCCCGCGATAGACCTTCTCGGGTTCCGCCACGCGGCCGAAGAAGTCGGCGTAGGCCCAAAGCTTGCCGAGGCTGAAGGGGGCGCCCCCTTCGCCCCGGAAGGTAATCTTAACCGTTTCCGCCTGACCGATCACGTCGGCGGGAACCTGGACGAAATAGTGATTGGGACCAGCCCCGTATTCCTGATAGGTGCGGAAGTAAAGTTCACGATCATTAGCCAGGACCATGTAGCCAAAGGCATCGGCGCGGCGATCATGGATTTCCTGCACCTCCAGGAGCAATGGCCGGCCAGGGTGCGGCGCCCTGACAACAACAGTAGTTTTGGCTCCCTTGCCTGTCAAGGTAAGGACTTCATAACGATCACGCAAGTTGCCCATTTCAACGGATAATGTCTCGAACTTCACGTGTCCTGAAGTTTTCAACCCGTGAGACGATTCACTTTGAGCCTTGCCAAACTCCACGAGATCCGTGAACGCCGTCCCCACCGGAGTAGCCAACACCATGCTTCCAGCCCAGAATAAGCCGACAATACCGACCAGCGGCTGAATCAATCTACGAACATCACGACGACTCATGACCAATCCCCTTCCACCCTGTTGCCACTTGTGTTCTTGTAGCATATAAAGAAATTTCATCGCTTGCAAAGGCATTACTTTTCTCTTATCGTTGCAAAACACCATGAGAGCGTTGCGCCATGATTAGTCAGGATGTCTGGATATTCAATGGCAACTGCCACGAGACGGACACATTGCACGTGCGTAAACTTGGATGGCTGCGAACGGACACCACCCAGAACACCTTTTACTTTGCCGAATTCTGGCTGGCACACTTCATTCTGGAAGGGCATGGAATGTTTGAAATCGGCGGGCAGAAGTACGACGCCCCGGCTGGAACGTTGTTGTTTTTTCCGCCCGGACGCCGCGCCTTCTACTACCGAAAAACCAACGATCCCTGGTCGTATGTCTGGTTCGAACTGGGCGGCGCCAGACCCGAAGCGGCACTAGCTCATCTCGGGATTGATTTTGAGCATCTTGATCTGGTCATCCCGCAGCGTGAACAATTTGAATTGAAACTGCGTGAAATTGCGCACCGTTTGAAACATGGAACGTCGTCTCCATTCGCCACACACGCTGCAGCCTGGGAGATTCTAGATATGATCGACGCCCAGCTCTTCACACGTGAAACGCCGGAGATCCCATTGGTCCAGAATGCCAGTCAATTGATCGAAGACCTGTTGCATCCCATCCCCAATGTCACAGAACTGGCCGAGCGCCTGGGGGTGGATCGCACCACCCTGTTCCGTGTTTTCCAGGATCATCATGGCACAAGCCCCAGCGAGTATATTGATCTTTCCCGGTTTGAACGCGCGCGGGAACTGCTGCTGCACACCACCATGTCAATGAATGAAATTACCCGGCAATGCGGCCTGACATCGCAACAGTATTTCAGCGCCTGGTTCCACCGAAAATCCGGCCAGTCCCCCAGGGACTACAGGAAGAAGGCCGGAGCTAAAACGAAGGACCGCTGACGCGAGGACCGGAAGCCTCTCCGGTCAGCTTCATTCATCCCCATTCCCGGAAAGTTCGCGGCGACGCTCCAGCTCAAGCTTGATTTCTTCCAGCTTCGCGCGGTCGAGCGGATAGAACAGCATGGGCAGGGAAGCCAGGCAGAAGAGTATGCCTGGGACGATGCTAGCGGCCATGGCAATGCCCATGAGCGACCGCGCGGTTTGTTCAACATTGGCCTGGTAACCATAATACCCCAGTACCGCCCCCATGATCAGCCCGCCGAAGGCAAAGCCGGTTTTAAGGGCAACAGAGCCAGCGGCATAAACCAGTCCCGTCGCCCTCCGCCCGTTCTTCCACTCATTGTAGTCGGCGGTATCGCCCAGCATCGCAAAGAACATGGTGATCACAATGCCTCCGAAGAAATCCGCCAACACATTGCTAGCATAGGCGATCCAAAGCCGATCTGGCCTTGCAAGATACAGCAGCATGCAACTGAGTCCCACCACGAACACGCATAGTCCCAGGGCTCTGGATTTACCCAGCCAACGCCCCGCCAGGATGGTGGAGAGCCCCCCTGCCATGCTGGCGAAAACGCTGATGACACCGAGTGTCGTCTTCAGATCCATGTTGCCCAGGTTGTACTTGCAGAAGTGAATGCTTACACCTACCCGGCTGGCTGAGGCCAGAGCGGCAATGACCCCAACCATGAATACCAGTACCCAAGGCCGGTTTCGTAGCAGATCCTTGATGTCCAGCCATACCGATGAATGTTGTTGCTTGGGAGGTTGGACCCGCTCGCGCACCGAGAAGAAAGTGATCAGGTAGCAGACAACGGCGATCACGGCAAAAAGCCCGATTGTCCAGAGGAACCCCTTTTGTTCATTTCCTTTCCCAAAGAATTTGACAAGCGGCAGAACAGCCCCAGCGGAGATCAGTCCCCCCAGTCCGCCTACCAGCCCCCCAAGGGAAGTGATCCGGGTCCGGACATTGGGATCGTCGGTAATAACACCCTGTATCGCATTCTGCGGCACCACGCAAATGGTATAGACCGTCATCAGGAGCATGTAGGTAACAAAGGCATACACGACCTTTCCGGTCGGTCCCAGTGCCGGCGTGTAGAACGTAGCCAGCGTGACCAGGCCAAAGGGAACACATGTCCAGAGCAACCAGGGTCGGAACTTGCCCCACCGGGTCTTGGTGCGGTCGGCCACCAGACCCATCAGGAAGTCCGCCACCATGTCCCAAACACGGCTGATCATGAAGATGGTTGCCATCGCCCCGACGGACAACCCAAAGACGTCGGTGTAGAAATAGGCAAGGAAGCCCCCGATGGTCCCCCAAATGAGATTGGTGGCTGTTCCACTAAGGCCATACCCGATAATCTCACCCAGGCCGACTTTTGATTGATTCACAGACATCTGTTTTTCTCTCTTCCCGGAGATCCAGCGCTCCTCTGCAAATCCCCAAATCGTGACTTGAAATTCAAGGAGTCCTCATGAGAATGCCCACAATTTCACCAGCCTTTGCAGAAACAGAAACCGCCCCGTCACGCACGGATAATTCACCGACCGCTGTCTCATCAAGCATCACCTGGGTCACGCGGGTCACGCCATCCGGCACCTTGATAGAGACATTCATGACGTCTGACGTCGGGTTGTAGCCGCGCACCACGATGCCATCCCCTGCCTCTGACTGCTTGACAGCGGTAATGACAAAGGACTGAGGCTCGACCTTGAAGAATGAATGGCATCGCGGCATCGTCCCGACGTGACCGGTACACACAACAGCTCGCAGCCGGCTGGTGTATAAGCCCGCCTGGCCCAACACCCCGCCAGCGCGCCAGTCGCCGACATGCGGTTGAACGGCATAGCGGAAGGTGTGCCGCCCCTGGCACTGGGCCAACGGCTGATCCACATGGGTTTCTGTTGGATTCCCGGCGGTGCCAAAGCACCGCAACATCGTGAGGGCGACAGTCCTTGTCGGATCGTCAATGACTTCATATTCGGAAAACCCATAATGCAGCACCGCCAAGCCGGCCTCCCCGTCGCTGACATCCACGAACGAGGTGGTCGGAAGGGTACGGGCCGCAGCTTCATACCAGCCGGTGGAATCCGGGATGGCAATCGGCCGGGCCACGACATCGAAGGGACTGTCTACATGAACCGTGGTCGCCGTCGCCAAACCGCATGGAAAACACACACGCAGCCGATGATCGGTGATGGTGTTCTCCACCGTGGTTACGAAATCCAGGCGGTCACTCCCGCATCGCAGAGTGACCTCGGTGACGATCTTCAGAACGGCCTTGCGGGATGATCGCTTTAGCGCCCCGTGATCCACCCACTCGGAGCCGTGCGGAACATGAATCTTCTGTTCCGCCTCAAGCCCTTCCGGCAGAAGCCATTCACGCTCGATCCGATAGGTCGAGGCCAGCGGCCCGTTTCTCACCAAAGCAATATTCGCGGAGTTCCCGAGTGTCGTATACGTCGCGTCGCCATTCGCCTTGTAATGAACCAGTGGCCCCCCGCATTCACCCTCATCCTCGAAATAGTTTAGGTTCTCGAATACCCTACCGGTTTGTTTGTCAAGCAACCGTACAGTACCATCACCCTGAATATCTACCCTTAGCAAGGCGTTTTCGAGAGCGTTTGCCTGCGGACTCAGGTTCTCCACCGGGCGGGCGGCCGCCTGCTTCGGCACGAGCCGGTAGCAGGCATACCCCATGGCGGGCACCTCCACCTGAATCGCCACCTTAAGCCGGGATGCATCAACATTGATGGCATTGCCATATTTCAGATAAGCGTAGAGAACATCATCCTCAATCCCCAGAATCTGGCACGGGATCGCCTTGCCGTCGCCATTGACCACTTCGACCAGTAGTGGTTTCTTGTACGGACCGTAATCGCGCAAGCCCCATGCGCGAGGAATATCCACCGTGACCTCCATGACCTCTAACCGTGGTTGCGAGGAGGAATTGAAAACCGTCAGGCCAAGCTCGCGCTCGCCGACGTTGGAAAAGTCAATTTCAGCCACCAATGCCTTGAGATTGTCACGGGTGATGCACTCGCTGATATCGTTGGCGATGCGATAGCGCTCTTCCATGGCTAACTGGATGCGGTCAACATGGCAACCGCCGATCCCGTCATGCTGCTGGTTCTGCAAGATCTCCTTCCAGGCGGACCTCAAGATATCTGCAGGGTAAGCCTTCCCGAGCAACAGTTGCCAAGAAGAGGTTGGCTCCGCCCAGCGCTCCAACCGGTACTGACAGTCAGCATTCTTCAATTTCAACGGCATGCGTGCGGAAAAAACACCGATGTAGAGCGGAGCAAAGGCGTCCCCGCTGGTTTCAACGCTGAGCATCTCGCCCGAGAACTTTGGCAAATCTCGATCCAAGCCCTTGGAATCCATTTCAGCACGGACCAACTTCACATACTCGGGTAGACTACTGATCCTGATCCTGCCGTAATCGATACGTTCATTGATCTGTTCAATCAAGTCGGGAATGATCGGGTCAGGATTCTCCTGATCGAAGCCCTGCAGAAAAAGCAGGTGCCGGGTGGATGACTTGTCCTTGACGGTATCCCGCAGAGTCTCCATGCCCGCCAATGCCGCGTCGAGACTCTTCATCATCGGTTGTTGCATGACATGGTAGTTGAGGTCATCGGTGCTGTAATCATCACCGAGCTTGGCGATCATCCCGCCGTTCTTCTGAATGGCACCCAGATCATATTCGCCGGTAGGCAGGCTGCTGCACCCCTTACCGCCGCGGATATAGGGGTTATAGACATAGATCCAGAAATTCAAGCGGTGGAACGAGCCAAATGTGAGCCCCATAGCCCGCGAACCGTCCGGCGCCTCCCACCAGAACTCGAGTTTGTCGAGTTTCGATTGATCGATGCCCCTATAGAAGAGGATCGTATCCATGCCGAACTGGCGGTAGATCTGCGGCAACTGGGAAACTTGGCCCCATGAGAAGATGTTGTAGGCGCACTTCATTACGCCACCAAGGTCCTTCGCGATGCGGTGCCCCATCAGAAGGTTACGAACGAGCGCCTCGCCACTCACCAGATATTCCGCAGGCAGGGTGTACCAGGGACCGGCCAGGATGCGCCCCTCGCTCACGAGCTTCTTCACCCGCTCGCGGTATTCCGGGCGGAACTCGAGATAGTCATCCAGGAACGACGCCTGCGAATCCGGATGGAAATACTTGAAGCGAGGATCCTTCTCCATGGTATTCACCAGGATGTCCCCCGCCTCAATTAACCTCATCTGGGTTTCCCGGAAAGACCATCGGTACTCTCGGTCCCAGTGGGTGTTGAGGATCAGATGCATGTCATAAGTGGGCTTGTCTGAAGTTTTCATTTGTCCACATGATTACCTTAACCGAATCGAACTGTCAAAGAAATATTGCAAGCGCTTGTATTGCTTTTCTTTTTATCCTCTAGCTCCCGGATTTCCACAAATAAACCTTTGACATTAAGCGATTAGTTCCGTACACCAATTACGTAGGGATAAATTCTCATTCTAGAATGCAAGGGGTTGTTCGATGTCAAAAGTGACGTTACAAGACATCGCCGGAGTTTGCGACGTAGATATTTCGACGGTTTCCCGTGCCCTTCGGAACGATTCACGGGTAACGAACGCATCACGCGATCGGATTCATGACGCAGCCAAGCGGTTGGGCTACCGCCCTAATCTGCTTGCCCGGAATCTGGCAGGCGGCAGCACCAAGACTCTCTGGTTCATCCTGCCTTCACTTGATGCCCTTGTGGACTATCGCCTGGTACGCCACGCCAGCCATTATGCCAATACCCGGGATTATGCCCTTTTTGCAGCCATGCATGATTGCGACACCTTCACCCCACCCCTATCCAAAAGTCTCACTCATTATTCGGAACTGGTGGAACGTGCCGGACAGGGCCTTGCAGATGGTACGATTATTCTACCGCGACGGTTCTACTCCGATTTGCCTCTCTTGAAAGATCTCGTTCTGCACAACTTCCCGCTCGTATTTATCGACAACTATGTCGAG
>CAJBSZ010000293.1 GCA_903958395.1 uncultured bacterium | reverse complement strand
CTCGTCGGGCCGGCCCAGCCGGTGAAATCCTTGCCGTTGAACACGGAGGCAAAGCCGGCGGTTGCGTGAGAGCCCAGAATGCGGTTGGCTTCGTCGCCCGTGATTTCGCGCAGGAAAACGTTGCGCCATTTGATCTCGCCGCCGTGGGTTTGGAGCTGGATGGGGCCCTTGGCCGGGATCGGCTTCTTGCGATCGTAGTAATTTTCCATGATCGCATGATCGACGACCAGCTTGGAATTGAGCCAGACGCTCACCCGCGTGCCCACCATGATCAGCCGCACCTGATTCCACTCGCCGAACGGTTTGTCGGCAAGCACGAGGGGATCCTTGCCCGGAGCACCCGGGCTGTTGTTCCAAAGACCGCCGGAGCCCTTGTCGGCACCGAGATTGAACTTGGCCTGCTCGGTGTAATCCCAGATCTGCACCTGGGGACATCCGCGAAGGTAAATGCCGCTGTCCGCCTTGGCAACGGTGACGTATTCGAGGAGGAGTTCGAAATCGCCGTAATCCTTCTCGGTTGTTGCGTAGGCACCCTGGCCGTCATTGACTAGAACACCCTTCTCCGCGTGCCAGTGTTCCTTCATGGTGCCAGTCCACTTGGCGATCTGGGCCTCCCGCTCGGCGGTCGGCATGGAGAGGAGTTTCCGGTGGTCGAAGGTATCGCCACCGCGCCAGCCGGTAAGATCGGTCCCGTTAAACAGGGCGGTGAACCCGGCAGGGGCAGGGGCACCCTCGGCGCGGGCCGAAAGGGCGGGGCCGAAGCCCGCCAGTGTTGTGACGGCCAGAAGTCCGGCCCAAGCGGAAAGAAGTTTCAGTTTCATGATATGCGTTAAAATGTAACGAGGTTTTTCACGAGGGCAATCACACATTCCCGGGCGACCAGCCGGCGGGTGTGAGACAAAAAATTTCGGATTGAGTTTTTCAGCTTGTTTTTCGCGTCATGTGTGCCTAGCCTTCTAGGCATATATGAACCAACCCAAAAAAGCACACCTGCTCGAACAAATCGCCGCCATCTCCGCCATGGAACGGGGAAAACTCTGCCCCCATTCCTCCGGGCGGCATCAAAAGCTCCAATGTTGGCAGGAGGGAAAGAACCACACCCGGCATGTCACGGCAGATGAACTGCCTGCCGTGGAAAGTGCCCTCGCTGGCTACGCTCAGTATCGGCAACTGACCGAGCAGTATGCTGACCTGGTCATCGATGAGACCCGCCAGAACATCGCTGCCGCAAAAAAAAAGATTCTCTCCCGCCCCCCGTCCTCCTTGCCCAGGAAGAAGAAATCCAGCAACTGATCACGCGTTTTGAATCCGAGCCGCTGGACGGCCAGAGGGTCGCCCAGTGGGAAATCCTGGTGCGCACGGCCGTTTTCAAATCCGCAAATGCGCTGGTCGGCTGGTTGCTTCAGAAAGCGGTGGATCGGGCCGATGCCGACTATCAACCCAAAGCCGGACAGGCGCTTAAGGGTCGCAAAACCATCGAGGTGCAAGGCATCTTCGGCTCCTTTCCACTGGAGCGGGATTACTACCATCACGCGGGCAGGGAGCAAGGACACCACCCCGCCGACGCCGCCCTGGGCTTGGAGGTGGGCTATACGCCGGCGCTGGCCAAGCTGGTGTGTCTGGAGGGGGCCGACGAACCCACTTACCTGAAAGCCGAGCGACATCTCGAGCAGACCGGCGGCATCAAGGTTTCGGCGCGGCAGATTCAGCGCGTGGTGCAGCGGGTCGGTTCTGCCGCGCAGGCCTGGCAGGAGCGGGAAGCCCAGGCTGGCAGCTGCGACGCGCCCATCTTTTACGCCAGCGCAGACGGCACGGGCGTGCCGATGATGCCCGAAGAACTCGAAGGGCGAAAGGGCAAGCAAGCTGACGGCACCGCCAAGACCCGCCAGGTCTACCTGGGCTGCATCTTCACCCAGCACCGCGTCGATGACGAAGGCCATCCGGTGCGGGACTACCAATCCACCACCTACGTTTCCAGTTTCAAGTCCATCAACGATTTTGGCCCGCTGCTGCGACAGGAAGCGATCCGACGCGGCATGGGTAACGCCGGCAAAGTGGTCCTGCTCATCGACGGGGCGGCGGGCTTGGAAAACATGGGCAAGGACTGCTTCAAAGACGCCGTGCAGATCGTGGACTTCTACCACGCCGTCGAGCACGCCGGTCACGTCCTGGCTGAGTTGATCGGCAAGGGGCATCCTGACTACCCAAAGCGTCAGCGCCTCTGGGCCAAACTTCTGCTCAAGGACAAGGTGCAAAGCTTGATTGATGAAACCCGCAAAGAATCGGCGGGGCAGCCCCGTGAGGCCGAAGTGGAAAAACAACTGGGCTACTTCGTCCGGAACGTCAACCGGATGCAGTATGGCAGCTTCCGGGCCAACGGCTATTTCATCGGCTCAGGTGTGGTGGAGGCCGGCTGCAAGACCCTGATCGGAAGCCGCTGCAAACAATCGGGCATGTTCTGGTCCGAAACCGGAGCCGAAAACATCCTCGCCTTGCGCTGCATTCACAGCAGCCATCGGCTCGAGGACTTCTGGAAACACCGACTCAATCACCACGCCTCACGCAACGACACCCTGACCCTGGCGGCCTGACGTGAACAATTTTGTCTCACACCCCGAG
>CAJBSZ010000292.1 GCA_903958395.1 uncultured bacterium | reverse complement strand
GGCTTTTGAAGGCGATCGGGTTTCCGTCAGGCAGCATCATGAGGATCTTTTTCTGGCAGGGCTGGATTGAGGGCATGATCGGCACGTTTTCCGGAGTGGGATCGGCGTTGCTGATTTTGCATTACCGCAATGATCTGCTCCGGTGGCTTTCGGACACCTTCAATCTGGAGCTGTTTCCGAAGGAATTATACCGGTTGAGCGAGATTCCTTCCCGGACGGCGCCTATGGATGTCCTGGTGGTGGCGGGCTCCGTGATTGTGATTTGCACCCTGGCCGGCCTGATTCCGGCGTGGCGGGCGGCGCGGCTGGATCCGGTGGAAGCGTTGAGGCATGAGTAAGATGGAAGAGATTGTCAAAGCTGAGGAGGTAACCAAGACTTACCTGATAGGGAAGCGTTCATTGACGGTTCTCGATACGGTGTCGGTGGGTATTCGTCCGGGTGAGACGGTGGCAGTCATCGGACCGAGCGGCGCGGGGAAAAGCACGCTGCTTCATGCTCTGGGCGGGTTGGATCAGCCGACGACCGGTGAGGTTTGGTTCAAGGGACAGTCCCTGTACCGGCTGTCTCCTGAGGAGCGGACGATGATCCGGGCGCGCCATGTCGGCTTTGTTTTTCAATCCTATCACCTTCTTCCGGAGCTGGATGTGGTGGAGAATGTGATGTTACCGACGATGGCGATACGGGGGATGCGCCGGGAGCGGGCGAAGACGCTCGCGCGGGCGGAGCAGTTGCTGGATACGGTGTGCTTGTCGGATCGGCTCCGGCATACCCCGCTGGAACTTTCCGGTGGCGAGCAACAGCGGGTGGCGCTGGCGCGCGCGCTGATGAATGAGCCGGAACTGGTTCTGGCGGATGAGCCCACCGGGAATCTTGACAGTGTCACGGGAGAGCATATCCTGAAATGTCTTTTTGGGCTGACCCGCGAACGGCGGCATACGCTGGTTCTGGTGACGCATAACAACGAGATTGCGGCCCGGTGCGACCGTGTCGTCCGGATGAAGGACGGGCGGGTCGAGGAATGACGGAAGGATTTATGGCGATGATCATGAAACGACGATTTGCGCTTCTGGGCGGTGCGGTGACCCTGTGTCTGCTGGCGGGGCTGGGGTTGGTGTGGTGGTGTGTGCTTCCCGCCTGCGCGGCTTCCAAACCGCTGACTCCCACTCTCCAGGCGGCGGAAGTGGCGCGGTATTTCGAGAAAGTGATGCCGAAGCTGCATTTGTCCCATCAGCCTCTGGATGTGGGGATCGCGACCAACGCGCTCGACCTGTATCTCGGGATGCTGGATTATGACCGGACATTTTTCCTGGCGTCCGACATTGAGGAGTACAAAAAGGAGGCGGCGCAGCAGGCGGACAAGATTCATCAGGGGGATGTCTCTCTGGCGTTCCGGATCGTGGAGCGGTTCAAGGAGCGGGTTCGTAATCGCGTTGAATACGCCGACAGTCTGATCAGCAAGGGGTTTGACTGCACCGTCAAGGAAACCTTCGTGTGGAAGCGAAAGGATCAGCCCTGGCCTGCGAACGAGCAGGACTGGAACGAGCTGTGGCGGAAAAAGGTGAAAAACGAGTATGTGGCCCGGTTGGTGGCGAAAGAAATGGCCGATGCCGAGAAAACCAACGGAGTGACCAAGGGCGATGCCTCTTCCGGGAAAAACGGAGCCCCGGGAACCAATTCCCCCGCCGTGGCACGGGCTTCGGAGGCGGATGCGTTGCTCAGCCCGGATGCCTTTCTCCGGAAGCGCTACAAGCAGTTTCTCCTGGTTCTGGAGGACAGTGATGCGGAATTTGTGTTGCAGCGCTATTTCACGGCCTTCAGCCAGGCGTATGATCCGCACTCTGAATACATGACGCCCAGTACGAGCGAGGATTTTGAGATCGGGATGAAACTGTCCCTGGGCGGCATTGGCGCCCTGTTACAGAGTGAAGATGGCGCTGCCCGGATTGAAAAAATAATTCCCGGCGGCCCGGCGGCACGGGATGGCCGACTGAAAGCGGGCGACAAAATCATTGCCGTGACCCAGGAAAACGGAGTGACGGTGGATATCCTTCACTGGCCGCTTTACAAGGCAGTGGGGGTCATCCGGGGCAAGAAAGGCTCCAAGGTCATTTTGACCGTCATTCCCGCCTCGGATATTTCGGGTTCGCGGACGGTTAAAATTCAACTGGTCCGCGATGAGGTGAAGTTGGAAGACCAGGAGGCCAAGGGCGAGGTGGTCGCCGTTCCCGGCCCTGACGGCAAGACCAATACGGTCGGGGTGATTGATCTGCCGGTGTTCTATGCCGACATGAAGAACCGGAATAACGGCGGCCCGGAGTACAAAAGCTCGACCCGGGATGTGGCCCGGCTCATTACCGACATGAAGGAGAAGCAGGTTCAGGGACTGATTCTGGATTTGCGCGACAATGGCGGCGGGTCACTGGCGGAGTCGGTAGAGATGACCGGCTTGTTCTTTCCGTCAGGGCCGGTCGTTCAAGTGCGGGAAAGTCGCGGGGTTCAGGTGTTGAATGACCAGGATCCGGACATGTTGTATGACGGGCCGCTGGTGGTGCTGGTGAACCGGCACAGCGCCTCGGCTTCCGAAATTCTGGCGGCGGCGCTTCAGGATTACGGGCGGGCCATCATTGTGGGCGACTCAAAGACGCACGGCAAGGGCACGGTCCAATCCTGGCAACCCCTGGATGAACGCACGCCCGGGCTGGGCTCCATCAAGGTGACCACCCATTCCTTCTATCGGGTGGCGGGCGGTTCGACGCAGATGAAGGGCGTAGTTCCCGACATCACGATTCCTTCCGTGCTGGATGTTCTTGAAGTGGGTGAGGAATATCTTCCCCATGCCATCCCCTGGACAGTGATCAGCATGGCCCGCTATCAGCAGTTCGGCGATTTGTCGCCCTGGATTCCGGAGCTGAAGCGGAATTCGGAGGGGCGGCGCGCACGGGATACCCGGTTCACGGTGCAGAAGGACCTGATTGAGCGGGTCCGGACGCACCAGAAGCTGGCGGATATCTCCTTGAATCTCCAGGAGCGCCTGGATCTGGCCCGGGAGGAGAAGGGATTGGATAAGGCGCAGGATGAGGTGTTGGGGGAGGATGATGCGGCGAAGGATCCCGCGCATAAGAATCCCGAAAAAGATCTGGTGTTGAGGGAGGCGGAGCGTATTTTGGCGGATCTGATCCGCCTGGTGGGACTCAAGGAGAGAAAACATGAAAATTCCATTTTGGAAAATGCATGGGGCGGGAAATGATTTTGTTCTGGTGGATGACCGGAAACTGACCTTTCCCGCGGCGGATCATTCCTGGTTGGCCGCAATCGGTGCCCGCCGGACCGGTGTGGGCTGTGAGGGGATTATTCTGATTCAGCCTTCCGATAAGGCGCATTTCACCATGCGGTTTTTCAATCCCGACGGTAGTGAAGTGGACATGTGCGGCAACGGGGCGCGTTGCATTGCCCGGCTTGCGCACGAACTCGGCGTGGCACCCGACCACATGGCCTTTGAAACCGGCGCGGGACGCATTGAAGCGGAAATGATCGGTGACCGGGTCCGGTTGGCCATGACGGCGCCCAAGGACTGGCGGTTGGATCAGGTGCTTGATCTGAACGGGGTGAAACGCCCCTATGGATTTGTGAACAGCGGGGTGCCCCATGTGGTCATGCCCGTGCAGGATCTTGACGGCGAGGATGTGGCCAAAACCGGTGCGGCAATACGGTACCACAAGGATTTCGCGCCCAAGGGAACCAATGCGAATTTCATCTCGGTGACCGGGCCGTCGTCGCTGCGCATCCGCACCTATGAGCGCGGGGTTGAAGAGGAGACGCTGGCGTGTGGAACCGGAATGGTGGCCGCCGCGTTGATCGCCGGGCGCATGGGCAGCGTCAAGCCGCCGGTCAAGGTGACCTGCGCCAGCGGGGATGTGATTGAAGTGAATTATGTCCTGACGGCCGATGGCGCGGAAAAGGTGACCATGCTGGGTCCGGCCGCCCATGTATTTTCGGGCATGCTGGACTATCCATGAAACTCGCCACCTTCAATGTGAATTCAATCCGCTCCCGGATGGGAATTCTGCTGGAGTGGCTGGCCGCAAACCGTCCGGATGTGGTGTGCCTCCAGGAAACCAAGGTGGTGGATGCGGACTTCCCCCTCGGGCCGATCCGGGAGGCGGGGTATCATGCCGTTTATTGCGGGCAGAAATCCTATAATGGGGTTGCGATTCTCTCCTTGAAGGAACCCACCGGGATCCAGTTCGGGATTGATGACGGCGGGCCTGCGGATGAGACGAGGCTGGTCAGTGCCAAGGTGGGGCCGATTCATGTGGTGAATACCTATGTTCCACAGGGGCGGGATATCGAGCACGAGATGTACCGGTACAAGATTGAATGGTTTACGCGACTGACGAATTATTTTGACCGGCATTTTACGCCCCGGCAGCCGGTGGTGTGGACGGGGGATTTTAATATCGCGCCGGACGCTCCGGATATTCATAATGCCAGCCAGCAGGCGAATCATGTGTGTTATCATGTGGACGTCAGAACAGCTTTTGCGAAGACGATGGAGTGGGGGTTTGTGGATGTGTTCCGGAAGCATCATCCCGAACCCGGCCAGTATACGTTCTTCGATTACCGGCAAAAGGACTCTGTGGAGCGGAATCGGGGATGGCGTGTGGATCACATCATGGCCACCCATTCCCTCGCGGCGAAGTCGATAGGCGCGGCGATCGATATGACGCCACGCCGGGCGGAGAAGCCATCGGATCATACGGTGCTGATGGCCGAGTTTGATGTCTGAACACTGGGCTTCCGGAGGTTATTATGAACGGTTCATTTGAATGGACACTGGGCCTCCGTTTCATTGTGGCGCTGGCCCTCGGGTTCCTGATCGGACTGGAACGGGAAACCGGTCGCAAGGAGGGTGCCAAGTTTTTCTTTGGCGGGGTACGGACTTTTCCGATTGTCAGCCTGTTCGGATTTGCCTGTGCCTGGATGTACGGTAACGGGGCGACGCTTCTTTTGCCGGTGGGGTTGGTTGCGGTAACGGCTCTGGCCGGGGTGGCGTATTTTGAAAAAATCAAGGCGGGCCGGCTGGGCGCCACGAGTGAAGTGTCGGTATTGCTGACCTATGTAATCGGGGCGCTGGCGTTGATGGCTGATGTCCGCCTGCCATCGCGCTGGCGGTGATCAACACGATCCTGCTTTCTGAAAAATCAGTTCTGGAAAGCTATGTGGAGCGGTTGGATCGCACCGAGTTCCTGGCAACGCTCAAGTTTCTCCTGGTGACGGTGGTGATTTATCCCGCCTTGCCGAATGTGAATTACACGGTCTACGCCCTGAATCCGGCGAAGATCTGGCAGATCGTGGTGTTGGTGTCGGCCATCGGATTTATCGGGTTTATCCTGTCGCGAAAAGTGGGGCCCAAGCTCGGGGTGCCGTTGTCGGGGTTGCTGGGTGGAATCGCATCCAGTACGGCCGTCAGCGTGGCGACGGGCCGGTTGGCCCGGGAAGCTCCTGCGCAGGCGGGCGCCGCGCTGCAGGCGACACTGCTGGCCAGCAGTGTGATGTATATCCGGCTGATTGTTTTGATTGCGGTTTTTGGAGGAGGATTCTCCATGGGCCTGGACTGGCGGATGGGGTGCCTTTGTCTGACCGGGCTGATTCTGGCGTTGACCGTTCGGAATGATCGGGATGCGGCGCCGGGGGGAAGGGGATTGCCGTCTCTGAAGAATCCGGTTGAGATCCGGGTGGCGTTGTTTTTTGCGATGCTGTTTGTCGGGTTGAAAATCGGTACGGCTCTGGCGAAGGACGCATTCGGGCAGGCGGGGGTCTTGAGCCTGGGGGCGTTGTCAGGCTTGGCGGATGTCGACCCCTTTGTCCTGTCCGTCGTGCAAGGCGCGTTATCCGGGCCGTTGCTGGTACAGGCTGTCCTGATGGCCCTGATGGTCAATACCCTGGCGAAAGGGATTTATTTTGCCTCCTTGAGCAAAGGGAGCCGGATTGCGTGTTTGTGGCGTTACGGGCTTTTGGCGGGCAGTCATGTGCCGTTGATGTGGGTGTGAAGTAAGAGGATAAAATGAAAAAAATACTTATCTGTTTTGTGATGGCGGGGGTGTTGTTGGGGATGACGGGGTGTGTCAGCACGCCGGCGCGTCGTATTGAAAAGGAGCCGGGCGTCTTTGCCTCGTTCTCGCCCGAGATTCAAGTCAAGGTTCAAAAGGGTGAAGTGGATCTTGGGTTTACCCGGGATATGGTCCGCTTGGCGATGGGGCGCCCCCACCGTGTCCACTCCCGCATTACGGAGGCAGGACAGGTTGAAATCTGGATCTATATGGGGAGTCGATATATCAGCCGCTATGAGCCCATGGACTCGGGGTACTGGTATCGGGATCGTGCCGGCCGGATGCGTCGATCCTACGACACGGTGTGGATGGATCGCGGTTACAGCGAGGAATTTCCAACGCTGCGCCTTGAGTTCCTGGATAACAAGGTCAAGGTGATCGAGCGGCTGAAGCGGTGATTTTCAGGATCACGGTCCGGTTCTTCTTCTGATTCTCCAGGGTCGTGTTCGGGTAGGGCGGATTGGCTTCGCCGGCGGAAGAGGTCGTGACGCTGGAGGCGGGCAGTCCGCCCGCTTTGATCAGGACATTGGCTGCGACTTTTGCCCGCGCCAGTCCGAGTGCCTTATTATTGCCGGTCTGGGTTTTCCCGGCACTGGCCTTGGAGGAATCCGTATGGCCCTCCACTTCGATCTGGAACCGGTTGCCTTTGGCCTTGATGGCCGTGGCGATGGCTTTCAAATCCTCCCGCGCTTCGCTTGAAAGTTCCATGTTTCGCGTAAAGGTTCCGGAGGTGAAGGTCACAATCTGATTTTTGTCACTTTGAGTGATGCGCCAACGGGATCCTTCCGGGACAGGCCAGGTGACGGGCTCAATGGGGTGGGAGATCGGTGGAGGCAAAACGGGTTTGATGGCGGCCACGGGCAGGGGAGAGGCGGTTACGGGTGGGACGGACGGGGCTTCGGTGATGTCCTGGCGTGAAGCCTGACCCGCGCCGATAAAGTAGGCAAAGGCGGTGGCGAGGATGCCGGCCGCAAGGGTTCCTGAAAAGAGTATTCTGGGAACCCGTTTGCGGTTGAGTTCGTCGCGGATATCCTCGACTTCGTCCAGCATGCGGCGCAGGTGAGCCAGCTTGTCGTTCCACTGGCGTTCGGAATCGGCGTGCCGGGCTTCTTCCTGTGCCTTCAGGGCATAGGCAGTGGCCGTTTCTTCCCGCGCGGCGGCAAGATCCGACTCCAGGGTTGAGAACCGCGTTTTCAGGATTTGCAGGTCCTGTCGGGCTTGATTACGGGCCGTAAGGGCGCTTTGTGCCTGGGTAAGGGCGTTCTCGAGTTCAGTCTGGAGTCCGGCTGCGTCCGGTTCACTGACAATCGTGTTCAGGAGTCGTTCCTCTGCCGTGGCCTCGGGCACGGGGATTTCCGGCAGGAGGGTTTCGGTCTCCTGGGTTTCGGGCTCCTGGGTTTCGGGCATCGTGTCTTCGGATTTAAAAAACGGATCCAATTCAAACACATCGTCGTGGGGTTTATCGGTCATGGGGTCACCTTCTTCTGCTTCTTCTTCCGGTTCACTGTCGAATAGCGGCACGACCGGTGTTTCTGGGATGGGGGGAGGTTGGTTGATTAGAGGGAGTGGCGGGGTTCCGTCGGCGCCGGGTCCGACGGGGGGCATGGGTTTAGCCGGTTCGGGGATGGCCGACAGGAAATCCATTTGCGTGGGATCCTGTTCAGTCCTTCGATTTTTAGAGAATGACGGCTTCATGATTCGCTACCCGTTGAAACTAACGATTCATTGTTGAATGTTCAAGGCTTGATGTTCGTGGTAGGGTCTTGAATATGTTCAGGCTTTTCTTTTTAGTGTGTGTGATGTCGGCGTGTATAGGCGCCGTGGCGGCGAATCCCTCTGACATGATCCGGGTCTATGCCATTGAGCCGGCCAGTTTTGATTATGTCTTCACAGCCATTGCGTCTTCCTCCGCCACGAATCCGGTTCTTTCATTCAATCACCGCAGCGGTCGCACATTTTTTGTTCGTCCCGGGGAACGTCTGGGCGATTATGGGGTCAGCGATTTCAAGCTGGTGACCACTCAGGTGTTCAATCCTGCCATCAAAATGAACCAGGAACGGAAAACGGGACGGGTTACGCTCAGTGCGACCAACCAGGCGGCCATCATCCTGGAACTGGGAAAACGCCTTTCGCGACCGGGTTGGATGGCCTATCTGGTTAACCTGTCCGATGGGAACTGGTGGAGCGTGAAGGAGGGGGATGCGGTCATGGCGGGCGAGCAGTCGTTTTGGGTCGGTCCCGTAAGCAGTAATTCAGTGATCCTGATTTCGGCGGGGCGGACCAATGAGGCGCCCGTGATCACGGGCGACGAGACGAAGCAACTTGTCGCCTTGTGGGACTCCCGGGTGAGGAAGCGATCCGATGCCAAGGCGGAAGAGGAGTTGATGGCGGCGCAGGAGCCCGACAACTCATGGCTGGAGGTGGCGCAGGCGCAGGTTCCGCAACCCGTGGCCCGGCCAGTATCAACCACAGTGGTCATGCAGTATCCGTCCCGGACTTTTTTCGGAACGGATTATTCCTGTCCGGTCGAATATACGGTTCTTCCCGGGATTTGGAGTTCATCGGGGCATCTCATCCGGCCGACGATGGTGATACCCCGCCGGTTTGAAACCCGTTCATCCGGTCTCTCGATGGAATACAGGTAAGGAAGCGATGCCGGAAAAATTACCCATCTACGAAATCGAGTCGGCACTGATGAAGGCATCGGTTGGCCAGAACCGGCGGGTGGTGATTCAGGCGCCGACCGGCTCAGGGAAATCCACACAGGTGCCCCAGATGCTGGTCGATAAGGGCCTGATTCCCGCGGATAAGCAGGTGATCATTCTCCAACCGCGCCGGTTGGCGGCCCGGTTGCTGGCGACGCGGGTGGCGGCGGAGCGGGGGAGCTCCCTCGGGGGCGAGGTGGGTTACCAGATCCGGTTCGAGGACCGGACGGGCGCCGCCACCCGGATTGTCTTCGTGACCGAGGGGATCCTGTTACGGCGACTGATCAGCGATCCCATGCTTCAGAATGCCGGGGCAATCCTCTTTGACGAATTTCACGAGCGACACCTGTTTGGCGATATTACTCTGGCGCGGGCGCTCCAGCTTCAGAAAACTGCCCGACCCGACCTGATGCTGGTGGTGATGTCGGCCACTCTGGACAGCGCCGCGGTGGAGCAGTATCTGAATCCCTGCACGACGCTCAAATCGGAGGGGCGTATGTATCCGGTGCGGATGGAGTACCTTGAGCGGGCGGTGGACGCCAATCGTATTCCGGTGTGGGAGACGGCGGCGGCGGAGACTGCGCAACTGCTGCGGCGCGAGCCGGAGGGGGATGTGCTGGTGTTCATGCCCGGCGCCTATGAGATCAACCGGACGATTCAGGCGCTGGGGATGCGGCCGGAAACGAAGGGCTGTGCCATCCTGCCTCTGCATGGGGAACTTTCGCCGCGTGATCAGGATGCCGCTGTCGCGCCGGAGCAACGCCGAAAAATTATTGTGTCCACGAATGTGGCGGAAACCTCGCTCACGATCGAGGGGGTCCGGTTGGTGGTGGATAGCGGTCTGGCCCGTATCGCGCGGTTTGATCCCTACCGGGGCATCGATACCCTGTGGATTGACAAGGTGAGCCGTGCCTCGACGGATCAGCGCGCGGGTCGCGCCGGCCGTATGGCGCCGGGAGTTTGTCTGCGGTTGTGGACGGAGCGCGAACACAATGAACGGCCGCCCCGGGAAGTGGCCGAGATCCGGCGGGTCGATCTGGCCGAGACCCTGCTGATGCTCAAGGCGTCGGGGTGTCCGGATGCCAAAGCTTTTCCGTGGTTTGAGCCGCCTGAAGAGCGGGCTCTCGCGCGGGCCGAAACGTTGTTGCGGGATTTGGGGGCTGCGGATGAGCCATCCGGGGCGATTACGGAGACCGGTCGCCGGATGCTGGCGTTTCCACTTCACCCGCGATATGCCCGTATGATGCTGGCGGCGGCTGGAGTTGGCCGGGTGCGGAGTGTTGCGCTGATTGCGGCGATGACGCAGGAACGCGGGGTCTTGATCCGGCGGACGGATTCGCGTCAGGAGGAACTCCGCGACCGGCATCTGGGCGAGGAAGGGCTGTCGGATTTCTTCATGCTGATGAAGGCCTGGCGTGAGGCGGAGGCCCATGATTATGGGGTGGAGTTCTGCAGGGGCGTCGGAATTCATGCGGGGGCGGCGCGGCAGGCGGGGCGTCTCTACGACATGTTCTGCCGGATTGCCCATGGGCAGGGATTGGTGTTGGAGCCGGAGATTGTGGCCGATGACGCGGTGCGGCGTTGCGTGCTGGCCGGGTTTGCCGATCAGGTGGCACGGCGACTGGACGGGGGAACCCTGCGCTGCGATCTTGTTCATGGCCGGCGCGGAGTGCTGGAGCGTAATAGCGTGGTGAGGCAGAGTCCGTTTGTGGTTGCGGCGGAAGTGCGCGAGGTTGAGGCGGGCGGCGGCAAGGGCGATATGGATGTCCTGCTGTCGCTGGTCACGGCGGTCGAGCCCGGTTGGCTTGAGGAATTGTTTCCCGGCTCGGTTCGGGAGGAGCAGCGCGTCCGGTTCGACGAGTCCCGGCGTGTGATTGCCGAGCGGGGCCGGTATTATCACGATCTGGTGCTGGAGATGAAACGGGGTGGGAATCCTTCCGAGGCGGAGGCGGCGCGGTTGCTAGCGGATGAGGTGGAGGCCGGGCGCTGCACGCTCAAGCACTGGACTGAGGATGTCGAGCAATGGATTTTACGGGTGAATCTGTTGAGAAAGTGGTGTCCGGACTTGGATTTCCCCGGTATTGAGGCCGAGGATCGGCGACTGATGCTGGAGGAAATCTGCCACGGGGCGTTCAGCATCAAGGAGGTCAAGGATCGTCCGGCATTCCCGGTTGTGAAAGCCTGGCTCGATGGACGCCGGCAATCGGTTCTGGATAAACAGATGCCCGAGCGTTTGGAGTTGCCGGGAGGGCGTAAGGTCAAGGTGGTGTATTCAGAAACCAATCCCCCGATGGTGGCGGCGCGGATCCAGGATCTTTACGGGGTGGAGGACAGCCTGCGGATCGCGATGGGCCGGCAGGTTTTGACAATCCAGGTGCTGGCGCCCAATTACCGGCCCGTTCAGGTCACCTCCGATCTCACCACCTTCTGGCGCGAGGGGTATCCCAAGGCGAAGAAGGAACTCCAGCGAAAGTACCCCAGGCACCAGTGGCGGTAGGGACAATTCATTGACCAATGGCGCGGGGTTTTATAACTTTAATCAGTTCAGTGGAGGAATTTTGAAATGAAACGGATTGCAATGGTTCTGGCGGCGGTACTGCTGGCGGGATGTGTCAACAAACAGGAGACGACAATGGCGACAAATGACGTGGCGAAATCGACGAGTGTGATCATGGAAACCTCGGAAGGCAATGTGGAGATCGAGTTGTTTGGCGACAAGGCGCCGCTCTCGGTGAGTAACTTCCTGGCGTATGTGGATGCGAGTTTCTATGACAACACGGTGTTTCACCGGGTGATCAAGAGCTTTATGGTGCAGTGTGGCGGGTTTGATACCAAGATGAACCAGAAACCCACCCGGGCGCCGATCAAGAACGAGGCGGCCAACGGGCTCAAGAATGACCGCGGCACCCTCGCCATGGCTCGGACCGGTGTTGTGGACAGCGCGACCTCGCAGTTTTTCATCAACGTTGTGAACAATGATTTCCTGAACCATGGCGGCCGCGATTTCGGTTATGCCGTTTTTGGCAAGGTGACTTCTGGAATGGATGTCGTGGATAAAATCGCGGCCGTGCAGACCGGTGGCGGCGATGTGCCCGTCAAGCAGGTGTTGATCAAGTCGGTGAAACGGAAATAAAGAGGGGATTTACCACCCGCTTCGCTTGCTTTCTGTTACCCACAAGTTGAGGAAGAGACTTCACCACTGATCTTCACTGATTCGCACTGATGAGGAGAAGAGTTTGAACAGAAGCACGCGAAGTTCGCAAAGAAAAAGAGAATGTTTCACGATTTTTGCAGCATCCCGCCAGGGCGGGATCCAGCAAAAATCCTGAAACGCCCTTCCGGGAGGAATTGAGGATAATGTTTTGAGGCGCTTTGCACTGATGGAGTGGCCTGCCCTGAGCTGAGTCGAAGGGCTTATTTCTCCCAATTCCGGCGAAGAACCGTTGCGGGATTTTTGGCTCGGGTACTCCCGAACGAAAATACCGCAACATCCTGTCCTTCGTAGCTTTAGCGTAGGAGGATCTCTTCATCTTTGCGAGCTTCGCGTGCTTCTGTTCAAATTCTTTCCGAATTAGTGGAAATTAGTGAAG
>CAJBSZ010000291.1 GCA_903958395.1 uncultured bacterium | reverse complement strand
GCGGAACCGCACGGAAGAGGGAGGCCACCATGATCCGGTTCGCCACGACCACCCCGGCCGTGCTCCCTCCGATCGCATCCACGCGCGGCATAAAGGAAGCCGCTTTCCTTAATCCTTCATTCAGTCGGCCATAATGGTATTCAGGATCAGGCTGATTTTTGGGATCCCAGGGGAACTCGTCGCTAAAGACCACCTTCCCATGATCCACGGCACAGATCTTGAAATCACTGGCGCCCAGATCAAACCCAAGTCGATAGCCATCAAGGTGCCCGCCTGCGGCAATCGCCGCGTCACTCGCCTGAGGCATCTTCGCCAACGGCAGGACTTCAACCGTCAGTGGCCTTCCGTAAACCTTCTTCATCAGGTCCGCATCGAATGCCCGGCGGCCCTGTTCGCTGTAATCCTCCTGGAGTCGGCGACACACCCACTCGGGCCCCGCCACCCTCAAGTGATACCCCCCCGCGGACCACAGCAGGAATTTCACCACCCGCTCGGCCAGCCGAAAAATCCTATCGTCCGACCAGTCAGACGGTAGAGCGAGATCATGCCGCGCCATCCCGCCCGATTCGCGCTCCCACGCGATCGCCAGTCGTCCTCCCGTTGAGGCCTCACGAGCCGCCTTCATCGCCACGATCATCGGATCGAACGCCTGATCCAAGGGCGCCGGCACAGCCAGCGTTGATACTGTTCTTTGTGCTTTCTTAATCATGCGAAGCAGTCTATTTTGTTATTGATAATAAAGAAATAGCGGCATTGACTGAATATTTAACAATTATGACTGCCCTGAAAATGACGCGGCGGGAGTTACTGCTCTGCCAATCCCTGGCAAAACGCCTGCCCGAACCCGGGGATCTCTTCACCGGGATTCAGGGCTGTCTTACGGTTCTGCCAACGAACCCTCTTCAGTTCCACCGGCATAGCGACCGCTACCTGCTTATGGGCGCGCCCTTTCTGCATCACCGCTTTGTGCTCGTCACCTGCCTTCGCGAACCCGGATGCATTGTTTTGGACGGCTCGGTTTTCAGGATTGAACCGGGTCAAAGTCTGCTTATTTTTCCCTACCAGAGCCACTACTTCGCACGCCTGGAACATCCCGAGCGGATCAGTTGGCTGTTCACCACCTTTGAATACCCGGCACCTGAGACATTGGAACCGTTGCGCAACACCCCCCTGTTGCTAACGCCACAGGATCTCCAGCGGCTTCAGCGCGTCACGTCCGCGTCCCTCCCGGCACAAAAAGGCGGGAATGAGGAAGTCCATGACATGCCGCTTGAAGTTGCCCTCCTCTTGAGCGGTCTGCTTCAAAACCAGGGCCGCCGGGGCAAACATTTCGGGGCCCTCTCCCTCCCGGAGGGTCCCCAGACACTGTTCCTCAGGCCGCTATTTGACCACATTGACAGGAATCTGGGAGGGTTGCTCCGGACAGAAGACCTGGCGCAGTGCGTTCACTTGTCGCCAAGTCGCCTCCGGGCGCGCTTCAAGCACACCCTCGGGATCGGGCTTGGGGAGTTCATCCGCAATACGCGCATTCACCGCGCTTGCAGCCTGCTGAACAGCACCGACCAGAGCGTCTCCCAGATCGCTGATCAATGCGGATTCAACTCCGTCTATGCGTTCAGCCGCACCTTCCGAAACATCGTCGGCAAACCCCCAACCCTTTTCCGGCATGACAGGTATCAGTGACCCCTGACCATTTCATTTTCGAAACCGCTTGACCGTTACGGCCTTCCTCGTTATATTCAAAAGTCTTGTCGAAATGGGATGTTGTGCAAAGAGTGGGCTCGTCCCACTCTTTTATGTATCGGAGGGGTTCCGAAACGGCCTGTGGCTGAGGACTATTATGAACGGCGAACTTTCAGCAATCTTAAGTTTTCTTGAAAAAGAGCGTGGCATTGACCGGGAAACCCTGTTTCAAACGGTCGAATCCGCACTGCTGTCCGCCTCCCGCAAGAGCGTGGGCCCGGCCAAAAACGTCCGCATCCACATGGATCGTAAAACCTGTGATATCAAGGCGTTCGCCACCGTAACTGTGATCGATAAAGTGGTGAATCCGCATGACGAAATCAATCTGCCGGATGCCCGCCGTCTCAAGCCGGATGTCATGGTCGGGGATACCATTGAAATTGAAGTCACCCCGAAAAATTTCGGCCGTATTGCCGCCCAAACTGCAAAACAGGCGATTCTTCAGAAAATCCGGCAGGCGGAACGTAATATCGTGTATGAAGAATACCGCGACCGGGTCAATGACATCGTGAGCGGAACCATCCGCCGGTTCGAACGGAGCGATATTGTTGTGGATCTCGGCCGGGCGGAGGCCATTCTCGGCGCCAAGGAACGGATTTCCACCGAAATCTACCAGATCGGCGACCAGGTTCGCGCCTTGGTAGTCTCGGTGCAGGACAATCCGTCCGGACCCAGCATCATCCTGTCCCGTAGCCATCCGGATTTTGTCCGTCGCCTGTTCGAACTTGAAGTCGCTGAAATTGGTGATAAGACCGTGGAAATCAAGGGGATAGCCCGCGAAGCCGGCTTCCGGTCGAAAATCGCCGTCATCTCCCGCGACTCCAAGGTTGACCCGGTCGGCGCCTGCGTCGGCATGCGGGGCGTCCGCGTGAAAAACATTGTCCGGGAACTTTCCGGCGAGAAAATCGACATCGTCCGGTGGAGTGACGACATCAAGACCTATGTTGCCAACTCCCTCTCTCCCGCCAAGTTGTCCAAGGTCGAGATTGATCCCGACAAAACGCGCGTCATCCATGTGACCACGGAAGCGGACCAGCTTTCGCTGGCGATCGGCAAGCGCGGCCAGAATGTCCGCTTGAGCTCGAAACTGCTCGGCTGGAAAATTGATGTCCAGAAGGATGAAGGCAATATCACCTTCGAGGAGAAGGTCGCCAAGGCGGTCGACAGTCTGGCCGCCATCCCCGGAATTGGCCGTGCCAATGCGGAAAAACTGGTTCAAGCCGGCTTCCTGAACATTGAGGGTATTCTGGCTGCGGAAATGACCGATCTTGAGGCTACCGGCGAATTTGACAGCGCCACCTCCAAGACAATCTATGAAGCCGCCGCCGCCGCGCAACCGATCGTACAGGAGCCCAGCGAAATAGTCCCATGAGAGTACACGAAATAGCGAAGGAGTTGGGGCTCAACAGCAAAGCGCTGTTGGACCAGTTGACGGCACAGGGCGTCGATGCCAAGAATCACATGAGCACGCTGGATGCCGGCGTCGTGGAACGGCTTCGCGCTTCCGCCAAAAAGCCCGTCCCGATTACGCCCCCGCCTGTCCCCGCGCCCATCCCTGTTGTGATCGCCCCCGCCGCACCAGCTCCCGCTCCTGCTCCCGCGCCTGCGCCTGCGCCTGCTCCTGCGCCTGCTCCTGCGCCTGCTCCTGCGGAAAACAGCAAAATTATCATCCTGAAGGGACCCGTTGTGGTTCGTGATCTTGCGGGGTTCCTGGGCGTTCGCCCGAACCAGCTGATCGCCGAACTGATGCGACTGAACGTCCTGGCCTCCATCAGCGAGCACATCGAAATCAAAGACGCCGCTCGGGTTGCCGAAAAGCACGGGTTTACCGTTGAGCGGGAAAAGAAAATCGAGCACAAGCCTCTGGTCAAGAAAGAGACTGTCGAAGAGGTGGTTGAAAAGAAAAAGGCCGAGGAAAAGGCACATCGCCCTCCTGTGGTCACCGTGCTCGGTCATGTTGACCATGGCAAAACATCCCTGTTGGACCGGATCCGGAATACAACCGTCGCCAAGGGCGAGTCCGGCGGCATCACCCAGCATATCGGAGCCTCAACGGTTACAGTCGGCGAAAAAAGCATCACTTTCCTTGATACCCAGGGCCATGCCGCCTTCACGGCCATGCGCGCCCGTGGCGCCAACATGACCGATATCGCCATCATCGTGGTGGATTCACAGGACGGTCTGATGCCCCAGACCAAGGAAGCCATCCAGCATGCCCAGGCGGCCAATGTCCCCATTATTATTGCCATCAACAAGATGGATCTCCCCACCGCCAATCCCGATAAGGCCAAGAAACAGCTCCAGGCCATGGATATGACGCCCGAGGAATGGGGTGGGAAAACCATCGTCTGCCAGGTCAGCGCCCTCACCGGAGCCGGCGTCCCCGAATTGCTGGACATGATCCTGCTTCAGGCGGAAATGATGGAACTGCAGGCGAACCCGAGTCAGGCGGCCAAGGGCTATGTGATTGAAGCCCAGTTGGAGTCCGGCATGGGTCCGACGGCCAATCTTCTGGTGGCCAACGGCACCCTGAATGTGGGCGACATCATTCTCTGCGGCTCCCATTGGGGCCGGGTTCGTGCCCTGATCAATGACCATGGCCTGAAAGTCAAATCTGCTGGCCCCTCCGTCCCGGTGAAATGTCTTGGATTGTCTGGCGTTCCTAACGCGGG
>CAJBSZ010000290.1 GCA_903958395.1 uncultured bacterium | reverse complement strand
GGCAGGGTTCACAGACACTCCACCACTTTTGCGTCATCGGATCAGCAGCCATCTTCGCCATATCGTTGCATCATGTTTTCCCCTTTTATCAGTCAGAAAACCTCTGCCGGGTGCGGCTTGCCCCGCATACGGTACTTGCGATCGATAAAATGCGCAAAGTCACGTTCCACCTCATCCTTGGTGCCGGTGTAACAGCACTTGTAACAGTAGAACTCGTCATCTGCTTCATCGTAGAACATGAACACATCGATGTCCTTGGCAAAGCATTCCGGGCAGCGGATCATCCGAGCTTTTGAATTTTCAGCCATGTGGCAAGCACCTCCCCTTCGCAAACATCCTTTTCCATCGTCAGCCAGAAAAACGGTTTGAACAGCCACCCTTCGCGGGCATACCCAACCCGGGCATCCTGGCTTTCCAGAACAACCTGGCACCCCAGTTGGGGTATGGCGGCCTGCACCGAAACCGGTTCCTGCACGCTCAGCTCTCGCGACTGGTAGGCATAGGTCAGCTGTTGCCTGGCGCCGTTCTTTCCTTCCACCCCCAGTACGATACCCCGCATATCTTCGGGGTAGGTTGTATTGCCATGACATCCGCAGTGATACTCGATGAACGTGACAACCGCAGAAGGGTCGCTTGAGCGTACCAGGCGCCGCTCAATCTCTATCACCCCGCCCCCCTTGAACAGGTAGCGCGATTCAATGACAAGATCCACACCACCGACTTTGAGTGTAACGGGCTTGATAACGGCTGCCGGATGCCCCCCCACCGTCGTCGCCTCAATCGAGGAACGACGACAGGAAATCTCCTTGGTCTCAGCACCCACCCTCACCCGCAGGGTGTGTATGGAGCCATCGTGGACCCCACCCCGGTGCTCACAGGAAAGGAGGAAGGGGTAATTCATGTTGCACAGGTTGGGGGTATCTATTCCCAGATTGCGCTCTACCCGGCCCGCCCACGGGCGGATGTCATACAGCGCGCCGCTGGTGTTGCCGTCCACTGTCACCCGAAAGTACGGATCGGCGTACCAGTACATCTGTCGCTTGGTCCCGCAGATCAGGTCGTGCCAGTGGTTGACCTCGGGGGCACCCACCGGGACATTCTCCTTAAACCAGGTGGCGAACTGCCCCATGGTGCTCGCCAGGCCAACCCCTTCGCGGCACTTACGGCCCAGATACTCAATGGTTTCGCGGTAGAACTTGGTGTTGAATGCCCCGGTTTCATCGAGCATACTGTTATCGGTCAACCACGTGGGCGACACGAACGTGTTGTAGTACCCCCAGCCGTTGAGCGCAAGCTGCTTCTCCCACTCGTCAACGAAGTGGTACATGTAGGAACACCGATCCTCCTGATAAGCCTTGGCGCGCACCAAGTTGGAAGGATGTGAAGAAAACAGATCATCCCGGCTGGTGATGGCCATGAGCATGTCGCGATTCAAATGAGGCAGGCCGACAATGCCGCAGAACTCTTTTTCATCCCCGGCAGGGACGAGCGAGTTGGCACGAGACGGATAGTACGCGCCCCAGGGTCCACCGTCGGTAAAAAGGTACCACTGGTTGAGATTACCGTGGAACATCTTCACCCCTTCTTCAAAGCAGCTGGTGATGGTGGCGGTGACCATGGGATATTCTTCGTGGATCCAGTTCAGGGTACGGGCATCCATCAGGTACGCGGCAACCGAAACCGGATAGTTACCAAACATTGTTCGGAAAAGCTCCATGTAATCAACGAACACCCTTTTCCGGGTTTCAAACGGCAACAGGTAGAACATCCCTTCCTTCGTGCCATACCGCTTCTCATAGTCGCCATATTCAAGTAAATGCAGACTGAGGCCGAGTTCATCGCCATGTTCGGCTGCTTCGTTCTTCAGCCACGCAACCACTTCGGGGCAGTGCATACTGGGTGCGCCTACCAGCACGGTGGTTTTCAGCCCCGCCTGGTGAGACATGGTCTGCATCAATTGCAAGGCGTTGAAATCATCCCGGTCGGCAGGCTTCAAAAGATTGCCGACCGTACAGCGGTGAATGATGTTGATGTGCATGGTTCCAGACATTGTTCCTCCTGTGTTACCGTTGACTCGATTCAAGTAGCATCCCATAGAAATCCTAATCGTAATCCTAATCGTAATCGTAATCGACTGCCCCGGAAAGGATTACGATTACGATTATGATTACGATTACGAAGAGAAATTCAACAATCACAATCTCGCGAACGATCCTAAAACATTAGTAAATTCAGGGTTTTGTACTCGTGAAACGTTGCCTATGGGACGCCAGTTGACTCGATTTAATGATTTTCAGGATGACCGGGATGGCGGCCTTCCAATTCTTCGGGAGGTCCTCGGAGAAGTACAGCGGCGTCCGTTCCGGTGTGCCGCCTTCCAAAGCCGTCTCCAGGTCTTGCCGGACCGTCATTTCTTTTTCCCCGCCTTCATATCATGGACGACTTCAATCTCCACTCCGCCCACGAGCCGCCGCGCGGCGACCATTGCCTCGGCCCGCACCCGGTATTCGGAGGGCTGGAGCACTTTGGGGGACGTGCGGGCACTGTCCAGGTTCTGCGACGTTTCGATGAGCGTCTTCGCCAAAGCGGCCTTCTTCTTCCGGTCCGCACTGCCGGTCTTGAGCAGGGCGACGGCCTTCTTGAGGATCATCCCCTGCTGAAGCCCCAGAATGCCCTGGAGCGTGACCACGGCGCCGGGCTTGAGCTTTGAACGATCCACACCGCCGACAAGCAATTCGGCCTGGAGCAGGTTCTCGAAGCAATATCCGTAATTGAACGGATGGATGATGTGCGGCGCCTCCGGCAACGTCGGCGGCCACTGTCCGTCGGAATTGTAGGAGTTGGTGAGCGAAAGCCAGGCCTGACGCTCAACCTCGCCCGTGAGCTTCGATTTCAGCAATTTTTCGCGGACCAGTTCCTGCCAGGGACGGAGCAGTTTCGCCATCGGCGTCATCGCCCAGGTCGAGGCGCGGCCACCATGCCACGCCGTGTCGTCATCGAAGTGGATCCGCTCCGGATTCGGCG
>CAJBSZ010000289.1 GCA_903958395.1 uncultured bacterium | reverse complement strand
TTCCATGTGATTCCGATCGGGATCAGTACGGATTCTTATGGAGAGGCGCAGTGGAATTCCCGTCAACCTGTCATCGGCTATCTTTCCCGAATGTCCGAATCTCTGGGACTCGGAATCTTGGTTGATGCCTTTATCCAAATCCGGGAACGGGGCGTGGCAGGGGCGGTGACTTTGAAAATCACGGGGGGGAAGACCCCGGAGGATGATCAATTCCTGGCAGGACTGCGGGAAAAGCTGGCGGCAAAGAAACTGCTCGATGCGGTGGAGTTCTGTCCGGTATTCGACCGGAAAACAAAGCGTGAGTTTCTTCAGTCACTAACCGTGCTGTCGGTTCCGATGTCGCATCCCGAGGCTTTCGGGATGTTCATGCTTGAGGCGATGGCTACCGGTGTTCCGGTTGTTCAGCCCGGGCTGGGTGCTTCTCTTGAGATTATTGAGGCGACCGGCGGTGGTATTTCCTGTGATCCGTCCGACCCTGCTGCGCTGGCCCGGGAACTAGAGTCACTCCTGCTGGATGAGCCGCGCTGGCGCCAGTTGAGTCAGGCGGGGCGGAAAGCCGTTCGTGAGCGGTTTGATGTTTCCAAAACGGCTGATGCCATGATCGGGGTGTATGAAAACATTGGCTAGTGTACTTATCATGATGACAACGGTTTTGGCTGCGGCAGGTATGTCTGACGATTGGCCTGTCTATCACGGTGATGCCGGACTGCGGGGCGTGTCGATGGTGTCGCTGCCGGACTCGCTTAAGGTGCAATGGCGGTGTCGGCTGGGGGCCCCTGTGGCTTCCCCTCCGGTGGTCTGCGGGGAACGGATTTTTGTGGCGGTTGAAAAGGGCGGACTTTTTGCCGTTGATCTGCAGGGCAAGCGGGTCTGGTCCGTGTCGCTTGAAAAACCCGCGAATCCGGCCACCGAATCACAGGAGTCCTTTTCCACCCCGCCATTATGCTGCGCCGGGATGGTGCTCGTTGGAACCGATCAGGGCTTCCTGTATGCGTTTGAGGCCGGCACCGGTGCGGTACGATGGAAACAGAAAATCGGAGAGGATATTCTCGGATCCCCAAACTGGATGACAACGAATGAAGGCTCGGCTACCCGTGTCTTAGTGATGTCGCGGAATGACGGCGTCCTGAAATGTCTTTCTTCCAAAGAGGGCCGCCTCATCTGGGCTTCGGAGTCTGTGTCGCGGTGCGATGCTCCGCCCTCCGTGGGCCCCGGTGTGGCGGTGTTCGGCGCCTGTGATTCGGCGATTCATATCCTGTCCCTTGCCACCGGAAAATCGATCGGGGAGATCAATCTGGGTGACCGCGGGCCCATGGCGGGCGGCACGGCTGTTGATGGAAATCAGGCATTTATCGGGACACGGGATGGCTCCGTGGTGTGTGCGGATATACCCGGTTCGAGAATCGTCTGGTCCAGTTGCTGTGCCAGCAACGAAGTTTTTACCACGCCTGCCGTGACCTCTAACCGGGTGATCGCAGGCTCCAGCGATGGCCGGGTCTATTGTCTGGACCGGAAAACAGGGAAAACGATGTGGGCCGCCAAGGTTGAAGGAACTCCGTCTTCGCCGGTTGTTGCCGGTGACAAGGTGGTGGTGACCTCGGAAGGGACGCTGTTCCTGTTCAGTCTTGCCACCGGCAAGCCGGTATGGACCAACAAGGCGGCCGACTCCCTGACATCACCCGCGATCACCGGGGCCGGGGTGATTGTCGGGACGGATGACGGATTCCTGATTTTGTATCGCTAGGATAGGGAGACAGTATGACAGCACCAATGTTGATCTTGAAGGACATTGCCAAGAGCTACCCTGCACCATCCGGCGGAACGGTTGAGGTGTTGAAATCCATTTTCCTGGAAGTCGAGGCAGGCCGATCCATCGCCATTGTCGGGCCTTCGGGGTCCGGGAAGAGCACCCTGTTGAACATTATCGGGACGCTGGATTTTCCTTCAGCCGGATCTGTCTTTCTTGAGGGACAGGAGTTGGGGCGGATGGGGGAGGTTGAGCTGGCGGCAATCCGGAACCGGAAAATTGGGTTTGTGTTCCAGCAACATCATCTTTTGCCCCAGTGTAATGTCCTCGAAAATATCCTGGTTCCAACCCTGATTTCCCGATCTGAATCGATTCAGATCGCAGAAACCCGGGCCCGGGCCCTTTTGGATCAGGTCGGCCTTTCGCCCCGTTTGGATTACCGGCCCGGGCAGCTTTCCGGTGGTGAACAGTTACGGGTGGCGGTGGTTCGAGCCATGATCAACCAGCCCCGGCTCTTGCTGGCGGATGAGCCAACCGGCTCCCTGGACCGGGCGGGAGCCGAATCGTTGGCGGATCTGCTGGTAGAAATGAATCGGCAGCAGGGCACAACCCTCGTGGTTGTCACCCATTCTCTGCCGCTGGCCCAGCGCATGGATCGTATTTATACGCTTGTGGACGGCGCGCTGGTGCCGGGGAATCCCTAACATGACGCAGTTCCTGCTCAGTTGGAGAAGCACGCGGTATTACGCCTGGTCGCATCTCAGCGTCCTGGCGGGAATTACGCTGGCCGTGGCGGTTCTGGTTGGCGCCCTGCTGGTGGGTGACTCCATCCAGTACACCCTGACCCGGTCGGCACTGCTCAGGTTGGGTGGCGCTCATTATGCCTTGGACACGAGGGGCCGCTATTTCCCTGCAGATCTTGCTGATCGATTGCAGTCCGAAACCGCCATCGCTGTGGCGCCCGCCCTGTTGTTTCAGGGCGTCGCCCTCGGCCCGGCGGAACGGCAGGTGAATAGAATCCAGATTGTGGGCGTGGACGAACGGTTCCAGGGGCTTGCAGGCGGGCAGGGGAAAGAATTGCCCGACGACGGGATCGCCCTCAATGACAAACTCGCCACGGAACTTCGCGTTAAGCCGGGCGACTCACTATCCATACGCTTTAGCAAGCCATCCCTGCTTTCCCATGACGCCCCGCTTTCGTCCCGAAAAGGTGACGAAACGGTGCGGGGTACCTTCACGGTCGTCGGGATCTGGGGCGACGAGCAGTCCGGCCGATTCAGTCTGACGGCCAACCAGATCGTTCCCTGCAACGCCTTTGTCAGTCTCAAGAGCCTCCAAAAATTGGCTGGGTTGGAGGGCCGCGCTAACCTTCTGCTTGCCGGTGACGGGGATTTCGATGCCGCCCTGAGAAAAATATGGCGCTTGAATGACATGGGGTTAGTCTGGCGAAAAAGCCTTGATAATACGTGTTATCAGCTGGAAAGTGACCGGATCATGATGGACTCGGCCGTGGGGCGAGTGGCTACGGGAATGGAGAATTCGGCGGGTTCCCTGACTTATCTTGTAAATTCAATATCCTGTGAGGGTGGCGCCAATTCACATTCCACGCCGTACTCATTTGTCATGGCCATGGATTCTGCGTCGGGGATGGGAGTGGGCCCTCCTGGCATGAAGGATGATGAGATTGCTGTCAACCGCTGGACGGCTGACCAGCTGGCGCTCAAGGAGGGCGGCCTTGTCAGGGTGGCCTACTATGAGTTTACAGCGTGGGGTAAATTTGTGGAGACTAGCCGGGTATTCCGGGTGTGTGGCATCGTCCCGATGGAGGCCTTGACCCGTGAACGGGAACTGGCTCCCCGTTTTCCGGGGTTGACCGATGCGGGACGTTGCGCGGATTGGGACATCGGTATGCCACTGGATCCTGAGAAAGTGGAGGATAAGCCGAACGAGGCCTACTGGGACCAGTTTCGCGATACTCCAAAGGCGTTCGTGACCTTGAAGGCCGGGCAGGCGATGTGGGCTAACCGGTTCGGCGACTTGACGGCGATCCGGTTCAGAGCCGGTACGAATGATACAGCGGCGCTCGGCGCATTCCTGCTGAAGAACCTGGATCCGGGTGAACTGGGATTCGCCTTCACGCCGGTGCGTCGCCTCGCGCTCAAGGCGGCGGGTGAGGCTCAGGACTTCGGCCAACTATTCCTTGGGATGAGCGGCTTTGTCATGATCTCCGCCCTGATGTTGACCGCGCTGTTATTTTCGTTTGCCATTCAACAACGCTCCCGGGAGACCGGACTTCTGCTGGCCGTTGGCTTTACGCCGGCTCGGGTTCGCTGGATGTTGATCCGGGAAGGTTTGTGGGTGGCGGGTGCAGGCGGTGTTCTGGGTGCCGGACTCGGGGTGCTCTATACCCAGGCCCTGATCTGGGGCTTAAGTCATCCGTGGCAAAGCGCGGTGGCATCAACGGCCATCCGATTCCATGCCGAACCCCTTACCGTCCTGAAAGGATTGGTAGCAGGAATCGCCATGGCCCTGATCGCGCTGGTGGTGGCTACTTGGCGGCAGACAGCCCTCCCGGCGAGGGAGTTGTTGGCGGAGTCAGAAGGTAGAAGGCTGAAGGCTGAAGTCACAATGCGGAAGTCAAATGTCATTCTTCCTTTTGTCGGCCTTGCTGTCGCGGGTGTCCTTGTTGTCCTCGGTTTGGTGACCCCCCTGCAAAATCCTGCCGAGTTATTTTTTTCGGCGGGAAGTCTGCTGTTAATTTCTCTGCTGGGGTTCATCCGGCTTTATTTTATCCAGTTAGCACGAGGGCAGGGGCGTTTCACCCTGTCTGCGCTGGGTGTCCGCAATCTTGGTCGGCGCCGAACCCGAAGCCTGACGGTGGTGGGGCTTCTGGCGGTTGGGGGCTTTATGGTGTTTGCAGTCTCCTCGATGCAGGAGAATATCGAGAAAGGATCCAGCGAACGATCTTCCGGAACCGGTGGGTTCGCCTTGTATGGGGAATCGTCTATTTCCATTCTCGCCGATCTGGCCAGTCCCGCAGGCTGGAAGAAACTGAGACTTGATCAGGAGCCTGGCCTGGCGGGCGTGAAACTTCTGTCGATCAAGGTGCGGGACGGGGATGATGCGAGTTGCCTGAACTTGAACCGGGCGCAGTCGCCACGCCTGCTGGGTGTTGATCCGGCGGCGTTTGAGTTGCGTGGGGCCTTTTCTGCCAAGTGGTCGCTGCTCCGGGAGCCTCTTGCGGACGGGTGTATTCCGGGGCTTGTGGGCGATTTGAATACGGCGCAGTGGGGGTTGCAGAAGAAGGTGGGAGATATCCTGCTGTTCCGGGACGAGCGGGGCGCTGTTTTCAAGGTCAAGCTGGTGGGGGCCTTACCCATGCGGGTCTCGGTTTTTCAGGGGTCGATCCTGATTCCGGTCGCTGCGTTTTCAGCGCGCTATCCGTCGGAAAGCGGAGCCCGGATGGTACTGGCGGATGTTCCGAAAGGAAAGGGGCAGGGGACACGGGAGGGGCTGGCGCATCGGCTCGGCAAATTCGGACTGAATGTGATCCCATCGGTCGACCGGCTGAAGGAGTTTCATACGGTAGAGTCGACTTATATGGCCATGTTCTTGGTGCTGGGCGGGATGGGGTTGCTGTTAGGCAGCGCGGGCATGGCGATTGTGGTCTTGCGGGCGATTCGGGAACGGCGAGCGGAATTCGCCTTGCTCAAGGCGGTGGGCTATTCCAACCGGCAGGTTCGGCGGATGATAGCGCAGGAACACCGGTTGATGATGGGTCTTGGGCTGGCAGCCGGAGTCGTCTCCTCTCTGACGGCCATGTGGCCCAATTTACATGACCCGGGTGTCACTTTACCAGTGGCCATGATGCTGGCCTTTCTGGTGGGGATCATTCTGTTCCACCTCCTCTGGATCGAACTCGCGATCCACTGGGCCTGCCGCGCCCCGCTTCTTGACTCTTTAAGGAACCAGTGACTAATTCGCCCAACGAAACCGATTTAGTTTGCGCATGCCCATCCCTGGGCAGCCGATCTGGTTTACTAGTTGAAGCCATATCAGTTCGTACGGTAGGATTCCGCTATGCCACAACAGAAACCAAAGCTCCTGATTGAACCTCATGCCAAGGTGTCCCTGAAGCCGTTTCCGATTTTGTCTCCGGTCCCTGTTGTGCTGGTAAGTTGCGGCGGAACGCGGCCGGGCGAGAAGGCGAACCTGATCACCATTGCCTGGGCCGGAACCGTCTGTAGCGAACCGCCCATGCTCAGCATCTCCGTGAGACCGGAACGTCTTTCCTACGAACTGATCCATGCTTCGGGGGAATTTGTTGTCAATGTGCCCTCTGTCCATCAGGCCCGGGTGACGGACTGGTGCGGGGTGGTGTCGGGCCGGGATGAAGACAAATTTTCGAAGACGGGATTGACGCCGGGGAAGGCGCTTGTTGTGCGCCCACCCATTGTTCAGGAATGTCCGCTCAACATTGAGTGCAAGGTGCGCAAGACGGTGCCGCTCGGCTCGCATGTGATGTTCGTGGCGGAAATTGTTGCCGTCCAGGCGTCGAAGCCCCTGATGATGGACTCAAACCGTCTTGCGTTGGAGCATGCAGGACTGATCACCTACGCCCACGGTCACTACTACAGCCTCGGCCACCAGATCGACCATTTCGGATTTTCAGTCCGCAAGGCGGCCAAGCCCCGCCCCGGCCGTGTGCAGGCGCCGCCCCGGAAGGGCCGTCGGCACTGATCCCTGAACCCCGAACCCTGACCCCTTTCTTAAATCCACCTTGTCAACTTTCATCGTGACAATCTGGCGGGGGGAGAGAGCGGCGGCGGTGACCTGAGCTTCAAGGTATTCGCCGGTCCAGCCGTGGCCGGTACCGTCGACGGAGACGCGCTCAATGAGGACTGAAACGGTTTGCCCGATGAATCGTTCGGCGAAGAGCTGGCGCTTGGAATCGCTGATTTCAACGAGGGCATGCAGCCGTTCCTTTTTAACCGACTCCTGAACCTGTCCTGGCAGGGTGTCGGCTCGCGTGCCGCTCCGCCGGCTGTACGGGAAGACATGAAGATTGCTGAATGGCAAGTCCCGAACCAGTTTCACCGTGTTTTCAAATGCCCGGTCATTCTCGCCCGGAAAACCCACGATGATGTCGGTGCCCAGACCCAGGAAGGGCATTTTTTCGACGGCCATTACCACGGTTCGGCGAAAGGTGTCGGTATCGTAGCGCCGGCCCATGGCCGCGAGGATGCCGTCATCACCGCTTTGCAGGGGGATGTGGAGGAACTGGCATAGCTTGGTGGATCGGGACATTTGTTCAATGATGGCGTCTTCCGCCGTGGTGATCTCAATGGAACTTAAGCGGATGCGCTCCACGGCAGGAATGAATTCAACTTCGCGAACCAGGTCGGCGAGGCGACGGGGGCCATCTTCATAACGGCCAAGGTTCGCGCCGGTAAGGATGATTTCCCGGAATCCGGCGGCGGTGACCCGCTGGACTTCTTCGAGGACTTTGCTCATGGGGCGGCTACGGGGGATTCCCCGGGCGGTTGGGACAATGCAATAGGCGCAATGGAAGTCGCAGCCATCCTGAACCTTGATCAGGGCCCTCTGGGTATCGAACCGGGGTGTTGAATCCATAGCGCCGGAGCCGCCGGCAGCGGGGAATCGGTGCGGATGAAGTCGATGAAGCAGCTCCGGAATGGCGAACTTTCCCGACTGTCCGATGGTGAGGTCAACGGTGGCATCGCCCCGGAGGGTTTCGCCGAGTGTTTCCGCCGGGCACCCGGCGAGGATAACGAGTGTGTCCGGGCGCGTCCGTTTAGCCTGCCGTGCGGCGTACAGGCTGCTGTGTTCGGCTTTTCCGGTAATGGCACAACCGTGAATCACGGTGACATCACAGGGTGTCCCGAATGGAGCCGTCGCATAACCAGCCGCCTCGAAGTGAGAGGCCATGGTGGCGGTCTCAGCCTGATTGAGACGGCACCCGACGGTTTTGAATGACACGGAAGGCTTCACTACTCCATCACAGCACCCGTTCCGGCACTGGTGACGAGCTTGGCGTAGCGCTTGAGATAGCCGGTGGTGATTTTCGGAATGAAAGGCGTGGCCTCGGCACGGCGTCGGTTGAATTCTTCTGGCGATATTTCCGCCTCGAGCTTGTGTCCGGGAATATCCACGTTGATGATATCCCCGGCCTTCAGCAGGCCGATGGTGCCGCCTGAGGCGGCTTCCGGGGAAACATGACCGATACAGGCGCCGCGGGTGCCGCCGGAGAAACGACCATCGGTGACCAGCGCCACACTTTCACCAAGACCCGCACCCATGATGTAGGAGGTGGGCGCCAGCATTTCCTGCATGCCGGGTCCGCCACGCGGTCCTTCGTAGCGGATGATGACGCAGTCGCCTGCCTTGACCTTGCCCTGCAGGATGCCGTCGCAGGCTTCCTCCTGGGATTCAAAAATCACGGCTGGGCCCCTGAACTTCAGCATGGCCGGCGCCACGCCGGCTTTCTTCACAACGGCGCCGCCTTCAGCCAGGTTTCCCCAGAGCACCGTCAGGCCGCCGTCGAGGGAATAGGCATTCTCAATGGAGCGGATGACCTTGTCATCCCGGACCTCGGAACGGGACACATTCTGCCACAGGGTTTTTCCGGTGACGGTTGGGGCATCGCGGTGGAGGAGGCCCCGGATTGAACCGATGGTCTTGATGATGGCGCTGATTCCGCCCGCCCGGTCAACATCCTCCATATGGTAGGAGGAGGAAGGGGCGACCTTGCAGATATTCGGGCATTTCTGTGAGATCTGGTTGATGCGGTTCAGGTCGTACTTGACCCCGGCCTCATGGGCAATGGCGAGGGCATGGAGGACGGTATTGGAACTGCCGCCCATGGCCATATCGGTGGCAAAGGCGTTGTCGAGTGAATGCTCGGTAACAACCTCACGCGGGCGCGGGCCACCGGCGAGCGCCATTTCGACGATGCGGCGGGCCGCCATCCGGAATAACCGTTTCCGGCGGGGATCGACGGCAAGGATGCTGCCGTTGCCGGGCAGGGCGATACCGATGGCCTCGCACAGGCAGTTCATGGAGTTGGCAGTGAACATGCCTGAACAGGAGCCACAACCGGGGCAGGCGTTTTCCTCAAGAGATTGGAGTCCCTGGTCATCAATCGTTCCATTTTTATGGGCGGCGACACCCTCGAAGACGCTGATCAAGTCAACGGTGCGCCCGTCGGGCAGGTGGCCGGCCGCCATCGGGCCGCCGCTGACCATGAGGGTGGGGACATTGGCGCGCAGGGCGCCCATGATCATGCCTGGAACGATTTTGTCGCAGTTGGGGATGCAGATGAGCGCGTCAAAGCAATGGGCCTTGACCATGGCTTCCACGCTATCGGCAATGATTTCGCGGCTGGGGAGCGAGTACTTCATTCCCGAATGCCCCATGGCGATGCCGTCGCACACGCCGATGGTGTTAAACTCGAAGGGAATGCCGCCAGCCTTGCGGATGCTTTTCTTGATCAGATCGGCGACCTTGTTCAGGTGAACATGACCGGGGATGATTTCGTCGAAGGAGTTACAGACTCCGATAAAGGGTTTCTTGAAATCACCGGTTTTAACGAGGCCGGTGGCGCGAAGCAGGCTGCGATGGGGGGCCCGTTCGAATCCGTTTTTGATGGTATCGCTATTCATGGTTAGTCCTGTTCTGCCGGAAGAAGTCGGCTTTTTTTGTTTCCTGGTCAATGGTTTTCTGTTGGCTGATCAAGTCCGCCAGTGTGACGTTCCGGAGTTCCCGATCCAGTATGGCTTGAATTCTCCTGAGCTCCTGATGAGCCGCGCAATGGATGCTTCGGGTACAGGATTTGGGATCCAGCAGGCAGGCATTCAAGGCGCGCGGAGTGTCGGTGGCCTGCATGATGTCGAATAGGGTGATTGTTGAGGGAGAACGGGCAAGTTCGATGCCTCCCCCGACTCCCCGCTGAGCCCGGATCATGCCCGCCTGGGTCAGGGTTTGGGCAATTTTCAGGGCAAATTGCCTGGGCACTTGGATCAATTTCGCCAGCTTAACACTGGTGAGTCGTGTCTCCGACCGGCATCCCAGGGTCATTAGCAATCGCAGTCCGTAATCAATTTTTCGGGTAACAAGCATACGTATCCTCACTTCTATTGTGGTAACACTTAATCCACAATGACCTCGGTGTCAAGATCGAGGGTGGCGGGTGGGTTCCATTATTTCGATCCTATCACCGGGACAAGGTTGAATGGAGAGGATTCGTCCCGCGTCTTAGCGGGATTATGTTGCAACGACACTCTTAGAATGGCAGCATCAACCAATACACATGACGTTTGATATCTTGTATGTCTGATTCATTTATTGGCGGAATTTCACGGAATTTGTTGTTGTTGGGCGTGGCTATTGGAGCACTGTCCGGTATCGGCTTGTTCACCTTCAATTATGCGCATGGGTTTTCCTATCTCGGATCTGACCCGAAGACCTGTGTAAACTGTCACATCATGCGTCAGCAGTTCGATTCCTGGGAGAAATCAAGCCACCATAAAGTTGCCGCCTGCGCCGACTGCCATCTGCCGCACAGTTTTGTCCTCAAGTATCTGGCAAAGGGCGAGAACGGCTATCATCACTCGAAGGCCTTTACCCTGCAGGACTTTCATGAGCCGATCATGATCAAATCGCGAAACAGTGCGATATTGCAGGAGAATTGTGTGAGATGTCATGAGGGGCTTGTGCACGACATGGTGGCGGGATCCAGAACCGACAAAGATGTGGCGCGCTGTGTTCACTGTCACCAGTCGATCGGGCATGGCGAACCCGCCGGACTCGGGGGGCCTGACAGAGGTGAATCCAAAGAAAGGATGAGGCGATAATGAGTGAAACAACTTCGAAAATTAAACTGTCGGCTATGTGGGGTGTCATGGTGATAATGGTCGCCGTTGCCATTTTTGCAGTGACGGCCTTGCTGATGAATATCTTTGAGCGGAAGAAGGAGGAGGCTCGGCCCTATGTCAGGCTTGTCGAGGTTACCGAGGATGATACCGACCCTGCAAAGTGGGGTGTCAACTGGCCGAAGGAGTACGATTCCTACAAGCGCACGGCGATCACCACGCGGACAACGTATGGCGGTCATGGCGGAAGCGAGGCCATGCCTGCTGAAAAGATCGACAGGGATCCATGGCTTAAGCGGGCATTCCTGGGCTATGCCTTTTCCATAGATTATCGTGATCGGCGCGGGCATGCGTACATGCTTGAAGACCAGGAGAATACGAAACGCCTCACCAAGCCTCAGTCCGGGTCATGCCTGCACTGCCACGCCTCAATAATGCCGTTGTATCGCAAGTTGGGCAATGGCGATGCGCTAGCCGGTCTGGATGAAACCTACAAGATGGCCTATACCAATGTGAATGCGATGCTTCATCAGATGGGACATGCGCACCCGGTTTCCTGTGTAGACTGCCACGATCCGGCAACCATGCAGTTGCGCGTTACAAGGCCGGGTTTCATCAAGGGCATCAGGCTTCTGGCCGAGTCCAAGGCGGCGGTCCCTCATATTGAGTCAATCGAGGAGTGGCGCAAGGGGTCTCGCAAGGAACCGTACAATCCCAATGCTGAAGCGTCGCGGACCGAAATGCGGTCTTTTGTATGCGGGCAGTGTCATGTTGAATACTACTGCAGCACGAAAATGCCGCTCACGTTTCCCTGGGGCAACGGACTGAAGGCAGACGAGATTGAGGCTTTCTGGAATGCTGCTAAATTTCCGGACGGGAATCGGTTCTATGACTACAAGCACGCGGAGACTGGCGCAGAGCTGTTGAAGGCACAGCACCCGGAATTTGAACTCTGGAGCCAGGGGGTACACGCCCGCAGTGGAGTGGCGTGCGCAGATTGTCATATGCCCTACATGCGTGATGGTTCGACAAAAATTTCCGACCACTGGGTGCGGAGCCCGCTGTTGAACATCAACAGGGCCTGCCAGACTTGCCACCGCGTCGCAGAGGCGGAAATCAAGTCGCGTGTTGATGTGATACAGGCACGCAATCATGACTTGCTTGAGCGGGCCGGTGCGGCACTGGTGGACCTGATGGATGCCGTGGTGGCGGCAAAGAAGGCGGGCGCCACGGAGGAGCAGATCAAGCCAGCGCTTGAGTTGCACAGGAAAGCGCAGTGGCGGGTTGATTTTATTGCAGCCGAGAATTCGATGGGATTCCATGCGCCCCAGGAATCCGCCCGGGTGCTGGGGGAAGCCGTGGACTATGCACGCCAGGGCCAGATTGCCGCAATCAAATGGAATAGCCGATAAAAAGCAACTCAAGCGAGGTGTTTTGGCCGCGGAAAGATCGCGGGCGAGGGACATCTGAAGGCATATTTTTTGCCTTTGATCTTGCTTTTTGACCTCCATCACGCTAATTCAGTTACCCCGGTGTGGAGGTGTACCCGTGAATTATGATACAGATTTTGATTATCCTCGTGAATCGTGCGGAATCTTCGGTGTTTTCGGTATTCCCGACGCCGCGTTGTTGATACATGCCGGGCTTTTTTCATTGCAACACCGGGGGCAGGAGGGGGCGGGCATTG
>CAJBSZ010000288.1 GCA_903958395.1 uncultured bacterium | reverse complement strand
GACCATCCTCGGCGCAGCCACGGTGTTCACCGTGGTGGTGTTGGTGTTTATCATTGTGTTTGTGTTGAGCAAGGGGTTGCCGGGGATTAACTGGGAATTCCTGTTCTCGGCACCGAAGGATATGGGCCGGGCGGGCGGGATATTCCCGACATTGGTGGGAACGGTTTTACTGCCGATGATGGCCATCGCCATCGCCCTGCCGCTGGGCGTGGGAACCGCGGTCTATCTCACGGAATATACCCGGGAGACACGACTCACCCAGGTGCTGCGATTCGGTACCGATTGTCTGGCCGGAATTCCCTCCATCCTGTTCGGATTGTTCGGTTTCATTTTCTTTGTCGTGATGCTCAAGATGGGCTGGTGCCTGCTGTCCGGGGGGCTGACTCTGGCGATCATGGTGCTGCCGACGATTATCCGGACGTCCGAGGAGGCCATCCGTGCCGTGCCGAATTCCTATCGCGAGGTGAGTTTTTCGCTGGGCGCCACGCGCTGGGAGACGGTGCTCAAGGTGGTGCTGCCCAATGCCCTGCCGGGAATCGTGACGGGCGTAATGCTCGGAATCGGACGATCCATCGGGGAAACGGCGGCGGTGATTTTCACGGCTGGCTCGGCGTTGCGGATGCCTTCATCGGCCTTTGATTCGGTGCGGACCATGTCGGTTCATTTCTATATCCTGGCCCGCGAGGGGATTTCGAATGAGAAAGCCTATGCGACGGCCGCTGTGCTGATTATCTCCGTACTTCTGGTGAATCTGGCTGCCTACAGCATGATGCACCGCTTTATTGCCAGGAGGTCCCGATGACCGCGCCGTTGCCCCTCAAAATTGCCGCGCATGATTTTCGTGTCTTCCACGGACAGGAAGAGTCGTTGCGCGGGATTACGCTGAACATTCCGGCCAACAGGATTCTGGGTGTCATCGGTCCGTCCGGTTCGGGAAAGACCACTTTCCTAAGGGCGCTGAACCGGTTGAACGATCTGGCGCCTGAGACGCGTATCAGCGGGCAGGTCTTGCTGGACGGGCAGGATATCTATACCCCGTCGTTTAATGTGGTGACCTTGAGGAAGCGCGTGGGCATGTTGTTCGCGCTGCCGGTGGCCCTGCCGATGAGTATTTTCGAGAACGTGGTGTACGGGCCGCGATTGTCCGGGGTTCGGAACCGGAAGCGGCTGGAGGAGATTGTTGAGACGAGCCTGAAGGCGGCGTTTATGTGGGATGAGGTCAAGGATCGGCTGACGATGTCGGGGTTGCGTCTTTCCGGCGGTCAGCAACAACGGCTCTGCCTGGCGCGCGTCCTGGCGATGGAGGAACTTGAAGTGATCCTGCTTGACGAGCCGTGTTCCGGGCTGGATCCCATTTCCACGGCCAAGATCGAGGAGGCCTTGACGATTCTGAAGGCGAAATACACCATTATTCTGGTCACCAACAACACCAAGCAGGCTGCTCGGGTGGCCGATGAAACGGCTTTTTTCCTGATGGGCGATATGGTGGAGCACGGGCCCACGGAAAAAATCTTTACCGTGCCGGATGATCAACGGACGAACGATTATGTGACAGGAAGGTTCGGATGAGCACAGATCCCGTCATCAGTGTCAGCGCTCTGGATTTGTATTACGGGGAGTTTCATGCCCTGAAGCAGGTTCCCATGGAGGTTAAGGGCCGTCATATCACCGCTCTGATCGGGCCCTCCGGCTGCGGGAAGTCCACATTGCTCAGAACCTTGAACCGGATGAATGACCTGATCACGGGGGTTCGGGTTTCCGGGTCGATCCTTCTGGAGGGGCGGGATATTTACGCCCCGGGCACCGATGTCTGCT
>CAJBSZ010000287.1 GCA_903958395.1 uncultured bacterium | reverse complement strand
AGCCGCCGTGTCGGCGGCATTCTTCGAGCGCTACCGGCGGGGACGCCGGTTACTACAAGTCCTTCGGTCTCTTTACTTACCCTCTCTTCACTGATATCCTGACGCCCTTGTTACAGGAGAATCCTTATGCCGCTGACCAATAATGATACGCTGAGACGACTTCGCTATAACCTCAACCTGAATGACAATAAACTGGTTGAAATCTTCCGGCTCAGCTCCTCTCCGCTGGATCGGGAGGTCATTCAGAACTTGCTCAAGCAGGAGGACGCGGAGGGATTCATGGACTGTCCTGATGCCCTCCTCTCGGCGTTTCTCGATGGACTCATTATCAAGCGCCGCGGAAAGCGTGAGAATGCGCAGCCTGCCCCCGTCAATCCGACGTCAGTCCTGAGCAACAATGATATTCTAAAAAAACTCCGCATCGCGCTCGAACTGAAGGAGGAGGATGTTCTGGCTATCATGAAAAAATCTAAGCCGGATATCACCCGCTCGGAACTGGGCGCCCTGTTCCGGCAGAAGAACAATCGGAACTTCACACCCTGCGGGGACCAGTTTCTACGAAACTTCATCAACGGCTTGAAAGATCTCTATAACCAGGAGGGTTATGAGGGGAAATGACGGACACGCGACCCCCGCCCCGGGGCTTGTCGATCCCTCCTCCGTGAACAGTCAGCCGCATCGCCGTCGAACGCGCTACCCCGGGAAGAATCCGTGCCGGTTCGCGGATAAATACAAGGAACTCGAGTCGGCCGATCATCCCGAAATGATCCGTAAACTTCTCGCGGCCGGCAAAACGCCAGCGGGCACACATCGCCCCATCATGGTCGCTGAAATCCTGCTGGCGTTGAAGCCCCAACCCGGCGAGACGGCCGTGGATTGCACACTGGGTTACGGCGGCCACGCCCGGGAGATCCTCCCCTTGCTTCAGCCTTCAGGACGGCTTATCGGCCTGGATGTCGATCCGATCGAACTCCCGAAAACGGAGGCCCGGCTGCAAGCCCTCGGATTTGGATCCGGGACATTCCATGCGCACCGCAGCAACTTCGCCGGCCTCCCGAAGATCCTCGTAACCGAAGGGCTCGGCGGTGTGGACCTGATCCTCGCCGACCTGGGCGTCTCCTCCATGCAGATCGACGACCCGGCGCGCGGGTTTTCGGTGAAACGGGACGGCCCGCTTGACATGCGGATGAATCCGCAACGCGGGCAATCGGCCTCGGATCTGATTCAGGGGATCAGTCCTGAAAAGCTGGCGCGTTTGCTGGCGGATAATTCAGACGAGCCTCATGCCAGAGCCTTGGCAGGCGCCCTTGCCGGACGCCGTTTCGACACCACTCTGGCGCTGGGTAATGCCGCCCGCCTGGCTCTCCCTCAATCCGTCGCCGAAGCGGATCGCGTCAAATCCATCCGCCGCCTTTTCCAGGCCCTCCGTATCGCCGTCAACGAGGAATTGGTTGCACTCGATCAGTTCCTGCGCGTGCTTCCAGAATGCCTCAATTCCGGTGGCCGCGTTGTCCTCCTGACTTTTCACTCAGGCGAAGACCGGCGGGTGAAGAAAGCCTTCGAAGCCGGACTGCGTAACGGCACCTACCGCGCCATCGCTGACGAGCCGATCCGTCCAAGCCCCTCTGAACTCTTCGGAAACCCCCGCTCAAGCTCTGCAAAACTTCGTTGGGCGATAAGGCGCTAACAATTTGTGAAAGTAGTGGCGTCCGCCCTATCAGGGCCGTCCGGCGGCCGCCTTCTGGCATTCACGCAATAATTGGCGGGCTTCCGTGTAATCGGGATTTCGCGCAAGCAGTTTCTGCAAAACAGCCGTTGCCGGCACTGGGTTTCCCGCGGCCATGAGGTAATAGGCATGCGTGTAAGCGTAAAGGATTGAACAAATACAGCGAAAAGTTGTGAGCCCAGCACCACTAGATGCAGCAGCGAGACATTGCATACAACATCCTACCGGATCTTGAAGAGTGAACCGCGAGGGCAGGCAAGAAGGGTGCCATAACGGGCGATCTCATCGGCATCAGATATGCCGTCGTGATCCCCGTCATTGGTCAAACTGGGTGGAACATTGGTCGAGATCAGAACGCTGTCGAGGTAGAGTGACGCCGATCCACCATCCACCTTCAATCCGCCATACTGCGGCCGCCAGGCGACGAACGGAACTTGCTCGCGCACCAGAATGCCATTCAGGAAAAATGCGGCATTGGTCGTTCCGAAATTCTGAAACCATGTTACCCGGGCCCATGTATCGGTAGCTCGCGGTGAGTTCGCGCCCGATACCGCATTACTGCAGATGTCCCACCCGCCGACATCGCGGTTGAACACCACCAGCCAGCCGTTTGTGTCCACATAGAACAAGACTGCAGGACCGCCGTTTGTCTCGGACATGGCGGGCATTTCGTCAATATGTTGCGTCTCGGCCAGGTAAAGATCCGTCCAGATGTTTGTCAGCCCGGCCCCCAAGCCATCGATACGATTCGAGACCAAAGTACTTCCCGGCATGAACACAGCCATTGTCGAACCCGGTGCCGGGCTCGCGGGATTCGTCACAATCACACCGGTGTCGGAAGCTCCCCAGCCAAATGACATCAACGCCGCCAGTCTTGATCCCACCCCATAGGACTCAAATCCATCCGTGAAATTGAGCGGCATGGCTTTGACCGAAACGCCCCAGTTCTGATCGAGAGTGAACGAACCTGTCACGGTTGCTCCATCCGCCGTCAGAGTCCCATCGACTACCTGAACCGTGGCGCCCGCCAGGATCGTCAGGCCGCCAAAATCAACCACCGTGTTGCTGACGGCAAGAACACCCCCGGCCAGCACCGTCACCTGCCCGGTCACGGTAAACGAGCCGGACGCGACGCTGACCGACCCCGTCCCCACGGTCATCGTCCCCTGCACCGTCAGGTTCGTGGCGCTCCCCGTCATATTCGTTCCCACCAGCGTCACGCCATTCGACAAAGCAACCTCGCCCGTATAGGTTCCGTTACTGATAACGAGCCTATCCCCCGCCTGGGCCGCCGCCAGCGCACCGGTTATACTGCCGTACTCCGCAGGGACGTAGCGCGTGCCGTCATAGCGAAAATGCACCTCGAATACACTGGCCTCAGTGACGACATTGCTCCAGGTGAAGGTCCCCGTTTTCAGGGGGGCGACATTACTTGCGGCCACCGCGCTATTGGTCAGCACATAATCCACGACGTAGGCAACGGACGTCGCGGCAAAACTGAAGTTCGTGGACCCCTGATAGGGAACGTTAATCAAGCCTGACGGCGTCACAGTCCCGTCAGCAGTGGCCACCCGGCCCGTTACGGCTACACCGTTCCAGTTTGTGGCATTGCCATACAACAGGAGTTCGTCGGCTTCCGAACGTCCATCCCCATCGACATCCAACCGCGTCGCCGCATCGCGGAGGGTATTACTGATCAGGACATTGTCGAGATAGGCGTTTCCCTCCGCACCGCTTTCCATCTGGAATCGGTTATACGCATTGATATTGGTATTGATAAACGAAACCTGCTGGCGCACCAGATGATCGTTGATGAAGAAAGAGATCTGGTGATTGGTAAAGTTCTGCAACACCGTAATCCGGTTCCAGAGAGTCGTCGCCGGGGACATAACATGGTCCCACACATCCGTCGTACATTCATCCCAGTTGGTTAAGGCCGGGTTATACACGTAGAGGTACCCGTTGGTTGACACTCCGGCGTAGAAGACCGCATTCGTATCCACCGGGATCAGGTCGGATGTGACGAGACGATTTGATTCACCCAGCCAGAATTCCGTCCAGAGCACTTTCTCGGAGGTCCCGATATTCACGACATTGGTGATAGTCGTCTCCGGCTGTAGACCGGCTGAACGGGTCGACGTGTTTGTGAAGGACAGGTTCGTGACAATCGCTCCACCGCCCGACACTCCCCAGCCAATCATGTTCAGATTCGTTCCGAGGTCGTAACTTTCAAAATCCTCAAACTTCTGCCCCGCCCTTGCGGGAGATATCCATAGGGACATCAGCGCAGCAAGCACGAGCGCCATCCCGAACCCTCGTGATTTTGAATTTGCATTCATGGTCAGAGCCCCCTTCCCTGACTGCCTACCACACAGAGATTAGTGAACCAGCCCTCTTGAGCCGAAGCCCTGTCAGGATGATCCGGGTATTGGCCGCATCGACGCTCACCTGACCGCCCGCCCACGCCGTTCCGCTGTCGAAGGTGATGGTAGGTTGGACGAGGCTGGGATCCGCGCCCGTATAATCGAACAGGATGTTCGTCATGCCGGCAGGATCGAATGCAGCATAACTCTTGATGTTCAGAGTCCAGGCTGCGCCAAAACTCACTGCACTATTTGGGCCCGACAGATTGACCAGATCATTCGTTGGACTTGCCGCTGACCCGGTCATTTCAAGGGCAAAAGTCGCCCCCGAGGCCATCTGCACGCAACCGGTCGCAACATTCAGCGTGCCTACGCCGCCATCACCCGGCGCCAGCGAACCTGTGACCACGAAGGCACTGTTTGTAACTCCTGCGATGAGCGTGCCGGCACCCTTAATAGTCGCGTTGGTCAAACTGCGCACCGTAGTATAGGTATCCATGAAAGTACCATTAGTAACAACATTCAACACAGTGTTTGGGTTCAGCCGGGCACTTACGCTGTTGGTAAGTTGCACGACGCCATTACTAATGGTCGTGGCACCGGTGTAGGTGTTATCACCAACCAGCCTGAGAAGACCAATACCCGTTTTGGCAAGACCATATCCGCCACCCACCGCCCCCAGAACCAGCACATTATCTGTGCGGGTGCTCACATCGAAGGTTGCATCCCCCGTCAGGGTGGTCGCGCCGAAGGTTAAACTGCCGGCAGCCCCTGCGGCGTTATGCGTAACCGTGAAGGTGTAAGTACTGATACTCAACGTCCCGAAACTGTAACTCTGCCCGCCGGTATTTGCCGAATTGTTAATATAGAATCCACTATTGCCGGCAACGGTGGTATTCCTGCCGAAATTCTTGGTAGCGTTAGCTTTCGCCGTGAGTGTCCCGCCATTGAGCGTCAGGACAGAAGCGCCACTTCCAAACGCACCGACATCACTCGCTCCCTGAACTGTACCCTCGTTCATAACCAGATTACCTGTATAGGTGTTTACCCCATACATATTGAGGGTACCGGCCCCGTCCTTCACAAGACCTCCGGCACCTTGATAAGTCCCCATATCAACGTTCGATGGAGCCCCATTCGAAACCGTCAAGGTATTGCCGTTGTTGATGACGGGAATACCGGTGTGCAGATTATTGACGTTGATGTCAAGTACGCGATTAGCCGCGATTGACCAAGTCTGGTTGGCCGACAAACATATCGAGGCCGCCAGGGATGAGAGATTTTGCGACGCACTAATCATGTCAACACCCGAACTGCCAATGATTAAGGCCGGCTGGACGTTATTGGTAACATTCGCCCCGTTGGAGGTGAAGTTCACGAGGGTTCCGCCAATTCCGTCGGCGATCTGGTATGTCGTTGCCGTTGCATTGGTAACAACATACTGTCGAGCAGCCGTGACGCCAGTTGGCATTGTCCCGCCGCTAAAGGTGACGATGTTGCCATTCGCGACTGCTGTGCCGCTGTAAGTCAATGTGTCATCGGCATTGTTGGCGGTAACTGCCCCCGAATTAATCGTTGCTGGAGTCAAACCAACCGCACCTCCCGGATTCAAAATCCTGATGCCAGCAACATGAAGATTCGCATCCAATGTCGGGGTGTTCGCCGCCGTCACAATGTTATTCCACACCGCAACATCGGACGGACCTGGCACAGCTCCGTTCGTCCAACTTATAGTCAGATTAAGGCTATCGGTGTTATTGGTCTTATAGAAATCCCCCGAAATTACTTCGCCCGCCGCCAACGCCAGAACAACCACCCCCATCAACATAATCCGTTTCATTGTCCTGCCTCCTTCACATTAGACGCATGATACCAAAAGCATGCTAAACACGGCCCGCAAATAAATCTTTTATCTTTCCTGAATCAATATACCCCATATGACAAGCGCTTGCAGGTCATTTATTGTAGTTTCTTGTTGCAATACTCACTTATAACGTTGCAAATCTAACCTTCTCGAGATTGTCCAGACATGAACCCTAAACCACCCTGTTTTGCCGGACAACGTTCCTATACCAATTGTAGGAGAGCTTCGGAGTTCTTGTCTGCGTCATGAAATCCACATGAACCATGCCGAACCGTTTGGAATACCCATCGTACCACTCGAAATTATCCATCAAGCTCCACGGCAGATAGCCGGATACGGGATACCCCTCGGCCACGGCGCGTTGGACCTGGCACAGATAGGAGCGGTAATACATGATGCGGTCCACATCGACAACGGTCCCGTCCGGCGCCGGATCGGCACCGTCGGCGCAGCCGTTCTCCGCGATGAATACCGGCAGTTCCCCCTGCCCGACAGCATCGGTGATCCAGCGGATTCCCCAATAGATGGACTCGGGCACGAGATTCAGCCACGGCATGTTCATTTT
>CAJBSZ010000286.1 GCA_903958395.1 uncultured bacterium | reverse complement strand
CTCGAGCCCGATCGGCACCTTGAGCCGCCCCAGCTTGAACTGCAGGGCCGGGTTGATCGCGATGCCGAGGTTGGCGTCCAAGATGCTGACGGCGCTGCCGCCGAATTCGGTAACGAACTGAAACGAGAAATTTCTGGCCAGCACGCCCTCGCTGATGAGCCGGGCGCGGCGCAGCACAAAAGCATTGTTTGTGATGCCCTGATCATCGAAGAAGAGGCGCGAATCGAGCTGCACCAGACCACGCAGCCTGAGCGAACTGGCCCCATCCGCACTGGCGAAGGTAAACCCCTTGTCGTTGATGGTGATCTTCGGGTGTGCCGGGGCAGCGGCGGCGGCCTTGAGTTCCTGCTTCCGCTCGATGACGAGCAGTTTTTGTTCGAGTGCACGAATTTGCTCGCGCAACTCCTTGATTTCGTCGGCCTCGGTCGCGCCGAGCGACACGGTCAACACCGGGAGTGCCAGCAGCGCGATCAGTGCGGACACGCATTGGCGATGGAAACGATGCCCCAGGGGAGTGGACACGGGAAATTTAGCCGGGCGGCCTCCGGTGAACCGGTCAGTAAAACGATGGTGGCAGGGTTGGATGTATTCCATGACGTAGCGTGGTTACGGACTGTTATATCGTGTAGTCGCCGAGCAACTGGTGCACAGCCCCCTCGACTTCGGTGAGGCGCGATTTGCCGGCAGCCCGCGCGCGCTGCTGTGCCACCCGGGCTGAGAAACGCATTGGTGCGCCTCCGGCATCGGCGCCGAACGGGAGCGGAAGGCCATCGCGGCGGAGTTTGCGGAGGGTGACTTCGACGACATCAGCCAGCGTATAACGGTCGAGTATGCCGGCGATGGCGTTGCGCACGTCGAGCATCAGCATGCGTAAGCCGCAATGGGTCTCATCGGGGCAGGTGCATTTCTCGTAGGCCGTCAGACTCACGCAACCGATAGGCGCGAGGGGACCGTCAATCAGTCGCACGACCGCACCGATCGTGATGGACTTGGCCGGTTTGGCCAAACGATACCCGCCAAACTTGCCACGATGGCTTTCAAGCCAACCCGCCTCTCTCAATGTCTGCAGGATTTGCTCCAGAAACTTCACCGGCAATTGTTCGCTTTCCGCCAATTCGGAGACCTGCACCAAGCTCCGCCCCATTTCCGCAGCGATGCCGAGGTTGATCAGGGAGCGGAGAGCATATTCGCCTTTTTTTGAGAGTTTCATTTGTCTACTTTTTCTATCTACATTACTTTAGTGGGATTTAAACAAGCCTTTATTTCCATCTGTTTCACACGAATAAATGCTTGGATGCGCCATACCAGCAGTGACTCCTATATCCGATGTCACAACCTAAGTAACACATTCCCAGATCAACCGGCCTGGTAGTCCCCAGCTCAGAGTGTCAGCCTGAGCCCATCGTAAGCGAACTTGAATCCAGCAGGCAATTCCGCCTCAGCGACAGGGTGGTCGGTAAGATGGGTCAGGTGAGTCAACCAAGTTCGCTTTGCACCGATCTCCTGCGCCACCACCAGCGCCTCAGGAATGCTCATGTGCGAAGGGTGCGGCAGCGGCCGCAAGCCATCGAGTACCAAGGCATCGGCATCCTTGGCCAGCATCACCGCCTCGTGGGTCAGCCGCTTGTTATACCAAAGTCTATAGATAAATAGACTTTACATCGCGACTGAATTTCTGCGGCGTTGCGGGATGGCAAGAAAACTACCGGAACTGGGGGAGAAATTGGCCACGGAGATCGAGACGGCCTGGGCGCAGCCGCAGGAGGCCTGGGCGCGGCGCCGACTCTTGGTGGTGCGACTGATCGCCCAGCACGAACTGACCGTGGCGCAGATCATGCAGGTGGCCGAGGTTAGCCGGCAGACGGTTTTCACCTATCGCGACACGCTCGTGGCCGGTGGCGTCCCGGCCTTGCTGGCGCGGCGGTGGGCGCCGGGCCGGGTGCCCACGGTGCGCGGCGCGGTGGCCGCGGAGTTTGTCGCCCGGCTGGAGTCCGGAAAATTCCACCAGGCCAAGGATGCGCAGGCTTGGATCAAGAAACGCACGCGCAAATTGCTCACGGTCAGTGCCGTCCGCCAGTTGCTGCACCGCGTCGGCGGCAAGCTGAAGGTGCCACGCAAGTCGCACATCAAAAAGGATCCGGCCAAGGCCGCCAAGTTTAAGGCCGAGTTGCCCCAGAAACTGACGGCAGTGATCGGCCCCGCTGTGACCCAACCGGTGCGGTTGTGGGTGCTCGACGAGCATCGTTACGGCCTGTTGCCCGTCATCCGGCGAGTCTGGGGCCGGCGGGGAGTGCGGGTGCTGGCGCCTTACGCCACCCGTTACAAGTGGGGCTACCTCCACGAAGCCCTGGAGGTGGACGGCGCCCACGCTTGCGAACTGCTGTTCACTCCTGCCATTGACCAAGACATCCATGCGATCTTCCTGCGGCAGATCGCTGACTCCGATCCCACCGCGCTGCATGTCGTCATCGCCGATCAGGCCGGTTTCCATCTGCCCGAGGACGATGGCCGCGTGCCCGCTAATCTGCGGCTGTTGCCGCTGCCGCCTTATTGCCCGGAACTCAATCCGGTCGAACGTTTCGGCGGCCTCCTGAAGGCCGCCGTCGCCAACCGCCTTTACCCTACGTTGCGCCAGCTTGAGGACCACCTCGCGGCCGCCGCCCGACCTTGGTCTACCCCAGCCGCCGTCGCCAGCCTCATCCACTCCTGGCTCGGCGATCAGGTAAACTCTGGCGCTCCAGCCTAAAGTCTAATTATCTATAGACTTTGGTATTATCGGTATAATAGGCGAACTTCCTCCCGCTGCTCCGTTCGGTGAAGATCAGACCCAGGGTGTCCAGTTCACCATGTGGCAGCAGGGTGGCATGGATCGTGCCCTGCGGCAGTTCCAAAAAAGGCGGCATCGCCAAGAGCTTGAAGGCGGCGTAGCCGATAGCGATTGGCCGCTCGGCAATGGCATAAGGGAAAATCGCGCGCACGCGGCCCAGTCCCTCCTCGGTCGAATATACCGTCAGCGCCCCACCACCCTTCCGGTCACAAAAACGCCGCAGATCATCCATCCCGGCGATGTGGTCGGCGTGGCCGTGCGTGAGAATGAAAAAATCCATCCGTTTGATTTCCTGCTCCACGCATTGCAGCCGGAACTCCGGCGCGGCATCCACCTGCACATGCAGGCCATCCATGATCACATGGATGGAGGCACGGGTGCGGTGGTTGCGGGGATCTGT
>CAJBSZ010000285.1 GCA_903958395.1 uncultured bacterium | reverse complement strand
GGAGTACTCGCCGCCTTCAATTCCCGCAACATTCTCTTCGCGTTTCTCTCTCTCGAAACCTCCGTTTTCTCCAGCGAAGCGGGTGGTAAAGCATTTCGGTATGAAGGATTAATGCCTGTCATTTATAAGACATTGCACAAGCCGTGTAATATTTCCCCCTCTCTGGGTAATACGGATTATGAGAGGCAACTCCCATGAACGAAGCTGAACTCGATCAATTGGTGCAGCGTGTCCAAGCGGGCGACACGGAGGCCTTCGGCGAAGTGGTCTTTGCCATCCGCAAGGAACTCCGGATATTCCTCTCCGCCCACGCCAGCTCCATCGACATGATCGAGGAAGTCCTGCAATCCGCCCTCGTGGTCTGTTATGAAAATATCGGGAAATATGAGTTGCGGGGAACCTTCCTGTCCTGGACCAAGGGCATTGCCCGAAATCTCCTCCTCAAGGAAGTCAAGGCCCGCTCTCGCTATGTGGCGCCAGACGAGGATGTGCTGGATCGCATCGTCGTGGAGGCAGCCATGAACTCCATCAAGGCCCAGGATCGGGAGGAAGCGTATGTCGAACACCTGCGCGCCTGTCTGGACAAGCTTCCCGAGGCATCCCGGAAACTCATCCAACAACGGTATTTCAGCAAAACGTCAATTCGGGATCTTGCCCGGATTAACAACCGGACAGAAACTTGGACAGCAGTCGCCCTGTTCCGGATCCGGGATCTCCTCAAGGATTGCATGATGAGGGAGGTAACCTCATGAATGAGCAGGAATTCAGCCTTCTAACGGAAGAATACCTCGAGGGAACCCTGTCCCCACAAGGACGCGCCGCCCTTCAGGCTGAAGTCCAGGCCAACCCCGAGCATCGCCGGATTTTCGAGGAACAGGCTCGCCAACATATCCGCATCCACGCCCAGACCAGTCGCGTCGATTTCAGCGAATCTCAGCGGATCGCCGTGATGGTCGTGGATATCGCCGAAAAACACCGCGACCCCAATGCCTTCATGGAACTGCTTCGCCGGAAAACTCTCCGGGAACGCCTCACACTCCTCTTCCAGGGCCTGCGCGCGGAAAAGGGAACGATCGCCTATCAGAACGCCAAGGCTGAACTGATGCGAAGATTCACTCCGGTGACCGTTTCCATGGCCGTCAATATCGCGCTCATTCTGATTATTTTCTGCTGGGTTCCCATCATGCTCCCACCTCCCCCGAAGCCGGAAGGCGTTCCGGTTACCCTCAGTTCCACATCCGAGCCACAACCCCTTGAACCCATTGTCGACGTTCCTGCTGCCGCCACCCGGACAACACAGCGGGAAATCTCCCAAATTCTGGCCAAGTCCCATGTGGATCCGGACTCTGTCAGGGCTGATGTTGCCACCCCACCGGGATCGGCTGATGAAAACTTCCAAGCCCCCACGCCAAACGCTGCTCCATTCTCCACCCTCCCCGCCTCGGCACCCCTCTCTATTGGCAATATCCCCTCTCTTGGGGGGCGCACCACCCCCACACGTGTCGGCATTTTGAAAACAATTCCCGATTCCGACCGTACCGAGGCGGCCGTTCTTAAATCGCTACTGTGGCTCAAAAACAACCAATCCCCTGATGGCTCATGGCGGGGACAGGAACCCGCCGCCATGACCGGACTGGCTCTTCTCGCCTACCTCGCCCACGGGGAAGTGCCCGGTTCCCAGGAATTCGGCGAATCCGTGACCCGGGGCATCAAGAATCTTCTGGCCCGGCAGGATGCCCGGGGATTCTTCTCGAAAAATGTTTATGCCCACGCCATCGCCACCTATGCCATGGCCGAGGCGTTTACCCTCACCCGCATCCTGGAACTGAAGACACCACTGGAAAATGGAGTCCGCGTCATTCTCGACGGACAACAGCCAAACGGTGGTTTCGATTACAACTACCGGAAGGAACAGCGGTCCGACACCTCCGTCACCGGTTGGCAAATTCAGGCCCTGAAGGCCGCCCTGATCGCCGGAATCAAACTCCCAGGCCTCGACGAGGCACTGCAGCGCTCGGCCCGCTTCCTTCAAAACGAAGCCTTTGCCGGAGACGGAAGCGGCTTTGTCTACGAGGGCAAACCCGGCAGCACCGCCGCCAAAGGCGGACGTCCCTCCATGACCGGGGTCGGCACACTCTGCCTCCAAATGCTTGGGAAACCGACCTCACCACAGGTTCGACTCGGCCTCAAGACGCTTCATAAAGCGGAACTCGACTGGCCTGATAGCGGGAAAGCCGGGGTCTATTCCGGATATTATATTACCCAAGCCAAGTTCCAGGGCAGCGACAAGGCGGAATGGCTTCACTGGAACAAGCAGATGAAAAATAAACTCCTGGCGCGTCAAAATCCCGACGGCCATTGGGAACAGGGCGATTTCGATAACGGCTCTCATGTCTACACCACCACACTTTGCACATTGATGCTGGAGGTCTATTATCGGTATCTTCCGACCTATGCGAAGCAACCGGAGTCGGTGCCGCCCAAAGACAGGTCACCAGAAGAGGTCTCGGTAGATGTCCGATAATTCAGTCTCCGCCACCGGGTGGAAAGCGTGGTTTTCACTTTTCCGCCCACCTAATTTATTAACCGTTCCCGGCGACCCCCTGGCTGGCGCCCTTCTTGCCGCCGCCTCCGCTGGCCTCATCCCCCCGCTTCCTCCTTTGCTGGCTACCCTGGGCGCCGCCCTATGCCTTTATGCGGCCGGACTGCTGGCCAATGATTTCTTTGACCGTTACGTGGATGCACAGGAACGCCCCAACCGCCCCATTCCCTCGGGTTCGGCAAAGGCCACCGGAGTACTCATCGCCGCCCTGCTCCTCACCCTTGCCGGCTTTTTTCTGGCCGCAGAAGGAGGAAGGGCCACCCTGTTCATCGCCAGTCTCCTGGCCGCATGCTCATGGTTCTACAATGCCATCGGAAAACGCATTACCTGGCTTGGCCCCCTCAACATGGGAGCCTGCCGCGGCCTGAACCTGCTGATGGGTGCCGCCCTCATCGGATCCCAAGGCCTCACCGGCATACGCGTCCTGACCGCCGCCATGCTTCTCACCCTTTTCATCGCCGCCATTACCCTGGCTGCCCGTAATGAAGCCAACCCGGACCACTCCAGACGCGGCCCGAAGTGGGTGTCATGGATCCTTCCCCTGATTCTGACCTTCGGACTCCTGAGCCTCATTCACACTCTCGGGATGGCGCTCGGACTCGCCGCCATGGCCATCGCCTGGACGATCCTCTGGAGCATCAACCTATCCCGTGCCACCACCCCCGCCGCCACTCAACGCTCCATCGGAGGGCTCATCCGGGGCCTGATTCTGGTTCAAACGGCCCTGTGCGCCGCCAGCGGCCCGACAGGCGAAGCCTGCGCCCTTCTCCTACTCGTCGCCTTCCCGGTTTCAGGCTGGCTAGGCAAGTGGTTTTACGAAAGTTAAAAAAATGTGGCAAAACCGAAAAGAGAAGATTCAACCACCCGCTTCGCTAGCTTTCTATCTCTCACAAGTACCGTCCAGAAGAGAAAACCTCACCACTGATCTGCACTGATTCGCACTGATTTAAATAAGAAGGATAGATTGAACAGAAGCTCGCGAAGTTCG
>CAJBSZ010000284.1 GCA_903958395.1 uncultured bacterium | reverse complement strand
AGACCCGAAGTGTTTTCCAGAGTGGATGTACCGAAGTGACATCGGTCATGAAGCGCTGGACGAACACTCCGTCAATCCCGTACTCACGCATCCATTTGAAATGACGGAGCACGGTTTTGCGATTGTGGGATGAATAGACCTGAGCCGGGTGGCCGTCGGCATGCTTGAATACCGTGGGGATCCTCTCATCGGGATCCAATTCGGTGACATCGGGCCAATAATCAATGCCGCATGTGCCTGGCTCAAAGGCATGCCCCGTTGCCCGCACATAATGAACCCAATCACTACCGGACCCATCACCGGGTGTCCGGTACCACCCCTGGTACCCGCACAAAACTTTGCCGCTCAAAGACACTCCGTTAGTCATCGCGCAACCCCTCGCCATCCCATCCGACGCAGCCTGGGCGGGTTCAATACACCACAACGCCAAGGCACCCCATAGCGCACCCCGGATTCCCCACCCACTCCCTGACATGGATTTAGCATGCATTTGAATATATGTAACCATATCTGGTATTTTTTTTCAAGCGTGAATAATCAGTGCCCCGGCACTGGAAAAAGTGGATCAATCGTGACTGAGGCTTACCAGCCTCCGGGCAAGCCTGGATGACGGGTCGAAGACCATCCGTAGCTCAAGCGTAGCGCCGAGCGAAGGATGGTGGGCAGTACAGGACTCGAACCTGCAACCCCTAGAATGTAAATCTAGTGCTCTAACCAATTGAGCTAACCGCCCCTGATAAAAAACAAGAAGGCTGAATGATGAAGGATGAACGAGAGGGAGTCAAGTAAGGCTCCATACCTATTTTACCACGGCTCCACTTGGCATATCGCCGTCGACGGTCACCAGCCTGAGTTCCTTGCCAAAACTGGCCGCCAGAAGCATCCCGTTGGATTCCACCCCGCGAATGACGGCCGGTTTCAAATTGGCGACCACCACCACGGTCTTCCCCGGCAACGTGGCGGAATCATAGTGTTGCGCAATTCCCGCCACAAGTTGGCGCGTCTCGCCCCCCACATCAATCTGAAGTTTCAGCAACTTATCCGCCCCGGCCACCTTTTCGGCAGCGGTGATCCGGGCGGTGCGAAGCTGGATCTTCTGGAAATCGGCATATTCAACCAAGGCCACCCCTACCGGCGGGACGCCGGTTACACCAGGGAGCTTCGCTTTTTTTTCTGGTGTAGCCGCCGTCTCCGGCGGCATCTTCTCTTCAGGCATAATCCGGGGGAACAAAACCTGCATCGCACCCAGTTTCGTTCCGGGCTTCAATAGCCCCCATTCCTTAAGGGAGCGGATATCCGGCATCGCCTCCTGAATCCCGAGCGCCTGGCGTAATTCGGCCATCTTGCCGGGCATGACCGGGAATAACAGGCCGCTGACAATCCGCAGCGTCTCGGCGGCATGATAGAGCACCGTGTGGAGCGGCTGCTTGTCCGATTGCTTGGCCAGTGTCCACGGCTGCTTCTTTTCCAAATAACGATTCGCCGCCCGCACCACATGGGTCACCGCAGCCAGTCCCTGGTCAAGACGCATCCCGGTAATGGCCAATTCCATCGCCCCGGCGGACTCCACAGCCGCCGTCCTGAGCAGCAACTCCTCCTCGCCCGGCGCGCCGGGTTCAGGCAGCAGTCCGCCCGTATAGGATTCGATCATTTTCAGGAGCCGGCTGAGTATATTGCCCAGGTCATTAGCCAGATCGGCATTGTAGCGCCGGATAAAGGCCTCCTCCGTGAAACTCGCGTCCTGCCCGATAATCATCTCGGCCATCAGGAAGTAGCGGAAAGGATCCACCCCATGCTTGTCGACAAACTCCATGGGATCCACCACATTGCCTGTCGTCTTGCTCATCTTGCTGTCGCCCACCAGCCACCAGCCGTGTGCAAAAACGGATTCGGGTAATTCCACCCCCATGGCCTTGAGCATGATCGGCCAGTACACCGTGTGCGTGGTGAGAATATCCTTCCCGATCAGATGACAGGACGCCGGCCACCAGGTCTTAAATTTCTCGTCATCGCTGAGATACCCCACTGCGCTGATGTAATTGGTCAGGGCATCGCACCAGACATAGGCGACAAAATCCTTATCGAACGGCAGCTCAATTCCCCAACTCAGGCGACTCTTGGGCCGCGACACGCACAGGTCATTCAATTTCTTCCGCAGGAACCCGAGTGTCTCGTTTCGCCGGAAATCCGGCTGGATGAATTTCGGATTATCCTGGATGTACTGGATCAGCCAGTCCTGATACTTGCTCATCCGTAGAAAATAGTTGGACTCGCGAATCCGGTCCACCGGCCGTTTGCAATCCGGACAGGCCGCATTATCGAGGTCTTTCTCCATGAAAAAGCGTTCGCAGGGCACGCAATACCAGCCGTCATACTCATCCCGGTAGATCTCGCCTTTCTCATACAGGGCCTGAAACAGCTTTTGCACCACGCCCTTATGGCGGGGTTCGGTGGTGCGGATGAAATCATCATGGGTGATTTCAAGCTTCTTCCACAGGTCCTGAAACCGGACCACCGTCGCATCGGCATGCTGCTGGGGCGAAATTCCCGCCTTATCGGCCGCTTGCTGAACCTTCTGGCCATGCTCATCCGCGCCGGTCAGAAAGAAGGTCGGCACGTTCAAAAGCCGGTGGTACCGGGCCAGGACATCCGCCAGAATGGTCGTGTAGGCATGCCCGATGTGGGGCCGGTCATTCACATAATAGATCGGCGTCGTAACATAAAATTTCTGATTATTCATAACCGTCACCTCAAGGTCGCATAAGGTAACGACTCCGCTCCCCCCGTTCAATCATCAAAAAAGGCGTGCCGTTTACGTCCTCTTTTAATATCCTGCGCGAATGACTAAATCCAAAGTTGCCATTCTCAGGACCTCCCCCGCCACCATCCTGGACGACACTCACCGGCTGATGAATCTGGCCGGTTATCAGGACGTCATCTCCAAGCAGGCCGACACCGCGCTCAAGGTGAATATCAGCTGGCACTTCTTCTACCCCGCCAGTTCCACCACCCCCTGGCAGCTGGACGGCGTCATCCGCGCCATGAAACGCGACGGCTACTCCTCCTCCAACATCCACGCCTGCCATAACCGACCCGTGGTCATCGACGCCCATCTCGGCGAGCGGGAAAACAAGCACATCAATGTCGTTCAGGCCCACGGCCTCCGGAATGTCCACCTCTATGAAGGCAACGAGCCCTGGATCAATGTCCGGGAGGCCGTAGGTTCCATCGCGGACAAGTTTCTCTGCCTGAACAAAGTCTATCCGGACGGGT
>CAJBSZ010000283.1 GCA_903958395.1 uncultured bacterium | reverse complement strand
GTGGCTGTTGCGCAGCCGGGTCACGGAAAAATCCTCGGCACCCGCAGGCTTTACCAGCAAAGGCAATGCTGGGCCGCTGGGAGTTACCACCGGGGCGGCCGCCTGGGGCGAAGGGCTGAACCCCGCGTCACCGACCACCCTCAGCAGCAGCGAAGCACGCACGAGCCATGCCGTGACAGTGGTCACCCATACCGCCATTACGCCGACGGCGGAGGCATTTGCGGAACAACTTGCCAATGCCGCGCAGCAGACGGCTGGCTTGGATAGGGCCTCTGCGCGCGACGCCCATATCGCCTGGTGGCGTGCTTTCTGGGAACGCAGCCATATCTTTCTGAGCGGTGGCGAACGGGCCCACGAAGTCGGCCAAGGCTACCTTTTGCAGCGCTTCAAGAACGCCTGTACGAGCCGCGGCACGTATCCGATCAAGTTCAACGGCTCGCTTTTCACGGTCGATTGGCCGGATGAACCGAAAAAGGCGAATCGAACGGCTGATTATCGGCGATGGGGACATTGTTACTGGTTCCAGAACACCCGCGCGATGTACTGGCCGATGATGGCGTGTGGCGACTTCGATCTGATGCGGCCCTTTTTCCGCATGTACCGGGCGATGCTGGATGTGAATGCAGCTAACGTCCGTGAACTTTATGGCCATGGAGGGGCGTATTTCTGCGAAGTCCAGTGTTATTGGGGCGGCCTGAGCAAGGTAAGCCCCGAGGACAAGCCTCACTTCATCAAGCACTACTACATGCCGATCATTGAACTCAGCGCCATGATGTTCGATTATTACGCCTACACTGGCGATCGCGCTTTCCTGAAGGAGACGCTGCTGCCGATCGCCGATGCCGGCCTGACCTTCTACTCCGAACACTTCAGCCGCGGGCCCGACGGCAAGCTTCTGATTGAGCCGGTCAATTCTGCGGAGACCTATTGGAAAGTGCGTGATCCCGCCCCAGACATTGCCGGCCTGACGCGGGTCCTCGGTGACCTGCTTGCGCTCCCTGCCGATAGTGTGCCAGCCGATGCGCGGCAGCGCTGGTTGAAACTTCGCTCGGAACTTCCGGCATTGCCTCGGGGTGTGGTCAACAACGAGGAAACCCTGCTCTTCTCTGCGCCCGGGCAGACTCATAAAAGCTTCAACAGCGAGAATCCTGAGCTCTACGCGATTCATCCCTACCGTCTGTTTGGTGTCGGAAAGCCGGAACTGGAAGTCGCCCGCACCGCGTTCAAGTTGGCTAAATTTACACATCCACGGACCGACGGTTGCTGGCGTCAGATGGCCATCCAAACCGCGTTCCTCGGTTGGCCTGACGAGGCCCGGAAACGCACCACAACCCATCTGACCAACCGGCATAAGGAACAGCGATTTCCCGCTTTCTGGACTGATGGCAGCGACTACACCCCGGATGAAGACAACGGCGGTAACGGGATGTATGCGCTGCAACTGATGCTCTTGCAAGAGAGCGCCGGCAAACTGCATTTGCTGCCGGCCTGGCCTAAGGAATGGGATGCCCGCTTCCGCCTCCATGCAACGGGTAAAACCGTGGTCAGCGGTGAAGTGCGCGGCGGCAAGCTGGTTAGTTGGTCCGTGTCGCCCGAATCGCGTCGGGCCGATGTCGTCCTGCCGGAGTGAGTTGATGCAAACAGCTCAGCGAAATTTTTAACAACATAAGTAAGGCAAAGTTCAGTTATGAAACGTACTCACTGTAGTCCCATAAGCGTTGAGGCTTCATGAAAAGCCCTTTGTTTTCGTGGCAAATATTGAGTTTTCATGGTTTTTGATTTTCGGTTTTTCTGAGCATGGCTAATATTGCTTCCATTTTAGAGGATTTGGCTGTCCCACAGGTATTTTGTGTTGAGGGCGCGATTTCACATATCCTCCCACAAAAAGGCTTGTTGCGGGGCGGCACACAGTCGTCCGGGCGGTTTGGCTGTCCCATAGAGTTCGAGCAGTTCGCCCAGATGCCATCGGCGCCACAAGACGGCTCTGACGACGGTGAAGAGGCGGGTAAAGCTGTGTTGCCAGGAATGCTGGAATGCGAGATAACGCACCAACAGGTGAGTCAGCAGGCCGGTCCAGACCTGCCATTGCACCGCATTGGCATTATGGCCGAGGAAGTCGGCCAGCTGAATGGTCTGCTTGATCTCCTTGAAAAACACCTCGATATCCCATCGGCACCGGTAAAGTTCCGCCACGGTCCAGGCACTCCACTCCATGTGATTGGTCAGGAATTCCATCTCGCAATCCTTCCCATCCACCTCAACCAGGGCGACCACCCGGCGCAGGGTTTTGGGATAGGCCTTGTGGGAAGCATACGTGGTCAATTCAATGACCTCATCGCGCAAGACCCTCGGATTGTCGGTGGTGTCCAAGGTTTTGATCACGCGATACTGCAGGTTGTCCTTCGCGCGACAGACCCAGAAGATGCCCTCAAGATCCATGTAGGCCAGATGGTCGAAATCCACGTAGGCCTTGTCAAACACCGCGATTTCGCCGTCCTGAAGCCCGGCACACAAGTCACGCGCCTTGGTGTTATCGTGGAATTTGGCCGTGTCGATGATGACGCACTTCGGGAGAAAACACTGAAGATCCAGCCGGATGTGGCACTTGGCCGCCGCTTTCCGCCGCCGGTGTTTCGCCCAGTCCATGCTCTTGGCCACCAGCTTGATGGTGGTCGAGTCCATGGCGTGTATCGCTGTACGGAAACGGCGCAGATACCCCCTGCGGACCTTGCCCTTGGCAAACTGTGGACTCACTGTCATCAAATGCTCCATGATCTCCCAGTACAGCGCCTCGGCCATCGAAGCGCTTCTCTCGCGGTTGGCATAACTCAACGTATTTTTCGCCGGGGCCGTCGCTCCCCGAATCGGAGCCAACGCGCCGGCGTTCATTCTCAACCCGTCACACACATCATTCAGGCTGACCGCATGGGTCAGATGAGCGTAGATCAGGCTCACCAGATGACTCCATGGCGTAAACCCGCGACTCTTTTCATCAACCCCATACAACTCAGCCAGCCGCTTCACCAAGTGCGGCGGAATCAAGTTGCATATCTGCCTCAGAATCGTGTACGAAAACCCTGCTGGACTGAACGGTCGTTGTTTTTTCATCCCTACCGAGTGGCAGGGTTTAACGCCTCAGTCCAGCACTTTTTTCAAACCCCCATGAAACCTATGGGACTACAGTGAAACGTACTCTTCAACCAATTAAAACGGCATGGTCCTTGGGACTGGTATGTTTGTTGGCAGCGCTGAGCATGGCGGGAGCCAAGGCGGCGTCTCCTCCTGCCTCGCAAGTCATCCAGGAAATGGATCTGGCTTCCGACACGGCGTGGACGCTGCGCTGTGATGACGCCCCCGCCCGTCCGATCAAAGTACCCGGTGGCGGCTGGAATTCCGACCAACAGTCTCC
>CAJBSZ010000282.1 GCA_903958395.1 uncultured bacterium | reverse complement strand
GTGGCTGTTGCGCAGCCGGGTCACGGAAAAATCCTCGGCACCCGCAGGCTTTACCAGCAAAGGCAATGCTGGGCCGCTGGGAGTTACCACCGGGGCGGCCGCCTGGGGCGAAGGGCTGAACCCCGCGTCACCGACCACCCTTAGCAGCAGTGAAGCACGCACGAACCATGCCGTGACAGTGGTCACCCATACCGCGGCCACGCCGACGGCGGAAGCATTTGCCGAACAACTTGCCAATGCCGCGCAGCAGAAGGCTGGTTTGGATATGGCCCGTGCGCGCGACGCCCACATCGCCTGGTGGCGTGCTTTCTGGGAGCGCAGCCATATCTTTCTGAGCGGTGGCGAACGGGCCCACGAAGTCGGCCAGGGCTATCTATTGCAACGTTTCAAGAACGCCTGCACGAGCCGTGGCACCTATCCGATCAAGTTTAACGGCTCGCTTTTCACCGTCGATTGGCCGGATACGCCGAAGACTCAAAATCGAACGGCTGATTTTCGTCGCTGGGGACACGCCTACTGGTTCCAGAACACCCGGGCCATGTATTGGCCGATGATGGCGTGTGGCGACTTCGATCTGATGCGGCCGCTCTTCCGCATGTACCGGGCGATGCTTGATGTGAATGCCGCGCAAGTCCGTGAACTCTATGGTCACGGCGGGGCGTATTTCTCCGAAATTCAATGCCGCTGGGGTGGCTTGAGCAAGGTCCTTCCCCAGGATGCGGGTTATTACGTCAGACATTATTACATGCCGATTCTCGAACTCAGCGCCATGATGCTCGATTACTACGCATACACCGGAGACCGCGCATTCCTGAAGGAGATGCTGCTGCCGATTGCCGATGCCGGCCTCACCTTCTACTCCGAACACTTCAGCCGGGGGCCGGACGGCAAGCTTCTGCTGGAGCCGATCAATTCTGCCGAAACTTTTTGGAAAGTGAGGGATCCCGCCCCGGACATTGCAGGCCTGCATTGGGTTCTTGATAATCTGCTCGCCCTTCCCGCCGAGGCGGTTCCAGTCGATGCCCGGCAACGTTGGTTGAAACTGCGTTCCGAACTACCGGCTTTGCCTCGGGGAATCAGAAACAACAAGCAAACGTTGTTAGCATACGCTCCTGGGCAGGCGCCCAGAGCGGTCAACTCGGAGAATCCTGAACTTTACTCCGTTCATCCCTATCGTCTGTTCGGGGTCGGAAAGCCGGAGCTGGAAATCGCCCGCAACACAGTCAAACAGTGTGCGCACAAAGGCGATGGTTGCTGGCGTCAACTGGCCATCCAGACCGCCCTGCTCGGGCAGGCCCATGAAGCACGCAAGCGCACAACCAATCATTTGACTGCCGGGCACAAGGAACAGCGCTTCCCCGCGTTCTGGACGGACGCAAACGACTACACCCCGGACGAAGATAACGGCGGCAACGGCATGTATGCGCTGCAACTGATGCTCTTGCAGGAGAGCGGCGGCAAACTCTACCTACTGCCAGCCTGGCCCAAAGAATGGGATGCCCGTTTCCGCCTCCATGTACCGGGCAAAACTGTGGTCAGCGGTGAAGTTCGCGGCGGCAAGCTGGTGAGTTGGGCTGTGGAGCCCGAATCGCGCCGGGCCGATGTCGTCCTGCCGGATGGGATGGATGGCAAACCAACAGGAAATCTCCAGAAGTGAAGACCAGCTCAAATCAAAAGCCTCAAGAAAACAGAATCAGATGCAGAAAAGGCAAAGCTACAAATGATCACACCAGCTAGATCCCACGCACAAATGATCTCGACTTCAGGTTCGGTAGCTTATGGAGAACCAGCAATGCGGCGAAAATCGTACTTATTGGCAGGAATAGTGGCGGGGATACTCACGACGAGCAGTGTGAAGGCTTTGGAGTATCATGTCGCCGTCAGCGGCAAAGACACCAATCAGGGCACTGCGACGGCGCCCTTTCGGACGATCCAAAAAGCGGCCGATCTGGCCCAGCCTGGTGATGTGGTAACGGTCCATGCGGGCGTTTACCGCGAGTGGGTGGACCCGCCGCGTGGCGGATCCTCCGCAAATAACCCGATTGTGTATCGATCGGCCCCCGGCGAAAAGGCCGAGATCAAAGGCTCGGAGGTCGTCAAGGGGTGGAAACAGGTTGGCGCCAATGTTTGGACGGTCAGCCTCGACAACAACTTTTTCGGCAACTTCAATCCCTATGTGGATTTTGTTCGCGGGGATTATATGTTCGCGAACAAACTGAACCAGCACACGGGGATGGTCTATCTGGATGGCGCCCCGATCATTGAGGCGGCCAGCAAGGATGAGTTTGAAAAATCGTCCGGTAAACCGCCGATGTGGTTCGGGGACGTCAACGGTGAGAAGACCACGTTGTGGGGCTGGTTCAAGGATGCGGATCCCAACCAGCGGACAGTGGAAATTAATGTGCGCCGGACGGTATTCTATCCATCCCACGAACGGATTAACTACATCACGGTGCGCGGCTTTCAGCTCTCGCAGGCCGCGTCGAACTGGGCGCCGCCGACGGCTGAACAGATTGGCTTGATTGGCACGCACTGGAGCCGGGGATGGACAATCGAGGACAACACGATTACCCACTCCCGGTGCGTGGGAATCACGCTGGGCAAGTTTGGCGACAAATATGACAACACCTACGGGATGAACTCCCAAGGCTGGACGAAGGGAGTTGACGAGGCGCGGGCGTATGGCTGGAGCAAGGAAGCGGTGGGCCATCACCTTGTGCGAAACAACACGATCGCCCGCTGCGGTCAGGCGGGGATCGTTGGCAGTTTGGGCGCGGTTTTCAGCACCATCAGCAACAACGTCATTCATGACTGCGGAAGCATTCAAGGGTTCAATCAGCGGTTCAACGGCTATGAGACGGCCGGCATCAAAATCCATGCGGCGGTGGACGTCACGATCAGCGGCAATCATATCTACCACTCGGCCAAAGGGATCTGGCTCGATTGGATGACCCAGGGCGCGCGCATCACTCGCAATCTATTCCACGACAACAGGGAGATGGATTTATTTGTGGAAGTAAACCACGGGCCGATCCTCGTGGATAACAACCTGTTCCTTTCGAGCAAGGCCATCCTGGATGCTTCCGAGGGCGGGGCATATGTCCACAACCTTTTTGCCGGGAAAATCGAGCAGCGCAAGGAGACGCGGCAGACGCCGATTTTCAAGCCGCACACCGTTGAATTCGTGGCAAATGTCCGCGTCGGGGACGGCGACGATCGTTTCTATAACAACCTGTTTCTGAACAACGGGCTGGCGGGATACGACGACCGCGAGAACATCCGCATGGGTGGCAACGCCTTTTTCGGCTCTGGCGGAAAGCCTTCCGTTCATGAGCAATCCCCGCTCGTTCTCCCCGCCCGCTCCGGCGCGGTCAAACTGGAGAAACAGCCGGATGGTTATTACCTTCAGGCTGATTTGAGCGTTGCCGCTGAGAAGGCCGCGGCCTGCTCCGTTGTCACCAGCGAATTGCTGGGCGAGGTGATCAACGCCAAACAGCGCTTTGTCAATCCAGACGGATCGCCGATACGGATAGACGCCGATTTCTTCGGTCATCCGTGGCTGGAAGGAAAGCCTTTGCCGGGACCCTTTGCCGCTCGCGAGGCGGATCGGGTGAAGGTTTGGGCGAATGGTGGCGTTAAATGATGGAAAGGAAATCAAGATGAACAGACTTTTGAAAAGTCGTTTCGCTGTGGCTGGCGTCATGCTGGCAATCATTGGCGCAGGGTTTGCCAGTGAAGCCGCAGCAGGTTCGGATAAAACAGCCGCCGCCGATCCCCTGGCCGCATCGCTGGCCGATTTCAATGTCGTGTGGACCACACCCAGCCAAGATTCACGGGGATCGATGCCGCTGGGTAACGGGTCCACTGCACTCAATGCCTGGGTGGAACCCTCGGGTGATTTGGTGTTCTACATCGCCCGCGACGATGCGTTTTGCGGCGACATTTCTGGAGGGGACTATGGCGGCTATGGCTTAACCAAGGTTGGCCGTTTGCGCTGCCGCTTCAGCCCGTCGCCCTTCGGCGCGAGTCCGGCCTTCCGGCAGACTCTGCGCTTGATCGACGGAACGCTGGAGGTGGCGGGCGAGAACGGCGCAACGCTTCGCCTCTGGGTCGACGCCAACCAGAGCG
>CAJBSZ010000281.1 GCA_903958395.1 uncultured bacterium | reverse complement strand
GCGCAACAGGAAAAAGCCGATGCCGGCGAAGATCACCGTCAGACCGGCCAAGGGTAACAGGATGCGCCATCGCAACGAGCGCGAACGGGAGTTTTCAAGGGGCACCGCGTTCATGGGACCGAGTCCTTCGGAAAATTCTGCCAGATCATGTCTGGCGGGACGCTTCCATTTTCAGCCAGGCCTGCGCCATGTAAGCCTTCCATTGTCGTCCGCAGTGCTGTTGCCAAACTGCCGTCAGGCGCGAGAACGGCGGCCTGCTCTGGAAACATGACAAGGCGCATTCCCCGCAAGGCACCCCGGATTTCCTCCACGGAAAGCCGTTCCCGGCGGGCCATGATGTCGTGCGCCTCATCGGGACACCTGGCGGCATACTGCTGGGCTTTACCGAAGGCCCTCACAAAGGCGGCCATGTCACCGCGTCGGGCGCGCAGGAATTCCGCATCGGCGGCAATCACATCCACAATTTCGCCGGGAGTCCTGGAACTGTCGAACACCAGATTCATACTGCCAGCCTGGAGGGCAACCGAGACGGGGGGATAGGAGACCACCGCATCCACATCACCCCTTGCCAGCGCTGCCGGCATCGCGTTCTGGGCCAGCGGGACGATCGTGACATCTTCCATATGGAGGTGATGCGCGTGAAGTGCGGCATTCAACAGGACGACATTCACGGTGGCGGGCTCCAACCCGATGCGGCGCCCCTTGAGCGCCGGAACCGAAGCCAGGGGAGGACGGGCCAGGATGACATCCGCGCCGGCGGAATAGTCGCACACGTAAACGGCCTGGGCCTTGCGGTCTGACAACTCCCTGCTCATGAGCAATTCCACGGCGGTACCCGCGAAGACATCCACCTGGCCGCGCTCAAAGGCGCGTCTGGCATCGGCCAGGGACATGGTTTCCACGAATTGGACGGTGATGCCCGCGTCCCTGAAGAATCCTTTCTTATCGGCCAGGAAGAGGAATTCATAACCGGGCCAGGGGTTGGTGGCAACGCGGATCGGGGGTGGCGGGGCAGGCGCGCAGGAGGCCAGGGAGAGGAGCAGCGTCAGGCAGGCGAGGATACGCGGGGCACGGCCGCGAAGCGCAACGTCGATTGCTGTATCATGGGTGAACCTCATTTAGGCACTTACTCCACCGTAACGCTCTTGGCGAGATTGCGGGGCTGGTCAACCGGGCAGTCCCGGAGCCGGGCAACATGGTAGGCGAAGAGTTGGAGGGCGACCGCCGTCGGGATGGGGGCGCTGAGGTGTGGCGCAAGCGGGACATGCAGGGCATCGTTCACGTGGGTTGCGGTATCTCGATCGCCCTCGGAGAGCACCCCGATTACGGGTGCCTGCCGGGCCCGGCATTCCTGGACATTACTGATCATCTTCTCCTTGCCGGCGATGTTGTTGAGTAGCGCCATGACCGGCGCGTGTTCGTCGAGCAGGGCGATAGGCCCATGCTTGAGTTCGGCGGCATGATAGCCTTCCGCATGGATGTAGCTGATTTCCTTGAGTTTCAGTGCCCCTTCCAAGGCTACGGGATACATGCAACCGCGTCCGATGTAAAAGAAATCCTTCGCGGTGGCATACCTTTCCGCCACCTTGATGATGGCGGCGTTCCGGTCGAGCACCGCCTTGACCAAATCCGGGATTCGCTTGATCTGGGCACAAATCTCCAACCCATCCTGGCGCGAAAGGCGCCGGGCTCGTCCCACTTTGAGAGCCATCATGAGTAGCACCGCCAGTTGGCAGGTGAACGCCTTGGTGGAGGCCACTCCGATTTCCGGGCCCGCGTGCAAATACACCCCGCGTCCCGTTTCGCGGGCAATGGTGGAGCCGACGACGTTACAGATGCCGACCACGAGGGCACCCTTCTGTTTGGCTTCTCGGATCGCGGCCAACGTGTCGGCCGTCTCCCCGGACTGGCTGATAGCCACCACCATGTCGGTTGGATGGATGATGGGGTTCCGGTACCGGTATTCCGCCGCCTGCTCGACCTCGGTGGGGAGGTCCGCCAATTCCTCGAAGTAGTATTTTCCGACCATGCCCGCGTGCAGGGAGGTCCCGCAGGCCACGATCACGACTCGCCGGATGGCGGCCAGTTCGCGGGGGGAGAGCGCGAGTCCTGCCAGCATGGCGGTGCCCATCTGCTCATCCAGTCGGCCCCGCAGGGTGTTACTCAAGGCGTCGGGTTGTTCGAAAATCTCCTTGAGCATGAAGTGTTCAAAGCCGCCCTTTTCCGCCACGCCCACATCCCAATCCACCTGGGCGACTTCCCGGGAGACGGGGACATTGTGGATATTCCGGATATCGGCTCCAGCCGGGGTGAGTAGCGCCACATCGTCGTCATCGAGATAGATGACCTGCCGCGTATGGGAGATGAGGGCCGAGACATCGCTGGCAATGATGGTTTCATTTTCGCCCATACCGATGACCAGGGGGCTTCCCTTGCGCGCCGCCACGATCTGATCGGGATGGTCCACCGAGACAGCCGCTATGCCGTAGGTGCCCTCGACATGCTTCAATGCCGCACACACCGCCTCGAAGAGATTCCCCTTGTAGAGTTCCCCGATGAGATGGATGAGGACTTCGCTGTCGGTCTGGGATACGAACGTATGACCCTTGGCGGCCAGTTGTTGGCGAAGGGCCGCATAATTCTCGATGATCCCGTTATGAACCAAGGCCAGACGGCCGGTCTGGTCGGAATGGGGGTGGGCGTTTTCCCGTGTCGGGGCGCCGTGTGTCGCCCATCGGGTATGGGCAATACCCATGCCTACGCGCTGACGAAACGCCTGAGGCCAGGCGGCGTGCACCCGGGTCTCGAGCTGGCGGACCTTGCCGGTATCCTTGACGAAATGCAAGGCCTTGTCGGCGGCCACGACAAGGCCGGACGAATCATACCCCCGATACTCGAGGCGTTTCAGGCCTCCGATTAAAACATCCACTGCGCTTTTGGCGCCCACATATCCGACGATTCCACACATGACTTGGTCTCCCTGTTAACTGTGAACTAATGCCGGCGTTCACTCCGGTTGAGGTTCGATGGCGAGCTGGGGTAAATGAGCTGAGACCCGCAACAAGGCCAGTGTGATGACATCGGCTTGAATTTGAAGCAGGTCAACAGAAGACTTCTCCCAGATCATGTGAGAATGAATGCCGTAATAGCCCATGAATCCAAGCAGCTTCCCGTTCCGACCAAGCGGCACCACAATTGCCGATTTGATGCCTTGCGACTCCAGGAATGCCTTCTCTTCCCAAGCCTCCACCGGAAGGTCCGATACTTTTGGGATGGCCACCCTCTGTTCCCGCTTCAATTGACCGATGACGTGTGGAAATGAAATTGTCTCCATGCCTTCAAGGTCATTGAGGATCAGTTTAGACTCCCGGACTGACCACCGGTATGTGCGGCAAATGGTTTCCGTACCCGGCGCGAAAAGAACGGCGTAGCCGGCATCCGCCGCAGCCAGGTCGGCTGACAACTTCAGGCAACGCCCGATATCCTTGTCCAGGGTTTGCGGCGTGGCGACCAGCAGCCGCGATGCCATTTCACCGAGGGCGCGATCGAACGAGAAATGCATATCCGAGAACTGCTGCGACCGGATATCCGTGCGCCATCTGAATATTCTCACCTGATGACTGGCTGCGCACTGCTCCAGTTCCCGCAAAACCGCTTCATCAAGGAACGTGGTGATCACGATTTCCCGGACGCCGTATTTGTGAATGGCGCCCTTCAGTTTATCAATACCGCCCAGAACCCGGTGTCCGTACACCGTCCGACCATGCAGGTTGGCATCATCGTCCAGCAGGCCCACAACCACCCGGTGTGTGGTTTGGCTGGCGGCATCATTGGCAGTAGCCTTCAGGAACAACGTACAACTGTACCCTGCTCCGTAAACCAAACATGCCACGCGCTCAACACCCTCGACGGCCTGGTGGCGGAGGATGCTCGGCAGGAGGTCCTGGATCACGCGTGGAAACAACCGGAGCCCCACAAGCCCCATAAGCGAAAACAACCAGAACAGAATCGCCTCGATCACCGCCAACCGCGACAGATGCGGAACCATTACGGCGCTGGCCGCGGTGCTCATGAGTACGCCGCCGGCAAATGCCGAAATGAACATGATGTATTCCGACAACCGCGCCCTTGACCAGACCCGACCATAGGCGCCACTGAAGGCGAGGAAGATGAACGGAATGGTAACCCAGATGACAATATGATCCAGCCACACAGTCTTGAAATCACCGTGATACAGGCGGGACAGATACAGGGCCGGAACCAGGGCGGCCCCCATGATCACAAGGTCAGCCAGCGGATAGATCATCACAACAACCGCCTTGGAGGGAGGCCGTTGAAGACCTTTCAAAACCGCCATGCCGCTATCCCATAACTCCACATGTGCCAGATGCCTGACAATCACATAGACCGCCACAACGAATGTCACTAGATAAATCGCCGTCGCATGGGAATTGAACGCCAGCGTAAGCAAGCCGACCGCCACGAGTCCGGCATTGATGGCATAGAGGGTCAGGGCCACTTTCCTATGGGATTTCCCAGTGCGCAACAGACGATGGTGCAGGTGATCCTTATCCGCCGAAAAGACCTCACCCTTGCTATTGCTTGCCCCCTCCATGTTCTGCCTCAAACGGCGGACACTACGGCGCCAGATGGCGAGGGCGGTATCGAGGATGGGCACGCCCGCGGCGAGCAGGGGAACGGTCATGGAGGCGACAATGGTTCCTTTTGATCCGGTGCTTAAACTGATGGCCGCAAGAGTGAATCCAATGAACATGCTGCCCGTATCGCCCAGGAACACGCGGGCCGGGTTGAAATTGTAGCGTAGGAAGCCCGCACAGGCCCCGATGAAGCCGAGCAGGACCAGGGTATCGCCAGGCATATGCCGGATTACCATAGAGCCCGCCACTCCGGCGGCAGCGATGATGCCAAGACCCGTCGCGAGTCCATCCAGACCATCAATGAGGTTGAAGG